>CAYQXN010000006.1:0-45282 GCA_964421585.1 uncultured Ruminococcus sp. | reverse complement strand
TGGGCAGAATGCACGGTGACGCTCAGTTCGCAGGTTCATCTTCTGTTCCTGCTCACGTAGAGATGATGGGCCTTATCGGTATGGGTAACAACCCTATGGTAGGTGCGACAGTTGCTTGTGCAGTTGCAGTTTATGAAGCTGTAAAGTAATTTCAATATATCATTGAAAAATGAAAAATATTTAAAAATCAAGGCTGTCCGAATTTCGGACAGCCTTTCATATTGCAGAAGAATTATAATAAAAATGAATTATAATTTATATCAAAATACAAGTGCGAACGGGTTCTGAGGGGGATATCTGTTGGAAGCCTTTTCAGCTTAATTTTTTATTTGATTTAAAATTTGAAATCAAATACTGTTGCCGCAATGATGTCAGGCGTTTTATCCCTGACTGATTTATTGAATTCCAAGCTATTATATAACTTCTATGTTCAAATTTTGTTAGGCGCTTATCATTCTCTGATAAGAACCTTTGTTATTTCGCTGATATACATTTTGTGGAAATCTTTTGCAGGATACCACTTTTCGATGTTATCGGTTTCTGTTACACTGTCCTCGGTGAGAAACTGAGCATATGCCTTTTTGCACACAAGCACAAGCTTTGCTTCCTCAAAATACGGCGCTCCGTCCTCGGTAAAAGCAGGAGTAAGTCCTGTTTCCTTTACCTTGTCGCAGTCTCTGCCGCTTTTTGTTCCGCACAGTTGCAAAGCCTTGCGACAGCTGTCGTCAAAAAAGCTCATTGTGTAGAATTCGCTGTTTTCTGTGAATTCAAAGGTATAACGCTGAGGGCGAATAAAAGTGAATGCGCTCGGTTTGCCCCACATAATGCCTACGCCTCCCCAACTGACGGTCATTGTGTTGAATTTATCTTTTGTGCCGCTTGTCACAAGCGCCCAGTCCTTACCTATGAGCTTAAAAGGGTTTTCCGTGATTTCCTCGGCTGATATTTCTTTGAATATTGACATTGCAATCTTCCTTTCACTGTGTTTATAATATTGTATGATTTTATTTCATTTTTAAGTATAGCAGATAATCGGATTTTATTCAATATCGGTTGTTTTTCGGCTGATAATCTTCCCGAAAGTGAAAGTATTCATAAAATGCATACAAAATGAATATTTATAAATATTCATTTAATTTGCATATATGCATTTTTGAAAAAACAGTGACGGCAAACGGTGCGTATGGCATAGACTATTCGCTTGCCTATGCGTAAAATTTCGTGTTATTTTTGAAATTAGACATATTTTTTGGGATTTTTAAAAATATTGAATATTTATTCAAAAAACACTTGATTTTTTAAAACATCGGTGTATAATGTAATAGAAACATAAAAAACCAAATTTTCAGGAGGAATTTTACAATGGCTGATAAAAAAATCAAAAAAGTAGTTCTCGCTTATTCGGGCGGTCTTGATACTTCAATCATCATTCCGTGGCTCAAGGAAAACTATGACAACTGCGAGGTTATCGCTGTTTCAGGTAACGTAGGTCAGGGCACAGAGCTTGACGGCCTTGAGGAAAAAGCTATTAAGACAGGCGCATCAAAGCTTTATATTGAGGATCTCAACAAGGAGTTTGTTGAAGATTATGTGTTCCCGACAATCAAGGCAGGTGCAGTTTATGAGGGCAAGTACCTCCTCGGCACATCATTTGCCCGTCCTATTATTGCAAAAAGACTTGTTGAAATTGCAAAGGCAGAGGGCGCAGACGCTATCTGTCACGGCTGCACAGGCAAGGGCAACGACCAGGTTCGTTTTGAGCTTGCAATCAAGGCATATGCTCCTGATATGAAGATTATCGCTCCTTGGAGAACATGGGAGTTCAAGTCTCGTGAGGACGAGATTGAATATGCTGAAAAGCACAATATTCCGCTCAAGATTAACCGTGAAACAAACTATTCAAAGGATAAAAACCTCTGGCATTTAAGCCACGAGGGACTTGACCTTGAGGACCCTGCAAACGAGCCTATGTATAACAAGGAAGGCTTCCTTGAACTCGGCGTTTCTCCTGAGCAGGCTCCCGACAAACCCGAATACGTAACAATTTCATTTGAAAAAGGTATTCCTACAAAGCTTAACGGCGAAGAAATTGACGGCGTTGCAATGATTGAAAAGCTTAATGAAATCGGCGGAAGAAACGGCGTAGGTATCACAGATATTGTTGAAAACCGTCTTGTCGGTATGAAAGCTCGCGGCGTTTATGAAACACCGGGCGGTACAATCCTTTATGCAGCTCACTCAAAGCTTGAGGAAATCTGCCTTGACAAGGATACTCTTCACTACAAATTAAATCTTTCAAATACATTTGCAGAGCTTGTTTATGACGGCAAGTGGTACACACCTCTGCGTGAGGCTCTTTCGGCTTTTGTTGACAGCACTCAGGAATATGTTACAGGTGAGGTTAAGCTCAAGCTCTATAAGGGCAACATCATTGACGCAGGCGTTACAAGCCCGTATTCACTCTATGATGAGGAAATTGCAACCTTTGATGAGGACGAAGTTTATGACCAGAACGACAGCGCAGGCTTCATCAACCTCTTTGGTCTCCCAATCAAGGTTCGTGCAAAGAAAGGTCTTATAAAATAATTTCTTACTTTCGATGTGCAGATTTTATGTAATGTGAAGCGCAGTGTTATTAAATTCAGTTTTTATTGCGAGAATACATTTCATAAATCTCTATCAAGCCTTATACGGTAATAATTTAGGGGCAGGGTAAATCTCTGCCCCGTAAAGTGTTTTTAGGATTTTTTAGTTCGCCTCAGAGGTTTTCGTTAATATATGAACCTTCTCTCCTAAAGACTGAAATTCGGTTGTTAGGTACAATTCATAAAGCGCTTTTATAAGTTGAGTTTTTGGTTTATAACAGAGGAAAAATGTTATGGGATATGTGGTTGGCATTTTTATTTCAATGCTGGTTTTTGGGTTGATAATATACTGTATAACGGGCTTTGTGTGTCATATGTTTAAAAAAGACAATAATCCTGTTTCGCCGTTTAAGGTTTTTGCATAGTTGATTTTATAGTTGCTTTAGTATTTTTGCTTTTAGTTCTTGGATTGTCAATTTTTGATAATTCAAATTTTGGTATTGCTTTTTTGGCATGTTTTTTATTTATGTTTGCTGAGCCGGCATTGGGAATTCTGTTTATATTTTCTTTGGTTTTTGGTTTTGCGGACAAAAAGAAATCAGCAAAAAGGCAACGGTTAATTGAGGAAAAATCAAAAATGCTTCGTGAAAATCATAAAGCAGTCAGAGATAAAGGCGAGAATAACTTTGCTGAAAAAATAATTAATGATAATCAGGTAAATGATTTAATAAATCAAATTAAACTCGGAACGAGTACGGAGGATGAATAATATGCAGCTTTGGAAAGGACGCTTCAAAAAGGAGCTTTCAAAGACAACTAACGATTTTAACAGCTCTATATCATTTGACAGAAGAATGTACAGAGAGGACATAGAGGGCAGCATTGCTCACGCAACAATGCTCGGCAAATGCGGTATTATCAAGGAAGAGGAATCTGCTGATATTATTCAGGGCTTAAAGGGTATCCTTTCAGACATTGAAAGCGGTGCTTTGCCGTTTGATATGGAGGCAGAGGATATTCACACCTTTATTGAGGGCGAGCTTACCAAGAGAATCGGCGATAACGGCAAGCGTTTGCACACTTCGCGCAGCCGTAACGACCAGGTTGCGCTTGACATCAAGCTGTATCTTAAAAAAGAGGTTGTAAATGTAAAAAAACTCGTTGTTGATTTAATCAAGGTTATTGCCGATAAAGCAGAAAAGTACAGCGATACCGTTATGCCCGGATATACTCATCTTCAGCGTGCACAACCGATTACATTCGGTCATCATCTGCTTGCATACGGCGAAATGCTTTTGCGTGATGTTTCTCGCCTTGAGGACTGCCTCAAGAGAATGGACGAAATGCCGCTTGGCTCTTGTGCTCTTGCAGGCACAACCTATCCTATTGACAGAACAATAACAGCCGATTTGCTCGGCTTTGCAGGTGTAACAAACAATTCTCTTGACGGTGTGTCCGACAGAGATTTCTGCATTGAATTTTCTTCCGTGCTCTCAATTATAATGGTGCACCTTTCAAGATTTTCAGAAGAGATTATTATGTGGTGCAGTTGGGAATTCAAGTTTGTTGAGCTTGACGACGCATTTTCAACAGGTTCTTCCATTATGCCGCAGAAAAAGAACCCCGACATTGCAGAGCTTGTCAGGGGTAAGAGCGGACGAGTTTTCGGCGACACTATGACGCTTCTCACGGTTATGAAGGGAATTGCGCTGGCATACAACAAGGATATGCAGGAGGACAAGGAGGCAATTTTTGACGCGGTTGATACGGTTAAAATGTGTCTGACAGCGTTCACGCCTATGCTTGATACAATGCGCGTTATTCCTCAGAATATGCGTAAGGCGGCGGCAGGCGGCTTTATCAATGCAACCGACTGCGCCGACTGGCTCACCAAGAACGGCGTGCCGTTCCGTGATGCTTACAAGGCAACGGGGGAGCTTGTTGCAAGGTGTATTGAGCTTTCGACAGACCTTGAAAACCTTCCTATTGAAGAATACAAAAAGGTATGCGATGTGTTTAACGAAGATGTGTATAACGCAATCTCACTCGAAAAGTGCGTAAACGAGCGCACCGCATTCGGAGGTCCTGCCGCTTCAAATGTGAAGTCACAGGCGAAGCGAGTGGCGGAAATTGCCGAAAAATTATAATATTAATAGCGCTTGCAGAAGTCATAAAATACATCAAGAAATAATCGCCCATCTGCCATTGGACGGTTATTGTTAATATATAAATAGCCTTATAACGGTGATTAACCGCTTTAAACGGTTTTCTGTAGCCTAATTAATGTTTAATGCTAAAATCAAAAGTCAATATGACGGTTTGTTTTGATTTTGTTTTAAAATCTGATAATACTAATCAGGGTGTATCTTTACAGTATCTGACGCGCCCAAAAATATATTTTATTGCAAAGGTGATTTACAAATGAAAATAAAAGCGGGAATAGTCGGCGCAACGGGTTATGCGGGCGCAGAGCTTGTACGTTTGCTTGCATCGCACCCCGAAGTTGAAATTGCAGCAATCAGTTCAGTTTCGTTTGAGGGCAAAAGGCTAAGCGAGGTATATCCCTCGTACAGATTTCTCAATGATACAACCTGTGAAAGTCAGGACGCCGTTGTTGAGAAAAGCGACGTAATCTTTGCGGCGCTTCCTCACGGACTTTCTCAGGAGCTTGCGGCAAAGTGCATTGAAGCGGGTAAAAAGTTTATTGACCTCGGAGCGGATTTTCGTCTTGAAAGCGAGGAGGAGTATAACGAATGGTACGGCGGTACCTTCCTTGATAAGGAGCTTCACAAGCAGTCGGTTTACGGACTGCCCGAATTTTTCAGAGATAAAATCAAGGGCAAAAATCTCATTGCAAATCCGGGCTGCTACACAACCTGTTCTCCGCTTGCCATTGTTCCTGCAATTGTCAGCGGTCTTGTCAGTACAAAGGGAATTATATGCGACTGCAAAAGCGGCGTAACGGGCGCAGGCAGAAAGCCGGTTCAAAGCAGTCATTTTCCCGAACTTAACGAGGGATTTCACGCATATAAGGTTGCAAGCCACAGACACACCCCCGAAATTGAACAGACGCTTTCAAAACTTTCGGGCGAGGACGTAACAATCACATTTGTTCCGCATCTTCTCCCCGTAAACCGCGGAATTCTTGCAACGGTTTACGCAGATATTAACGAAGGCGTCAGCTTTGGGCAAATCCGACAGGCTTATGAGGAGTATTATAAGGGTGAATTTTTTGTAAGACTGCTTGATGACGGCAAGTGCGCCGATATTCATAATGTAAGATATTCAAATTTCTGCGATATTTCCATACATCACGACATACGTGCGGGCAAGCTGATTGCCTGTGCGGCGATTGATAATATGGTTAAGGGTGCGGCAGGACAGGCAATTCAGAATATGAATATAATCTTTGGTCTGGACGAAAAGACAGGTCTGATTATTGTGCCCCCTGCATTTTAAAAATCGTATAGGGTAACGGAGAGAAAAATGGAGAATTTTAAATTTATTGACGGCACGGTTACTTCACCGCTCGGCTTCACGGCTCAGGGAGTGTGCGCTTCCATAAAGTCGTCAAATACAACAAAGCGTGACCTTGCGCTCATATATTGTGAAAAGCCCTGTACAGCGGTGGCTGTATATACCAAAAATCTTGTAAAAAGTTCTGCGATTGAGGTAACAAAAAAGCATCTTTATAACGGTGTGGCTCAGGCGGTTATCGTAAATTCCGGCAACGCAAATACCTGTAATGCAGATGGCATTGAGGTTGCCGAGCAAATGTGCGGCATAGCTGCCGACGTTCTCGGAGTTAATCCCGACGACGTGATTGTGGCTTCAACGGGCGTTATAGGTCAGCCCCTGCCTATTGAACCTGTCATAAAGGGTGCGGCTATGATGAAAGGCAAGCTTTCCAAGGATGGCGGCACAAACGCTGCCGAGGCTATTATGACCACTGATACGGTCAAAAAAGAAATGGCTATGGAAATGACTCTTGGCGGCAAAAAAGTTACTGTAGGCGGTATTGCCAAGGGCAGCGGAATGATTCATATCAATATGGGTACAATGCTGTCTTTTGTTACCACAGATGCGGCGATATCGGCAGAAATGCTTGAAGAAGCATTAAAAGAGGCGGTTGAGGACAGCTATAATATGGTAAGTGTTGACGGAGATACCTCTACGAATGATACCCTTGCCATTATGGCGTCCGGTCTTGCAGGCAACGAGATTATCTGTGAGAAAAATGACGATTATAAGGTGTTTGTAAGCGGTCTTACAGTGGCTTTCAGAGCGCTCGCAAAGAAATTGGCGGGTGACGGAGAGGGCGCAACAAAGCTGCTTATTTGCAAGGTTGACGGTGCAAATACAAAGCAGGCTGCAGTTACCGTTTCAAAGAGCATTATATGCTCAAGTTTACTCAAGGCTGCAATGTTTGGAGCAGACGCCAACTGGGGCAGGGTGATTTGTGCAATCGGCTACAGCGGTGCCGATGTTGACGTGAGTAAGGTTGCGGTTTCGTTCAAATCCGAAAAAGGTGAAATTCTTGTGTGCAGAGACGGAGCAGGAATTGAATTTTCCGAGGAAAAAGCGAAGGAAATCCTGCTTGAAAAGGAAATTGAAATTCTGGTAAACCTCGGTGACGGCAGCGGAAGCGCCGAGGCGTACGGCTGTGACCTTACATATGATTATGTAAAGATTAACGGAGACTACAGGACATAATTACAGCCTATAATTCAGATGTGCCGTTGATATGCCGTTATAAAATGCTGATGAATGTCGGCTTATTGCAGTTAAAAAATAACCTCCGAGGGATGATATAAATGGATACTTCAAAAAGAGCAAAAGTCCTGATTCAGGCTATGCCGTACATACAAAAATATGCAGGGGAAACCGTTGTTGTAAAATACGGCGGCAATGCTATGATTAATGAAAACCTAAAATCTGCCGTAATGAGCGACCTCGTGCTTATGCAGCTTGTGGGCGTTAATGTTGTGCTTGTTCACGGCGGCGGTCCTGAGATAAATGCAATGCTTGATGCAGTGGGCAAAGAGAGCAGATTTGAAAACGGAATGCGTGTTACCGACAAGGAAACAATTGACATTGTTCAAATGGTGCTTGCAGGCAAGGTGAACAAAAGTCTTGTACAGCTGCTTGAAAGCCACGGCGGCAGAGCTTTGGGTTTGTGCGGACTTGACGGCAAAATGCTTATGGCTGAAAAACTCGTGACAAGCGTTGATTTGGGATATGTAGGCGAGATTACCGAGGTGAATCCCGACCCGCTGCACAATGCTATGAATGACGGCTATATTCCTATTGTTGCTACGGTTGCAGGAGGATATGACGGAAGCGTTTACAATATTAATGCCGACCTTGCAGCGGCTCAGATTGCCGCAAAGCTGGGCGCAAGAAAGCTTATTCTTATGACGGATATTCGCGGACTTCTGCGTGATGTCAATGACGAGGGTTCGCTGATTTCTGTTGTAAATGTCAGTGAGGTACCGATGCTAAAGCGCGAGGGCATAATAAAGGGCGGAATGATTCCCAAAATTGACTGCTGTGTTGAGGCGGTTCGCAGCGGCGTTAAGCGGGCTCACATTATTGACGGCAGAATTGAGCACTCAATTTTGCTTGAGCTTTTCAGTGATGAAGGTATCGGCACAATGTTTTATTGATTTATTATCTGCATAATTTGGAGGGTATATGTTAATACGTGAAATGACAATTGAAGATTATGAGGAGGTTTTTGCAATGTGGCAGACCACCTCAAAGCGTGCCCTCTCAAAGGCTGACGAAAAACCTCAGATGGAGCGTTATCTAAAGCGCAATGCAGGGATGAGCCAGGTTGCAGTTGTTGACGGTAAAATTGTGGGAACAGTGCTTGCCGGTCACGACGGCAGACGGGGGTTTATTCACCATATGGCTGTGATGTCGGAGTACAGACGTCAGCATATCGGTCATTCACTTGCACAAAGAGCAATAGAAAAAATCAGTGAAGAGGGCATAGACAAAACTCACATCTTCTGTTATCAGAACAACGAAACAGGTCAGAGCTTCTGGCGTGATTTCGGTTTTGAAAAGCGTGATGATATTTTTGTGTATTCCCTTGATAAAAGCAGATTTTTATAGTAAGCACAGTGAAAGTAAGTATATTGAAAGGTAAAGAAAATGAATACAAAAGAACAGGATTTAAGTTACATAATGCACACTTACGGCAGGTATGATGTGACTCTTGTAAAGGGCAAGGGTGCAGTGGCGTTTGATGATAACGGCAAGAAATACATTGACACTGCGTCGGGCATAGGTGTAAACAGCCTCGGATTTTGCGACGACGGCTGGGTGGCTGCTGTTACAAAGCAGCTTTCAACAATTCAGCATATGTCAAATTATTTCTATTGCGGGCAGGCGAGCCTGCTTGCCGAAAAGCTATGCAGACTTACGGGACTTGCAAAGGTTTGCTTTGGCAACAGCGGAGCGGAAGCAAACGAATGTGCAATCAAGATTGCACGAAAATACAGCTTTGACAAGTACGGCAGCGGCAGAGATGAAATTATAACTCTAAAAAATTCCTTCCACGGCAGAACGGTCACAACTCTTGCGGCAACCGGTCAGGATGTTTTTCATAACTACTTTTTTCCGTTTACCGAGGGTTTCCGCCATGCCGAGGCAGGCAGTATGGAAGCGTTTTTATCAGCTGTTTCAGACAAAACCTGTGCGGTAATGTTTGAGCTTATTCAGGGCGAGGGCGGAGTTAATATTCTTGATAAGGCGTATGTTCAGGAGCTTGTAAGCTACTGCCAAGACAATGATATTCTTGTTATTATTGACGAGGTTCAGACGGGAGTTGGCAGAACCGGCAGACTTTTTGCTCACGAGCACTACGGTGTGCTGCCCGACCTTATGACAGTTGCCAAGGGCATAGGCGGAGGACTTCCTATTGGTCTTTGTATGTGCGGCGATAAGCTCAAGGATGTTATGTCGCCTTCAACTCACGGAACAACCTTTGGCGCAAACCCTGCGGTATGTGCAGGTGCAAACTATGTGATTGATACAATTACAGCCGAAGGATTTCTTGATGAGGTTGAAAAGAAAGGCGCATATCTGGAGCAGAAGCTTCTGTTGCTTGACGGCGTAAAGAGCGTTCGCAGAATGGGACTTATGGTAGGCATTGAGCTTGCCGAAGGCGACGCTCACGACATTGCGATAAAATGCGTTGAAAACGGACTTATTATCATCACTGCAAAGAATTTGCTCAGAATGCTGCCTCCGCTTGTGATTACATACGATGAAATTGACGAGGCGGTACAGATACTTGACAAAACAATTAATTCGATTAAATAAAGGAGAAATGACAATATGAAACATTTACTGAAGCTTGAGGACTGGTCAACAGAAGAAATCATAAATACCCTAAATCTTGCAGACCAACTCAAATATGAGCAGAAGCACGGAATTGAGCACAAAATCCTCAAGGGCAAAACCCTTGGTATGATTTTTGAAAAGTCAAGCACACGTACACGTGTATCATTTGAGGTTGGTATGACGCAGCTCGGCGGATATCCGCTTTTCCTTTCGTCAAATGACCTTCAAATCGGCAGGGGCGAGCCTGTGGAGGATACAGCCCGTGTTTTATCACGCTTCCTTGACGGCATTATGATAAGAACCTTTGAGCAGAGCGAGGTTGAGGCTCTTGCGGAGCACGGCTCAATCCCGATTATCAACGGGCTTACAGATTATTGCCATCCTTGTCAGGTGCTTGCAGACCTTATGACAATTCGTGAGTTCAAGGGCAAGCTGGAGGGACTTAAAATGTGCTTTATCGGTGACGGCAACAATATGATGAATTCACTTATCGTCGGCGCGCTCAGCACGGGTATGAGCTTTTCTGCTGCCTGTCCTGAGGGCTATATGCCGCCGCAGCATATCCTTGATTTTGCTGAGAAGTACGGCAAGGACAAATTTGAAATTGTACGTGACCCCAAGGAGGCTGCAAAGAACGCCGATGTTGTTTACACTGATGTTTGGGCGTCAATGGGTCAGGAAGAGGAGAAGAAAATCCGTGAGGCTGCATTCGCAGGCTATCAGGTGAATGCTGAGCTTATGTCAGTTACAAATGATGAATGTATGGTGCTTCACTGCCTGCCGGCTCACCGTGGCGAAGAGATTACGGCAGACGTGTTTGAGGCTCACGCAAATGAAATTTTTGAAGAGGCAGAGAACCGTCTCCATGCCCAGAAGGCAGTCCTTGTTGAATGTATGGCAGATAAAAATGACAGGGAGTGATTTTTTAATAAAGGCTTTTCTGAGTAAAATTAAGTTTTTTTTACGTACAGCGCGCAGGGACAGGGCTTTGAAGTTTTGTTCAAATCATTTGATTTGTTCAAAATCTTATGCATTGGCTGAAGTGTACCTGAAAATATACAAGCTTTAATTTTCATTTTGGGCATAAACTTCATTCCTGATATTGAATACGCGTAACATAAATTTAAAGGTGTATTTGATTAAAAAATACAAAGTGCAGTCACTTCAAAAGCGGCTGCACTTTTACTTTGTCTTTTATTGGATAAATCCTAATGTTTTAATGAGATTTTTAATCGTAAAATCGGGATTAAACGCAAACTCGTCTTCAATCTGCTCCGTGTTTTCATAGGAATGTTCTACTTCTTTAGAATATTGTTGCATAAGCATAACACGCTTTTCAAAGTCGTTTTCGGCTTTACAATATGTTGTCGTTGCAGAAATCACAACATAAGCACAGACAATGCGTTTTATTGTGGAGATAACGTTGAAGCTGTCTATTGCGCCCAGATAGTATCTGAAAATGTAGTATAGAGCAAGAGCTTTAAACTCCAAATCCAAGGCGTTGGAGGAAGAAATTTTGTATTCGGCAGCTTTGCACAGCATATCAAGCCAGTCTTTGTTCATAATATCAAGATTGCTGTGCAGGGTGAATATAAACTCGCTGTTCGCTTTGTCATTTTGCACTGATAACAGCTTTGCGTCAACCTTAAAATCATAGTCTTTCAGTTTGACAATATCAAAATCTTCCGCGTCAAGCATATCCTGTACAAGCTCGTTAAATTCAAGGCATCTTATAAGTTTTTCGGCGAATGACAATTTTTGTGCATTAAAAATTTTCGCAGAAAGCCTGCGTGCCGCAAGCAGAAAATTCATCATTTCTGAATTATATCCGAGATTGTTTCCGCTAACCGTAAATTCGCCGATGCAGTCGTCAAAGCAATTGTTACGGCTCAGCATAAGCCTTGCGGCTTCGGGACACGCAAATGACAGCATATGCTCGGCAAAGGCTGTGTAGTCCTGAGTGAGCCTGGGAAAAGCCTTGCAGGTGTCGCAGAGGCGGTGTTCTCCGAGTTTGATGAAGATGTCGCATAGCTTATCGCTGTTCCAGAACGGACAGTGACCGTTTTCGGGAATAAAAATCCTGTCTCCGTCCTTGTCAACGGTCATACGGGTTTTCAGCTTTTCGCCGAAGCTTCCCGTAACCGTGCTGTAAAATTCGGCAGAGTCGTCATCAACAACAACGTCCCAGTCCTTGCAGCAGCTGTCGGGACATTTTGCGGCGATGCAGCGGAAATCTTTATAAAATTGAGGATAAATATTCTTTGTCATAAGACTGCCTCTGTGAATAACAATTCTGATTTATAATTATTTAGCGGAAGTTTTCAAAACTCCGAGTTTTCTTTTCTTTCTTTTGAGCAGTACGGCGTATAGTATATAAATAACAGTCAGCTCAAGCAGTACCACAGCGGTGTTGATTATTCTCAGCAGCAACTGTGCACGGGACAGGCTGTCCTTTGTATTTGCAACAATGCTGGTTTCCGGGTTTTCGCTGTCATAATCAAAGGCGTACATCTCCTGATTCTTCCATTTAAAGGTGGGCACAACGTTGCCGTCTCTGTCAACAATTTCCTCATCAGCAAAATAATCATCTGACAAAGCGTTTGAATAGTCATAATCAGAACTGTCTATATTGACCGAAACCGAGCCGGCGACAATATCCAGAGTAAGACCTGCGAGGGTGTATTCTGTATAATCGTTGTATTCATTAGAAGAATCATCTTCTGCGTATGTTTTAAAATCTTCAAGGCTGTCAAATTGAATACCCTGAGCAATAATATCGCCCCATATGAAATTGTAGCTGTTTGCCTGTACGCAAAGCAGGACGGTAACAACAAGCACAGCCGTTGAAATAGTCATAAAACGTTTTTTAAAGCTGATGAGACTTTTTTCGGCTTCATTAACAGGGTAGATTTCTCTTTTTGCAAGAGCTTTAAGCACAAAATGCCATATTGTTTTAAACAATATGGCAGCGCCGCCCGCATACATAAGTGCAATCAATATGACGTCAGGCGAGATTAAGCTGTGCGACGGATTATTAGGACTGAGAGCCGAGAACATTTCATACAAACTGTTGCTTGTCACGCCGCTGCAAAACGGCAGAAATGATAAAAGTGAGATATAAATAAAAAGAATTGCAAAATTTACGGCAAAGAGAATCTTTGAGAAATTGACTGCCTTAACCTTAAATGCATTTGTTTTGATGTCGTCAAATTCTTCATCACTTGTCGAATTTATAGTATTGCTGAGAAACACAGCCTCGCATACAGTAGATGCAGCAATAAGTATGCCTGTAAAAAGAAGTGTGAAGTAGTGATTTTCCAGTAAGATTTCAACTATTATCATCACAATCAGGGCGACAGTTGAAATTCCAAAGGAAATAAGGCTTTGCAGTCTGAATTTTGACGTAGCCTGAGTAAGAATCCTTTGTTTTTGATTTTCTGTGCGCTTTGGTTTTGCGTCCTATGGGTAATTTGTATGCCGTTCACCGCAAAGCAGTTCGTCAGCTGTAATGTCAAATATTTCAGCAATAACTGGAATCAGCGAAAGGTCGGGTGCGCACTCATCTCGTTCCCACCTGCTGACAGCCTTGTCAGATACATTCAGTTTTTCTGCAAGCTGTTTTTGAGTAAGGCCGTTGGCTCTCCTTAGTGCGGCAATAACGCTGCCGATAGATTTTCGTTCCATAAAATTGATGTCTCCTTTTGGGGTAATATTTTTAAGCGGCGGGGGTTGCAGATGCCCTCGACTGCTTTATCTGAATTCTACCTCTTGTTCGGAAAGAATCACACCCCATAGAGCGAAAAAATAACTCTCGCAAAGCGATAATGGACAACATTATATGCTTCGCCGGCAAAATAATATATAAACTTATGTATAAAATTTTCTTGATAATGTAAGTTAAATTATAGTTTCAAAGCTTTGCTTTTATCAAAGCAAGTAACGCATAGCGTTACAAATTCAGTGGGAGATTGTTACTCCCACTGAATTTTGATAATGGACGCCGCCTATAGAGGCGGGGGGACATTATCCGATTTGTTATATGAGATTTTCTCTTTCGCACAATTCAGCGACCTATAATTTATTAATGCGGTTATGTCCATTCAAGCGTCATAAAAAACTGCTCATAGGCGTCATCCCAGCCGTCAATGCCGTTCACGCCTCCGCCGTTTACACTGCGCAGCCTTGCGTCGTTAGAGCTTTGCCCTACCGCAAACAGCTCTCCTATTGTAATATCATATCCCTTGCTCTGACAAACCTTGCAGAAGGCCTCAACGGGGTTGCCGCTCTGCCTTGTTTCAAGCAATTCCATCTTTAACTTTTTGTCTGTTTTTGCCGCTTGAAGCAGCTTGTCCAGCTCCATTTCAATCATAGTTATTCCTCTATCAATTTACAGTAATCGGGCAAAATTTGCAAGCTGCGCTTTAAAATTCCATTCATATGAGCAATTGCAGTGCCGTAATTTGTAAACGGAACGCCTGCTTTTTCGGCAAGCTCACGGCGGCTTTGCACCTCTCGTTCATTAAGCATACAGCCTCCGCAATGGATAATCAGCTTGTAGTCGCTCAGGTTTTCGGGAAAGCCCTTGCCTGATGAGGTGTCGAATTCAATGCTCCTGCCCGAATGTTTTTCTATCCAGCGGGGGAGCTTTACTGTGCCTATGTCGTCGCATTGTCTGTGGTGTGTGCAGCCCTCGGATATAAGAATTCTGTCGCCGTCGTCAAGTCTGTCAAGCATTGCGGCTCCTCTGACGGCAGTTCTGAGGAAGCCCTTATAACGCGCCATAAGAATTGAAAATGAAGTTAGCGGAATGCTTTCGGGAACTATTTTTGCAACGTATTCAAAGGCCTGGCTGTCTGTGATAACAAGCGAGGGCTTTGTGCCGAGCTTTTTGAGTGTTTCTTTAAGCTCGGTTTCGCGTACGGAAATAGCTGCCGCACCTGTTTCAAGAATATCACGTATTGTCTGCTGCTGAGGAAGAATAAGTCTGCCTTTTGGTGCAGCGGAGTCAATCGGAATGACAAGCACTGCTAGGTCGCCGCTCTTAATCAGGTCGGCGCATATTCTGCGCTCAATGTTATCATATTTTACCAATCCGGCAATTGTTTCCTTTAGCCTGTAGATGTTGGTCATTTTATATGCGCTTACGGAAATACCGTCCGAATAAATGTTGCTGTCGGTAAGGTCGTTTTTGTTGTAGGCGATTATGTATGGAATTTTGCGTTCCTTGAATATGGCTATAAGCTCAATGTCGGCTTCGGTTTTGCCGATTGTGGAGTCAACTACAAGCACGGCAATATCAACGCGTCTCAATATTTCGTGTGTGCGCTTAACTCTAAGCTCGCCAAGGCTTCCGCTGTCGTCAAAGCCGGGGGTGTCAATAATTACCACAGGACCAATCGGCAGCAGCTCCATTGCCTTGCTTACAGGGTCAGTGGTGGTTCCCTTAACATCGGATACAACCGACATCTGCTGATTGGTAACAGCATTCACAACGCTTGATTTGCCCGCATTGCGCCTGCCGAAAAAGCCGATATGTATGCGCTCCGAGGAAGGAGTATTATTAAGCGACATAGTTTTTCCTCCGTTTATAGTCTTAAATTAAAAAGACTGCTCCCAAACGGAACAGCCTTTGTACTCTGAATTAAAAGATTTATGCAATTAAGTCATCGTTAAGCTGCGCGTCTAGCTCAGCATTGATTTTTTCCTGCTTATCTTTAACAATGAAGAATGCCGTTAGTGCAGCAGAAAGTGCAGCCACAGCAGATATTATGCCGATGAGTAAAGCGAGTTTTTTATTTTTCATATTAATTCCTCCAAATATTAAAGAATTGTCAGTTGCCTTTATAACAATTAGTATCTACAATAATTTATATATCTATTCTAACATTTTTTATAAAAAAGTCAACAGGAAAACAAAAAAAGCAGAGATAATTCTCTGCTTTTGAGATAAACCCGATTCTTACGTACGCCTTATGCTGAAGCGTTGAGTCTTTTAGCAAGAGAAGACTTGCTTCTTGCTGCTGTATTCTTGTGAAGAATACCCTTTGCTGTTGCCTGGTCAATTTTCTTGATAGCAAGACGAACTGCCTCTGTTTTGTTGTCAGCGTTAGTGTCAACTGCGTAGTAAGCCTTCTTGATAGCTGTTCTCAAAGCTGATTTTGTTGCCTTGTTTCTTGCTGTTTTTGTAGCAATAACTTTAACGCGCTTTTTTGCAGATTTAATGTTTGGCATTGTCCCACCTCCTTAAAGTAACGGTCATATGCTAGATATTTTAACACGAAAGAATTAAAAAATCAAGTATTTTTCGAAAAAATCTGCAATTTTACGGAATTTTTTCGTTTGCCGCAAAATGCAATCAACATCTTGTGGCTGTTTTTGACTATGACACTATAGGCAGACAGGAGACAGCGTCGGCAATGCAATTATAAGCTGTCATTTTTGTCATCCGAACGGCTTTTGCGCTTTGAAATAAGGTATATAATTACGAGCGCTGCCAGGAATATTCCCAGCACAGCCTTGAATATAATTCCCATCGTACCTTCAAACATTGCATATCCGCCGAATGAACGCAATCCATACCAGATAGTCATAAATACAAAGAAAAGTGAAAGTACAAACGCCATAGCCCTTGTGCTTTTTTGGCTTTTGAGCGCAGCTGCAAATATAACTATTGCAAGTATTGCCCAAAGAAAAACATAAGCATTCTGTAAAAAATCACTCATAAAATTATCCTCCTTTGGTCAGAGTATATAATAAGAAAATATAGTTTTTGTTTTGATTGATCAATTTAAAGCTTTAATTTATTTTACCGGGGACTTCTGAAAGCTCAAAAAACAGTCTATTTCTGCTAATACAGGCGATTGCTTTGCAAAAATGCTCTAAATGCGTCAGCATTTCTGCGCTTTTTTACTCGTGCTCACCTCGTCTTAGCAAAATATTCAGTCATTTTTCTGTTTTCAGATACACCATAAATATTATAATGTATGAATTTAATTGTTGTCAACAAACAAAGTGAACGTCAGGTGAAAGTTTTTGGAAAATTCAAAAATTTTTAAAAAAGCCTTGACTTTTTCTGACTTTGGTATTATAGTAAAAATATAGCAATTAGCACTCGACCTTTGCGAGTGCTAAAACGGTAAATGCCGACACGGATGTGAGGTGAACGGTATGGAGCCTGCAACAAGAAAAAAGAAAATATTATCAGCAATTGTTGAAAGCTACATCAATACAGGCGAGCCTGTGGGTTCAAAAACACTTATTGCACAGACGGGTCTTGATGTTTCGTCCGCGACGGTGCGTAACGATATGGCTGAACTTACAAGCCGCGGCTATCTTGTTCAGCCGCATACCTCGGCAGGACGAATCCCTACCGCTCAGGGTTACAGATTTTACGTTGATAACGTAATGCAGGTTACTCCGATGTCGGAACAGGGGCGGGAATATATTGAATCAAGGTTGTATGAAAATGCCGATTCTCCCGAAAACATACTCAGCAGTGCCTCGAAGTTGATTTCAGAGCTTATTGATTGTGCCGCATTTGCAACTACTCCAAACGGTGAAAACAGCAGGATTCACAGAGTCAGCTTTGTGCAGACGGGTTTGCATACGGCAATGGCAGTGCTTATGGCGTCAAACGGAATTATAAAAACAAAGCTTTTCAGGTGTGAGTTTGTAGTTACTCCCGAAATACTGGGAATTTTTGACAAGGCGCTCAACGAGCTGTGCGCAGGCGTTGAGCTTTCATCAATAAACCGTCCGTTTATACAGACGGCGGCAGCAAGATTCGGCGAGCTTTCGCTGTTTATGCCTAATGTGCTTATGGCGATTAAGGAAACTGCCGAGAGCGCGCGGCAGGTAAGCGTTTGCAGAAGCGGTCTTACAAGGCTGTTGTTTATGCCGGATGTCAATGCGGTAACTGTGCGACGGCTTGCGGAGTTTCTAAAAAATGACCACGATTTGTCGAGAATTTTTGAAAAAATGCCGATTGATACAACTGTGACAATTGCACAGGAAAACAGCAGAGTTGAGCTTTCGTCAAATTCGCTTATCTCAACAAGATATTTTGTTGACGGCAATCCGTCGGGGGTGTTGGCTGTGGTCGGTCCCGTGAGAATGAACTATGCAAGGGCAATTTCTATTCTTGAATGTGCAGCCGATTGTGCAGGCTCAATTATAAGCGAGCTTATTGAAATTTGATTTGAATACAAATAAAAATTCACCCGAAGATAAAGGAGGATATGAATGTCTAAGAAAAAGATAGAGCAGGAAGAAAACACAGCGAGAGCAGCTGAGTCAGCTGAAGAACCAAAGGCTGAGCAGCCGGAAGAAACCGTTGCCGAACAGCCGGAGGAAGGCAAGAAATCTGATGCAGAAAAGGCTCTTGAAGAGGAGCTTGCCTCGTGGAAGGACAAATATATGAGACTTGCCGCAGAGTATGACAACTATCGCAAGCGCACATCAAACGAAAAGCTTTCTATCTATGATGACGCAACAGCAAGGGCGGTTACAGAGCTTTTGCCTGTTGCCGACAGTATGCAGATGGCTATCGAAAATCTTAAGGACGCCGAGCCCGAAATTCTAAAGGGCGTTGAGCTTGTTTCAAACCAGCTTGCAAAATCCTTTGAGAAGCTCAAGGTAGAAGGCTACGGCGAAATCGGCGACAGCTTTGACCCTAATCTGCATAACGCAATCTCAAAGACTGAAAGCGACGATTTGGGAGAAAATACGTTGGCTCAGGTTTTTCAGAGGGGCTATAAAATCGGTGACAAAATTATTCGTCACGCAATGGTGCAGGTAGCTAACTGCGACTGATAATCAATTAACAAATTACAATTAATAATAAACGGAGGAAAAGATTATGGCAAAGACAATAGGTATAGATTTAGGTACAACAAACTCATGTGTAGCAGTAATTGAGGGCGGCGAGCCCGTAGTAATTGCAAACGCAGAGGGCGCAAGAACAACACCGTCGGTAGTGGCTTTTTCCAAGGACGGCGAAAGAATGGTAGGCCAGGTGGCGAAACGTCAGGCTATCACAAACCCGGAGAGAACCGTATCATCAATCAAAAGAGAAATGGGTACTTCCTACAAGGTAACAATCGAAGGCAAGAGCTATACTCCTCAGGAGGTTTCGGCTATGATTCTTCAGAAGCTCAAGGCTGATGCGGAAGCTTACCTCGGCGAGACAGTAACATCGGCAGTTATAACAGTTCCTGCATACTTCACAGACGCTCAGCGTCAGGCTACAAAGGACGCAGGCAAAATTGCGGGTCTTGATGTCAAGAGAATTATCAACGAGCCTACTGCTGCCGCTCTTTCATACGGTGTAGATAAGGAAAACGATCAGAAGGTTATGGTATATGACCTTGGCGGCGGTACCTTTGACGTTTCAATCATTGAAATGGGCGACGGAGTTCAGGAGGTTCTTGCGACGGCAGGTAACAACCGTCTCGGCGGCGATGACTTTGATAAGAGAATTATCGACTGGATGGTAGCGTCCTTCAAAACAGAAACAGGCATTGACCTGTCAAGCGACAAAATGGCTATGCAGAGACTTAAGGAAGCTGCCGAAAAGGCTAAGATTGAGCTTTCGGGCGTTACAACATCGTCAATCAATCTTCCGTTTATCACAGCTGACCAGACCGGTCCTAAGCACCTTGACCTCACACTTACAAGAGCAAAGTTTGACGAGCTAACAGCTGATCTTGTAGAGGCAACAATGGGACCTGTTCGTTCGGCACTCTCTGATTCAGGCTTACAAATCGGTCAGATTGACAAGGTTCTTATGGTAGGCGGCTCTTCAAGAATTCCTGCTGTTCAGGACGCTGTAAAAAAACTCATCGGCAAAGAGCCTTTCAAGGGAATTAACCCTGACGAGTGCGTTGCTATCGGCGCTTCAATTCAGGCAGGCGTACTTGGCGGCGAGGTTGACGGACTTCTCCTTCTTGACGTTACTCCTCTTTCGCTCGGCGTTGAGACAATGGGCGGAGTAATGACAAAGATTATCGACAGAAATACAACAATCCCAACAAAGAAGAGCCAGATTTTCTCAACTGCTGCCGACAACCAGACTCAGGTTGAAATTAATGTTCTTCAGGGTGAGCGTGAATTTGCACGTGACAATAAGCAGCTCGGTTTGTTTGCGCTGACAGGTATTGCTCCTGCAATGAGAGGCGTTCCGCAGATTGAGGTTACGTTTGATATTGATGCAAACGGCATTGTAAACGTATCTGCAAAAGACCTCGGCACGGGCAAGGAGCAGAAGATTCAGATTCAGAATACAACCTCAATGAGCAAGGATGATATTGATAAGGCTGTAAAGGAAGCAGAGCAGTTTGCAGCTGAGGACAAAAAGCGCCGTGAAGAGGTTGATGCAAAGAATGAGGCTGAGAACATTGTTTATCAGGCAGAAAAGCTGGTAAATGAAAGCGGCGATAAACTCTCTGATGAAGATAAGAATACAATCAACACCAAGATTGCAGCGGCAAAGGACGCTAATGCAAAGGGCGACCTTGAGCTTATCAAGACTGCAAAGGATGAACTCCAGAAGGCTCTCTATGATGTATCTGCAAAGCTCTATCAGCAGGCAGCTCCGCAGGGCAATCCGCAGCAGGGCGCTCCCGATATGGGCGGTGCTCAGCAAAACAACGGCGGAGACCCTAATGTTTATGACGCAGACTTCAAGGATGTTGACGACAACAACTAATATGTGATAAACTGTATAAAGGAGCTGTTTTTATGGCGGCTCCTTTATTTATCTGTAATGATTAAAATATTATTAATACATATAATAAATTGGGGTGTGCAGTATTAATGGCAGATAAACGAGATTATTATGAGGTGCTCGGCGTTCAGAAGGGCGCAAGTGATGATGAAATAAAAAAGGCTTACCGCAAGAGCGCCAAGCAATATCATCCTGACCTCCATCCGGGAGACAAGGAATGTGAAGAAAAATTCAAGGAAGTAAACGAGGCTTACGAGGTACTCTCCGATAGCGATAAACGTGCGCGTTATGACCAGTTTGGTCACGCGGGAGTTGATCCTAACTACGGTGCAGGAGCGGGTGCAGGAAGTCCGTTTGGTCAGGACATTGACCTTGACGATATTTTCTCAAGCTTCTTCGGCGGATTTGGCGGCAGACGCTCGGACAATGCCAATGCTCCTATGAGGGGCAGTGACGTTGACGCTGAGATATACATCAGCTTTGATGAGTCTGCAAAGGGCTGCAAAAAGGACGTTAGATATAATTGTGTTTCCACCTGCGGCGAATGTCACGGAACGGGCGCGCAGGCAGGAACTCATCCAAAAACCTGTTCAGCCTGCGGCGGTTCAGGCAAGGTGACAATAAATCAGCGCACGCCGTTCGGCGTTGTACAAACGCAGCGCAGATGTGACGCCTGTCACGGTAAGGGCAAAATAATTGAAGACCCTTGCAGAAAGTGCGGCGGATCAGGCAGACAGCGCAAGCAGAAAACGGTTGACGTTTCTGTTCCGGCAGGTATCAAAGACGGACAGATTTTAAATATCAGAGGCAGAGGAAACGCAGGTATCAACAACGGTCCTGCGGGCGACCTGCACGTTTATGTACACGTCAGACCTCACCCTGTTTTTGAGCGCAGAGGAGACGACGTGTGGTGCGATATGCCTCTTACGTTTGCTCAGGCGGCGCTCGGTGCAGAAGTAGTCGTGCCTACTCTTGACGGCAAGGTTTCATATTCTGTACACGAGGGAACCCAGCCTAATGATGTTTTTAAGCTCAGGGGCAAGGGATTTCCTCGTATTGACGGACGAGGCAAGGGCGACCAGTATGTGCGTGTGACCATTGAGGTGCCTAAAAATTTGAATTCAAAGCAGAAAGAATTAATCAAGCAGTTTGAAAGCGTTACAAACGAAAAGAATTATGCTCAGCGCAAGAGCTTTTTTGAAAAGCTAAAAAATATGTTCAATGATTAAAACAGATTACCTTGTGGGGTGTTTATCTCACAAGGTATATTTTTTGGTTGATTATGAAATATGTTTATGTTAAAATAAATTGTATGGAATATGGGAGGCTTAAAATGGATAATGTAAAAAGGCAAGCAATTTGCAGTATTGTTGATTCTGGTATTAAAAATTTTGTAGAAGGGTTTGAATTGCGCTTTACTTCAGAGGTAGATGACCCTAATGGAGTTATTAATGTAAAAAAGAATAATATTTTTATGGCTGAATTAGGCGAAGAATTCATGTTTTATTCTGCATTTGTTCGATCGTTTGATAGTTCATTCGGCAATGTTTTAGAAAACTTGGGAAATGCAATTGCCAAAATTACTTATGAAGTAAGAGGGTGCCTCA
Organism: uncultured Ruminococcus sp.; assembly: GCA_964421585.1. Classification (GTDB taxonomy): domain Bacteria; phylum Bacillota; class Clostridia; order Oscillospirales; family Acutalibacteraceae; genus Ruminococcoides. Next base: position 23,014 of record CAYQXN010000006.1, on the reverse strand, counting down.
GATCATATCTATTGCCTCAGCAAACCCAGCATATAGATTATTTGATGACTGCATACGAAAGACATGACAGTAAGCCTAGTGTTGATGATTATCAAAATTTTATATGCCACATTCCGAGAAACACAGAAAGTTATCAGGCAATTCACGCCACGGATAATTATTTTTATAACAGCGAAAAAGGCGAACATATTTTAATTGAATTAAAAGCAGGCGGAGATTTGGATAACAAAAAATCAAAGGCTGAAAAAATTTCATTGTTAAACGAATACTTCATCTTAAAAAATAGTCTAAAAAACGATGAAAAAGTAAGGATTTATTTAGCTACTGCATACAATAAATTTGGTGAAGGAAATGAATGGAAACAGGAAAGAGTAAAGCAGTATTTTGCCGAAGAAGAGTTGTTGATAGGACAAGATTATTGGAATTTTGTATGTGACGACGATGATGGTTTTCAAATAATAATTGAACAGTATAAAATCAGTTCGGAATATATTAAGCAAGCACTTTCAAGAATTAAAAATCTGTATTTCTAAAGTTGGTAAAAAATGATTAACATTAATAAGATAGATCAATCATTATTATTAAGAGGGGATTGTTTAGATAAATTAAAGAGTATTCCTGATAAAAGTATATCTCTTATTCTGTGCGATCCTCCATACAATTTGGCTAAATATTCTACTGGTAATATGAAGTTTGATTGGCGTTGCGACAGAAATAATGATATTGCAGATTGGGATGAAGAAGAACTCAACCCAAAGGATTTTTTGTATGAGTTTAAGAGAATAATAAAACCAAATGGAAATATATTTGTTTTTACAAGTTATAATCTAATTGGTAAATGGCACGAGGTTTTTGACCCTGAGTTTGATACCTTTCAATTTATGGTTTGGCACAAAACCAATCCAGTTCCGAATTTTAGAAAAACCTCTTTTTTAAATAGTTGTGAATTGATTGTTGCTTTGTGGAATAAAGGTCATACATGGAATTTTAAGTCTCAGTCAGAAATGCACAACTTTTTTGAAAGCCCAATCTGTATGGGAGAAGAGAGATTAAAAAATCCAAAACATCCCACCCAGAAACCCGTCAAACTACTTAAGCATATAATTGAAATAGCAAGTAATGAAAATGATATTGTTTTAGATATGTTTATGGGAGTTGGTTCGACAGGTGTAGCGGCAATTAAAAGTAACCGAAAATTTATAGGGATAGAATTAGATGATACATATTTTGATGCAGCTAAGAAAAGAATTACTGATGTTATAAATCAAAAAAGTATAAATTGACACAGAAATCTTAATAATACAAGGGATAGACAACTATGGAATTCTGGACAGAAATAAAAATTGCCGTAAATGCTTCCGACATTGATAAGGCAAGCGACATTGCAAACGTTGTTGTGCCTTACGGCATATATATAGAGGATTACCGAAGTCTTGAGCAGGAGGTTGAGGACATAGCTCACATAGATTTGATTGACGAGGAGCTGCTCAAAAAGGACAGGAACAGGGCGTTTGTTCATATCTATCTTGAGCCTGATGTTCAGCCATCGGAGGCGGTTGCCTTTCTTTCGGAAAGATACAATTGCGAGGGTATTGAACATACAATTGAGCTTCTTGACTGCGCTGAGGAGGATTGGCGCAACAATTGGAAGCAGTATTTTAATCCGATCTCTGTTGGGGAAAAGCTGCTTATTCGTCCCAGCTGGCGTGATGATTATGACGCAGGCAGCCGCAAGGTTTTAAGCATAGACCCCGGTCTTGCGTTCGGCACCGGCGGTCACGAGACCACAAGGCTCTGCCTTGAAATGTGCGAAAAATATTTGGAAGCAGGAGATACAGTTCTTGACGTAGGCTGCGGCAGCGGCATTCTGGGCATTGCAACCTTGCTGCTCGGAGCAGAAAAGGCTGTAGGCGTAGATATTGACGAAACAGCTGTACGCACAGCAAAGGAGAATGCTGCAATCAACGGTGTAGATGACAGATTTACCGCCATCTGCGGAAGCTTCACGGACAAGGTAGAGGGCAAATATGACATTGTGCTTGCCAATATTGTCGCAGATGCGATTATGTTTCTTTCTGAGGGCGTAAGGGACTTTATGAATGAGGATGCAGTCTATGTTATGAGCGGTATAATTGATACCAGAGCCGAAGAGGTCAAGAAATCGGTTGGCAAACATTTTGACATAATTGAAGAGCATCTCGAAAACGGTTGGGCGTGCTTTGCGGCAAAAAGTAAAAAGAGGTAGCGTATGAAAAATTTAACGATAAAAATTCTATCAATATTTTTTGCAGCGGCAGCGGTTTTTGCAGTTGCCGGCTGTGACACGGCTTCTGATGAGTTTACAATAAGCTCGCTTCATTCTTATGATATTGAAAACGGAGACGTTTTTGCAGGAGCATGGCAGATTACTGACGGCACAGGCTCACAGCTCAGCCATATGGTGTATCTGTTCAGCGGTGACGGAAGCGCCGTTCTTATTATCGGCACAACGGGTTATTGTGAAACCTATACCCTTGATACCGATAATTCTGAATTTACCTGTCAGCTTATGTTCGGTATCAACGGTAACTATACCTATAAGGCTGACGGCGAGTCGATTGTTCTTACCAATATCGATTCGGGCGAGACTACCACAATCACAAGGCTTGCAAGCTTTGACATGATTCCTCTTCCCGATTCCGACGCTTCAATTGATGACGAGCTTGTCGGTGCGTGGATGTCTGAAGACGGCGAGTACTTCTACTTTGACGAAAGCGGGATTATGTATCAGAATCAGTACGGCGCAGTGTACACCTATTTTTCATATTCTGCAAAAGACGGTAAAATTACTGCCGTGTATAATGCAGGCAGCGGTGATATAACTGATGAATATGAATATTCCGTCAGCGGTGATACGTTAACATTTGACGGCTACGAATATGAAAGAACAACTACTGACAATCTTTTATAACTTATACTAAATAGCATTAAAAAACGAATATTTTTTCGGAGTTTTTTGCAATGTACTTTATACAGCGTCCTCGGCGGGCGTCAGCCTTCCTTTGGGGCAGTATTCGAGCACAAAATCTGCCCGAAATCTTATCTTGTCTTTCAATGACATTTAGTATTTAGGGTAAGCGGCTTATGCTGTTCTTACTGTATTACAAACATTAAGCCTTTCGTACATAAGCACGAAAGGCTTTTCTTTATATGAAGCCGAGTGGAAACAGTCGGGCATAAAATGGTGTTTTTAAATAGTGTTGTCTGCCGGATTGGATGCAACGTTATATTGCTTTTTATGATGAGTATTTTAATTCAGAATATACCGCGGTACATTTCAGCAGGCGCTATGCCGGAAACAGATTGTGTTTTTTCTGATGTAACATATCCGCTTGTGTTCCTGTTTGTATTATTATATTGATAAAAACAACTTAGCGCTGCCATAACAGCTAAAAACAGTGTTAGAACAATGCTTACGGCTGTTATTATGTCTTTATTATCGGCTTTGTTTTTTGTTCTTGATTTATGGTCAGTCATAAGTTTCCCCTCTTTCGATGATGATATTGTAGCTCGCAAAAAGCAAATTTATGTTATGAAAATAAATAATTTATGTAAAATCTTTTATCTTCTCAGATAGTGTTTGCAGTATGAAATAAAATAAAAAGTATTGTAAAATGGGAATTTATGCTATTATGTTTTATTTTGACGTTTAATAGGTACCCGTCCTAAAAACATTGACATCCAAATGTTTTTGGGGTATTATTAAACTTGTATAATTGTATTTAATATCGGACATTAACTAAAAAATTAAAATAGTTTAAAAGGAGTTGAAAGCGTGTGGATGTGTCAATAATTTTTGATATAGGTGTTGTTGCACTCAGGATGATTATGCCTGTATATGCGGTAGTGATCGTTTACCAATGCTATGCCGCAATGCGCCGCCGCAGACGTCCCGAAAAACCGCTTGTTACTCTTTATAACCTCGACACGGGCAAAAAGCTGCCTGTGCTGTTCTGGGAAAATTCAATCGGCAGGAGCAAGGCGAACGATATTGTTGTTGATGATCCCGCCGTTTCACGTAATCATTGCGTGTTGCTAAGGAGAAAGCAGGGCTGGTTTATCACAGATACAGGCTCTCACAGCGGAACCTTTGTCAACGGAGAGCCCGCCGACGAGAGAACTCAGGTGCTGATTGATGACGTAATCACTGTTGGCGACAGTGAATTTGCTTTCAGGCGCGGAGAGGAATATCAGGAACAGCTCAGAGCAAGCTGGTTCTTTTCCCGAGTAAGCGACAAGCCTGCAATCAAGTCTTGGAAGCTTATGCTTCTTGTTACAATATTCCATTTTTTTATGTGCGTTGAAGCTGTTTTTTGGAATGACGCAACGGATATGACCTCTCCGCTGATATTGTTTGCCGCTCTTGCGGCAGTGGAATGGGTTTTCTTCTTTGTTTCAAGCGTAGTACTCAGACGAATTAACTTTGAGATTGAGACTCTTGCGCTGTTTCTTACAGGTTCGGGAGTTTTGCTGTTGATACGGCAAGAGGAACGCTCTGCGTATGTACAGCTTATTGCAGCAACGGCGGGAATGGTGCTGTTCTGCATAATAATCAAGCTGATTGAGGACCCCGACAAGGTCAATAAGTTGAGACGCCCTATGATGATTGCAGCTCTCGGTTTGCTGCTTCTGAGTATAGTATTCGGTAAGGTAACAAACGGCGCCGCCAACTGGATTTATATAGGCTCAATTTCAGTTCAGCCGTCAGAGCTTGTAAAGATAATCTATATTTTTATCGGTGCAAGTGCTCTTGATAAGCTGCAAACCAATAAGAACCTTATTGAGTTTATTATATTTTCGGCAATGTGCGTGGGTCTGCTTGCGCTTATGGGCGACTTCGGTACGGCTCTTATATTCTTCCTTACATTTCTGCTTGTTGCGTTTATGCGTTCGGGAGATTTCAAGACGATTATACTTGCTGTTGCCGCCGCAATCTTTGGCGTAACAATAGTACTCAAGTTTAAATCCTATGTTGCCGACCGTTTCAGCGGTTGGGGGCACGTGTGGGAGCATACTCAGGACAGCCTGGGCTATCAGCAGGCTCGCGTGCTTACCTATATTGCAAGCGGGGGCTTGTTCGGCGTAGGTATAGGCAACGGCTTTTTAAAGCAGGTTGCCGCGTCGGAAAGCGACCTTGTTTTCGGCCTTGTATCAGAAGAAATGGGAGTAATAGTTGCAATAACGTTTGCACTGGCAGTAGGACTTCTGTTTATCTATGCAAGGGCAATAACTACACGTAGCAGAAGTACATTTTATTCAATATCCGCCTGCTGCGCCGCAGGTCTGTTTGTAATTCAGCTTTCGCTGAATATTTTCGGTGCAACAGATGTTCTGCCGCTCACAGGTGTTACGTTCCCGTTTATTTCCTGTGGCGGTTCAAGTATTCTTGCCTGCTGGGGACTGCTTGCTTTTATCAAGGCGGCAGATGAAAGAACCTATGCAGTAAAAAGATAGCTTTATGATAACTTAAATTAATCTTTAATTAATCATCTTAAATAAAACAATAATCTTAAATAAAACGGAAAATTTTTCGGCAAGCTTTGCCCGATATTTTAAAATCTGTCATTGTGCTTTGCAAAAGCTTGCAAAGCCAAATAAAAAATTTGTATGTTCACTTGAAGGCGTAAGTCTTTCTGTGCTATGTTATTCATTTCGCACAAAATCTGTTCAAAATTCTTGTCCGCAGATTAATCAAATATTTATACTTAATCATAAATACCAAAAGGAGGCGCTGACTGAATGAAAAGAATACTTCGCAGAAGTACAATGATATTTGTGCTCACAATCGCATTTATAGGCGGTATGGGCTATTTGACCTTTCAGCTTGTTACAAACGCCGACGATTGGGTAGATCAGGCGTTCAATGCCCACATTTCGGGCGAGGGCGGTCTTGAACAGGCAGGAACAATTTTTGACCGTAACGGCACGGTGCTTGCACAGACTGTTGACGGTGTGCGTGTATATAACGAAAACGAAAGCATACGCAAGTCGCTCCTCCACGTGGTGGGTGACAATTCGCTTAATATATCGACTGCGGCTCAGAGTATGTATCGCTCTCAGCTGACAGGCTACAGTCTTATCTGGGGACTTAATATGCCCCAGACGCTCAGAAAATCCAACGACCTCACTCTGACTGTTGACGCAGATACCTGCGCGGCAGCCTATGATGTGCTCAACAGCTATGACAAAAAGGGTGCGTGCGTTGTATATAACTACAAGACGGGCGAGGTAATATGTTCGGTAAGCACGTTTGCTTACGACCCCGAAGCTCCGCCCGAAATCACCGAGGATAACGAGGAAGAGTATGACGGCGTCTATCTTGATAATGTGCTTTCCTCCTCCTATACGCCCGGCTCAATCTTCAAAATTGTTACAATGGCTGCTGCAATCGAGAATATTCCCGATTTGTACGAGCGCAGCTGGTATTGTGAGGGCAGTGAGGAAATAGGCGGAAGCGACATTACCTGCGTTGACGCTCACGGATATATCGGAATTGAAGAAGCCTTTTCGCACTCCTGCAATATAGTTTTTGCAGAGCTTGCAGTTGAACTGGGCTACGATATTATGACGGAAACAGCCGAGAAAATCGGTGTGAATTTGACATTCTACGTTGACGGAATTGCAACCGCGGCGGGTAATTATGATGTTGACGACGCAAACACCAATCAGCTTGCGTGGTCGGGCGTCGGTCAATATACTGACGAGGTAAACCCTATGCAGATGGCAATAATCTGCGGCGCAATTGCAAACGGCGGAACTGCGGTAAATCCTACGCTTATAAAGAGCGGTACTGATGATTTTTTAAATGCTATCGGCATAAGCACAGCCGTCAGCGGCAGAGAAATGTTCAGTACTGATACCGCCTCAAAGCTTGATGCGGTTATGCGCTATACAATTACCGATTATTACGGAGATAATCTGTATGGCGGACTTTCTGTGTGCGCCAAAACAGGTACAGCCGAGGTCGGGGACGACAATGAGCCTAACGGCTGGATTGTAGGCTATTCTCAGGATGAGGATTGTCCGCTTGCGTTTGCGTGTGTGGTTGAGGATTCGGGCTTTGGTTCGGAGTATGCGGCGCCTGTTGCACAGGCGGCAATGATTCAGGCGGCAAAAAGTCTGGGAGCGTCAGCAGTAAGTTAATTATCGTTTGAAATAAACAATTTGAAAGGAATATACCAATGAATTTTCTTAAAGCCATGTTTGGCAACTACAGTAAACGAGAGGTAAAGCGTGTTCAGCCAATCTGCGACAAGGTGCTTGCCCTTGAAGATAAATATGCGGCAATGAGCGAAAGTGAGCTGAAAAATCAGACCGCTCTACTCAAGGAGAGGCTTGCAAACGGCGAAACCACAGACGATATACTGCCTGATGCCTTTGCTACCTGCCGTGAAGCGGGATGGCGTGTGCTTGGTATGAAGCACTTCCCTGTTCAGGTAATAGGCGGTATTGTTCTTCACCAGGGCAGAATTGCCGAGATGAAAACCGGTGAAGGTAAAACTCTTGTTGCTACCCTTCCTGCATACTTAAACGCTCTCACAGGCGAGGGCGTTCACATTGTAACAGTCAACGACTATCTTGCACGCCGCGACTCAGAGTGGATGGGCAAGCTTTACAGATACCTTGGTCTCAGCGTTGGTCTCATTACTCACGACCTTGAAAACAGCAAGCGCAAGGAGGCTTATGCAGCCGATATTACATACGGTACAAACAATGAGCTGGGCTTTGACTACCTTCGTGACAATATGGTTGTCTATAAGGAGCAGAAGGTTCAGCGCCCTCACGCATTTGCAATTGTTGATGAGGTTGACTCAATTCTTATTGATGAAGCCAGAACACCTCTTATTATTTCAGGCAAGGGCGACAAATCTACCGACCTCTATCAGAAGGCGGACAGCCTTGCCAAAACCCTCAAAATTCAGCGTTTTGCAGAGCTTGACGCAAAAGAGGATATGGAGGAGTACTACGAGCAGAACGGCATTGACTATGTTGTTGATGAAAAGCAGAAAACTGCAACGCTCACACAGGGCGGCGTAAAAAAGGCTGAGGAGTTCTTTGGTATTGAAAACCTTACAGACCCGGAAAACCTCACAATTCAGCACCACGTTAATCAGGCTATCAAGGCTAACGGCGTTATGAAGCTTGACGTTGACTACGTTGTCAAGGACGGCGAAATTATCATTGTTGATGAATTTACAGGACGTCTTATGTACGGCAGACGATTTAACGAGGGTCTGCATCAGGCAATTGAGGCAAAGGAAGGAGTAAAGGTTCAGAGTGAAAGCAAAACACTTGCTACAATCACTTTCCAGAATTATTTCCGCCTTTACAAAAAGCTTTCGGGTATGACGGGTACTGCTCAGACAGAGTCCGAGGAATTTCAGGAGATTTATAAGCTGGACGTTGTTGAAATACCCACAAACAAGCCTGTTTTGCGTAAGGATCTTCCCGACTCGGTATATAAGACAGAAAACGGCAAATTTAATGCCGTGATTGATGCAATTGCAGAGGCTCACGACAAGGGTCAGCCTGTGCTTGTAGGCACAATCTCAATTGAGAAGTCTGAGATACTCTCAAAAATGCTCAAGAGGCGCGGTATCAAGCACAATGTGCTCAACGCAAAGCAGCACGAAAAGGAAGCCGAGATTGTTGCTCAGGCAGGTAAGCTCGGCGCTGTTACAATCGCAACCAATATGGCGGGCCGTGGTACTGATATTATACTCGGCGGTAATGCCGAATATATGGCAAAGGCTTCAATGCGTAAGCAGAATGTGCCGGAGGAGCTTATTGAAGAAGCAACGGGTTATGCCGAGACTGATGACGAGGAAATCATCAATGCACGCAAGCTTTTCCGTGAGCTTAACGATAAATATAAGGAAGAAATCAAGGACGAGGCTGAAAAGGTAAGAGAAGCCGGCGGTCTGTTTATTATGGGCACAGAACGTCACGAATCACGTCGTATTGACAACCAGCTCAGAGGACGTGCAGGACGTCAGGGCGACCCGGGTATGAGCCGTTTCTTCCTGTCAACAGAGGATGACCTCATGCGCCTGTTCGGCGGTGACCGAATGAAGATGATGATGGAGCGTATGAACGTTGATGAAGACACTCCGATTGAGAACAAAATGCTTTCGGGTATCATTGAAAGCTCTCAGGAAAAGGTTGAGATGCGTAACTTTGGTATTCGTAAGGATGTGCTCCAGTATGATGATGTAATGAACAAGCAGCGTGAGATTATATATAAGCAGCGCGACCAGGTGCTTGACGGCGAGGATATTCACGATGTTGTGCTTAAGATGATTGAGAGTACAATAGATATTTCAATCAAGCACTATCTGCCCGACGGTCCTCACGAGAACTGGAATCTTCAGAGCCTTAAGGATTATTACAAGGGTTGGATTATCAGCGATGAATCAAGATATGATATTGACCTTGATGAGCTTGAGGAGATGGAGTCTGACGAGATTAAGCAAATGCTCATAGACGATGCTCTTGCGCTTTATAAAGAAAATGAAGAGCTTCTTCCTGAGGAGACAATGCGTGAGATGGAGCGCGTGTATCTTCTCAAGAGCGTTGACACCCACTGGATGGATCACATTGACAATATGGATCAGCTCAAGTCGGGTATCAGACTTCGTTCTTACGGACAGCACGACCCTGTTGTTGAATATCGTCTCGAAGGCTTTGATATGTTCGACGAAATGATAGCCAATATACACGAGGACACAGTAAAGCTGATGCTTATAATGCCGAAGCGTGTGGCTGAGATACAAAAGCGCCAGGAAGCTATTGAGGCGGCAAAGGCAGCAGCTGCAAAGCAGGCGGCAGCCGCACATCAGGTTGTTCTCAATAATAAAGATGACGAGAAGCCGCGCCCAAATGCGGTTCAGGCTGCCCTCAAACGCGAGCAGGTGGCAAAGCCTACTCAGACCTCAGGCGACGGCACAGATACGGCAAATAAGACAGTACGCAAGGGCAAGAAGGTAGGCAGAAACGACCCGTGTCCGTGCGGCAGCGGCAAAAAGTATAAGAAATGCTGCGGCAGAGATGAATAATAATTTTTGAATATTTTAAGGAACCGCTGAATAAATTATGCCAAAATTCTGATTGCACAAAGAGCTTGCAGCTTATGCTGTATTGCCCCCAAATCTGCTCCAGGGCTTCAGACTTGAAACTGATTATTTCTCCAATGGAGCGGGGCAATTTATACAAACGATTTAAACAGTACTTCCTAAAAAACACGGTATGCAGCCAAGCTTGCATACCGTGTTTTGTGTTAGTTTATACCGTCCTGAGATGCCGCAGGCGCTATATAGGGATAAAGACTTTCATATGCCTCAGCCTGTGCTTCATTCTGAACAGCCGACGGGATAAGTCCCGTGCAGTCAAACGCCGAACAGGAGTTCAGCTCCATATCCTCGTCATTTTCAAAAAAATCCGGTGTATCGGGAACAACGGATTTGCTTTTTCGGCGGTTGAAGATAAAATGCCTTTTGTCCGTGTATGTTCTTGGTGTTTTGTAGGTCGGTTTGTATCTTTTCATAATTTCACTCCCTATAAACTTATATGATAGTTTAATATAAGTATTATTAACAGAAGAACGAAAAGTATTCAGAATTCAAATATAAACGATATATTGATAATGTATAAAATACTTTGCCCTTGATTGTTGAAAACGCTGTATTTGAATTTTCTGTTTAAAAAAATGGAAAATTATTTTTATTTATGATATTATCAATATGTATGGGGAATTATCCATACAATTTAGTAGTTTTGAAAGGAGATCAAACACATGAGAAAAAAGAGAATGCTCAGGTTTACAAGCGTAGTCGTTGCGCTTTGTATGACTCTGACCTGCATTTCCTTTGCCTTCACAAGCGCAATTGCCGCTACGACAGATAACAGTTCTGTTGTATCTGCTCCTTCAGCAGAAAGCGTAAGTGCAGCAAATGAGGACAACTTTACCTGGGACAATGCAACAGTTTATTTTCTTCTCACAGACCGTTTCAGAAACGGTGACGAATCAAACGACCATTCATACAACAGGGGGCTAAATGCTGATGGCAGCGTAGCTGATATCAGCGATGACAGGGCTACATTCCACGGCGGTGACTTTGTCGGTATTACACAGACAATTGAGGAAGGCTATTTTGACGACCTCGGTGTTAATGCTCTATGGATTTCTGCACCTTATGAGCAGATTCACGGCTATGTAGTAGGCAGCGATGATAATCCGAGTTATGCACATTACTCGTATCACGGCTACTATGTTCTCGACTATACAGAGACCGACGCAAACTTTGGTACAGCCGAAGAGTTCAAAACTCTTGTTGATACGGCTCACGAGCACGGCATCAGAGTGGTATTGGACATTGTAATGAACCATTCCGGTTATAACTCAACCTATGATATGAACGAATACGGATATGGTACAATTGCTTCAAACTGGACAAATACCTATTACAACTTCAGAAATATTAATAATACCGATTATCACAGTGTAATTGACTATGATTCAAGTGTGGCTGATTGGGCTAACTGGTGGGGTGCAGACTGGATCAGATGCGGCGTTGCAGGTTATACAGCAGGCGGCGGAGATGACCGCACAATGTCCCTTGCAGGCTTGCCTGACTTTAGGACAGAGTCAACGGCGACTGTAGGAATTCCACAGATTCTCCAGACAAAATGGAGTCAGGAGGGGGTTCTTACTGAGAAAACAAATGAGCTAAATTCATATTTCAGCTCAACAGGCAAATCAAAAACCGTATCAAACTATCTTGCGTACTGGCTTTCAGATTGGGTGCGTGAGTACGGTGTTGACGGTTTCCGCTGCGATACAGCAAAGCACGTTGAGTATGCTTCGTGGAAAAATCTTAAGCAAACCTGCGTTGATGCTCTTAACGAGTGGCGTGCGAACAATCCTGATGCACCGGGCGCAGACTGGGATGAAGACTTCTGGATGACCGGCGAGGTATGGGATCACGGTGTTGGTTACGATGAGTACTATTCTCAGGGTGGATTTGACTCTCTGATTAACTTCAGTACCTGCGGCGGCGGTGCACTTTCAAGCTCAAGCATTGCAAGCCTCTACCAAGGCTATGCCGACTCAATTAACACAAGAGACGATTTCAACGTTTTATCATTCATTTCATCACACGACGAGCTTCTTGCACGCGGCGATCAAAACACAATGATTTACTATGGCTCGGCATTCCTGCTTCTTCCGGGTGCAGTTCAGATTTACTATGGCGATGAAAGTAACCGTCAGCTTGCCTCAGGAGTTGCATTTGACGGCTACGGCGGCTCAGGTCATTCGCTCAGAAGCGATATGAACTGGGACAGCATGGATGAAACAGAGCTTGCACATTGGCAGAAGGTCGGTACCTTCCGTAACAATCACGTTGCAATTGGTGCAGGTGCAAATACAAACCTTTCTGCAACAAGCGGTGTTGCTTTTGCAAGAACCTATGATAAGAACGGTATAACCGATAAAGCGGCAGCAGTAATTGCGGCCGGTTCTAATGCAAATGTTACAATTGACGTTTCGGCAATCTGGAGTGACGGTCAGCAGCTTGTAAATGCTTATGACCAGTCATCTGCAACAGTTTCAAACGGCAAGGTTACTTTTAACAGCGGTGCAAATGGTACTATCCTTATTCAGGAGCCTGACGGCAGACCTCTTATGTCAGTAAGCGGAGAGGCAAGATTTAAAGGTACACAGACTGTTACAGTTACTCTTGAGGATTGTGACAGTGCAAAATGTTCAATTGACGGCGGCAACAAGTTCCTGGTTTATAACGGTTCAACGTTTGAAATCGGTTCAACAGCTTATGAGGGCGATACTATTACAATCACTCTTGAGGCTGAAAATGAAAAAGGTTCGTCAAAGTCAACGGCTACGTTTGTAAAGGCTTATTCAACCGAGACTATTGAGCCTGCAACCGATCCTGTAGGCAGTACAACTCCTGTAGAGAATCCAAAGCTCTATATCAAGACATATGACGGCTCTGCGCCGTATGCATATGTATGGACAGGTACAAGCACTGCATTGCTGGGCGCTTGGCCCGGTACAAAGCTGACGGAGAAAAATTCCGACGGCTATTATGTAATTGAAATTCCTGCAACAGGCACCTACAGTGCTGTTTTAAGTAACGGCAGCGGCGCTCAGTCAGGTGATATTACGGGATTGAGCGGCGATACATACCTATCTGTAGATAACAGCTCATATAAAGTAACAACAATTTCCACAGGCAGCGGTAGCTATGATCCGTCGGAACCGGTAGAGGGTTCGGTAACAATTACAGTAGAGCCGTATAGTTCTTCTGCAACCTATTACATCTACTTGTGGGATAATAGTGATAACTCAATCACAACTGCATGGCCGGGAGATAAGCTCACAGAAAAGGATGAAAACGGCAACTATGTTTACACAGTTGAAGGCTATGATTCCGTGAACGCTATTATAAATACCGGCAGCGGCGGCGGTCAGACAGGTGATATAAGCAGTGTTGTTGACGGTTCAACTATTCAGATAACAAATGAAGGCTGTACTACTTATAAGCTTATAAAGCCTGAGGTTGTCCTTTCGGGTTATCAGCTGCTCAAAAAGGAAGCAAGAGAGGTTCTTGCTATGAACTCATATGACTATACAGCGTCGAGCTGGTCTGCTGTTACTTCAGTTATGACAAAGGCAAACAGCCTGATTGAGCAGGGTGAAGAAGGTGCTGATGAGGATGCTATTGCCGAAACAACCACACTTCTTCAGAATGCAAAGGCAGCGCTTGTGCTTGCAAATCCTGCGCTTTCATATGCAGTAAAGGGTAGTTCGACAATTTGCGGCGTTACAGTTCAAGATGCTGACGTTACAGTAACCGTAAATGGTAACAGCTATAAAACGAACTCTGATGATATTACAGGTGAGTTTACTGTTACAGCAACAGCTCTTACAGCTTCATCTGTGATTAAGATTGATGTTTCAAGAAACGGCAACAGCTCGCAGACTTATTCATATAGTATGTCGAACGGTGACATAACAGAATATGAACCGCCGGTAACTACCGCTCCTGCAACAACGGTTGCACCGACAACATCTGCCCAAACTACAGTTGCGCCTACAACAGCGGCTCAGACTACAACAGGCAACAACATTCTGATTGGTGACGTTAACCTTAGCGGTGTTATTACTATTGACGACGCAACATTACTTCAGAGGTGTGTTGCAGAAATTACAGAAATCTCAGGCGATGCAGTTATTGCTGCTGAATGTAATGGTGACGGTGAAATAGATATAAGAGATGTGACATGTATTCAGTTATACCTTGCTGATTTCAAGAACTACGGAAATGTAGGCAGTTATACAGGTGTACAGCCGACAACAGCATCATCTACAACACCTGTAACAACTGTGGCTCCGACAACCGTTGCTCCAACAACTGTAGCACCTACAACTGATCCTGTTAATGAAAATTATATTTATTTCAAGAATACAAGCGGTTGGAGTGCTCCTTACGCTTATTACTGGAGTAATTCTGATACAACAATGACTTCTTGGCCGGGTGTTAAAATGGATAGTATAGGCGACAATGTTTACCGCATTGAGGTTCCTCAAGATGCTGAATGTATTATATTCAGCAATAACGGTTCTCCTCAGACAGGCGACCTTACAATTCCGGGATACGGCTATATCTATAATAACGGTTGGTCAGAATACACGGGCTGATTAATGAAATATTTGTAAATTATCAATGATATAAGGCTGCCTCGTTGCGGGGCAGTCTTATCAATTAAAATTTAAATTTGATTTTAAAGATATAAAAACGGACTCTAATCTTTTGTTTGGATTAGAGTCCGCTTCTTTTAAAATGACTTTAAGTTTATTATTTAAGGGTTCTAATACATTGCTTAAAGGTCTCAATAACGTACCAGGCGTCATCGTCGTTTAGCGTTGTGTTCATAGGCAGAGTAAGCTGGTTTTTGTGCATATTGTAGGCATTGGGATAATCAGTTATCTTAAATCCTCTTTTGCTGTAGGCCGAAAGCATTGGCAGAGGTTTAAAATGAACATTACACATAACGCCGTGTTCAGCCATCATATTGTAGAATTTGTTTCTGTATTCATCATCCTTGCCGATAAAACGCACAAAATAGAGGTGACCGCTGCTGCGGTGATTCTCGTCACAATGATTGAGAACCTGAATCGGCAAATCCTTGAACTCCTCATTGTACATTCTTATCAGTTCGTGTCTGCGCTCAAGTACTTTTTCATATCTTGAAAGCTGTGCTACGCCGAGTGCCGCAAGGACATCGGGCATATTACATTTGTACTGAGTTTCCACGACATCATATTCCCAGGCAGCAACCTTGTTCTTGGTATAGGCGTCCTTTGTTTGTCCGTGAAGCGACAGCAGCATATACTGTCTGTAGAGCTCATCCTCGTCAATTCCGTCGTGCGGTCGGTGAACAGCGGCTCCGCCCTCCGCTGTGGTCATATTTTTAACAGCGTGAAAGCTGAAATTCGTAAAATCGGCAATTTCACCGCACATCTTTCCGTGCCATTGTGCGCCGAATGCGTGGGCTCCGTCAGATATAACAAATACCCTTCCAAACTTTTCCTGGATTTCATTTTTAGGTTTAAAAACACCCTTGTGCCGCTCTACCGCCTCAAATATTCTGTCATAATCGCACACAACTCCCGCCAAATCAACAGGTATAATAGCCTTTGTGTTGTGATTTATGGCTTCTTCCATTTTGTCATAGTCCATTTCATAGCTGCCGCCCTTGCAGTCAATCATAACGGGCTTTGCACCTACGTGATAAACTATTGAAGCAGTTGCGGTATATGTGTAGGCAGGAATAATAACCTCATCTCCCGGTCCTATGCCCAGAATGCGTAGTGTAAGTTCTGCGCAAGATGTCTGAGAGGAAAGACAGACAGCTTTTTTTACGTGACAAAAATCTGCAATCTGACTTTCAAAAAGCTTTGTTTCAGGACCCGTGGTAATCCAGCCCGACCTGACAACCTTGATTACTTCATCTATTTCAGCCTGCGAAATATCAGGCGGTGAAAAAGGAATTTTTCTCATTTTTAAATCTCCTTGTTCAATAAGGGCTTGACCGTTTTAAATGCGCCAGTGGCGGCTGTAAGCCGCCTGAAATCAGAAAGAGATAACGCTTCTGTCGATTGCACAAGGTTTTCCGCTGCCGGTGCAGGAGCGGAATATTTTGCCCTAAGATATAAGTGATTATAAACAAAACACTATAATTTTTCAAATATATACTCACAATTATACAACAAGTGATTTAAAATGTAAAGATTTGGCTGATTTTTTTTGAACGTCAGAGAATTTTGCAACATATTTAATTTACTTATTGTGCTCTAATTCCTTTTTATGCAGATACTTGTTTTTTGTTGCCATACCCCCACGGATATGACGTTCACTTTTGTTTATGTCAAGCACTTGCCTTACCTCGCGGTACAAAGCAGGATTGAGCACCTTAAGCCGCTGACTTACATCTTTATGGACGGTGCTCTTGCTTACTCCAAATTTTTTTGCTGCCTTTCGTACGGTAGCCTTGCTTTCGATTATGTACTCGCCCAGCATTGCTGCACGTTCTTCCACTACGCCTTTCACAAAAAAACCTCCTGTCATTCTTGCTAATTTATATGCCGTGGTTTTATTTGGTATTCATAGTTATTTTTCAGGTAATGCAGAGCGATAACTTATGGCGAGCGGATTACAATTGATTTTGTTTTGATGATACTATTATTTAATAAATAATTTCCGCTTTTTAGATGTCTTCGGTGTTTTTTGATTGTAAAACATTGTTTTATAAAGTTTTTTATGTTACAATAAATTATTAAATTAATTCATGTGAATATCCATATAAAAAGGGTGAATGGTATATGAAGATTACAAGTCTGTTTGAAAATAATCACAAAACAGTGTTTTCGTTTGAGGTTTTTCCTCCCAAAAAAGATTCGCCGATTGAGTCGGTTTACAGCAAAATGCAGGAGCTCAGCGCGCTCAAGCCTGATTTTATAAGCGTTACCTACGGTGCAGGCGGAACGGTGGGTCACAGCCGTACCTGCGAAATTGCGTCAAAAATCAAATATGATTTTGGCGTTGAATCGGTTGCTCATTTGTCCTGCGTAAATAACACAAGGGCAGACATTGATGCAAATCTTGCCGACCTTAAGGCTAACGGTATTGAAAATATCCTTGCGCTGCGAGGCGATTACATTGAAGGTGTTGAGCCAAGAACAGATTTCAGATATGCAAGCGATTTATGCGACTACATTTGCGCAAACGAGGAATACAGAAGCTATTTTGATCTTGGCGGTGCGTGCTATCCTGAGGTTCACGGCGAGGCAGAGAGCGAGGTTGCCGATATTCTCAATCTCAAAAAGAAGGTTGACTCGGGCGCAACCCACCTCATCAGTCAGCTCTTCTTTGACAACAATGCCTACTATCGTTTTATTGAAAGAGCAAGAATTGCCCTTGTTAACGTACCGATTGAAGCAGGAATTATGCCTATTACAAACAAGAGCCAGATAGCACGTATGGTTTCAATGAGCGGCGCAAGCCTGCCTGCAAAATTCTCAAAGATTTTACAGAAATATGAAAACAAGCCCGAGGCTCTGCGTGACGCAGGTATTGCCTATGCCATTGAGCAGATTATTGACCTGATTGCAAACGGTGTTGACGGAATTCATCTATATACGATGAATAATCCGTATGTTGCAACAAAAATTACCGAGGCGGTTGCTAACCTTTTATGATAGAGCTTGATAAATTGAACCGACGTGAGGCGGTGCGCTATATGGGCGGTTCGGGGATACAAATGAACGAGCAAATGGAAAGCCTTATGGACGACTGCGAAGCGGAAGTGCTTGCAAATGCCAACCCGAAATATCTTTATATTGAAAAGGCGCTGCCGTGCGAAGAGCTTATCAAGGGAAAGGATATTGAAAACCATCTTGATGGCTGTGAAAAGGCAATAATGATGTGTGCAACTCTAGGCGCCGATATTGATAAGCTCATACGAGTAACCCAGATTTCCGATATGGCAAAGGCTGTGGTGCTTGACAGCTTTTCAAGCGTTGCAATTGAACAGGTATGCAGCAAGGTAGATGAGCTTCTTGCGCAAAAATATGAGGGTTGGAATATGACCTTTCGTTTCAGTCCGGGATACGGGGATTATCCGATTGAGTTGCAGCAGGATTTTTTGCGTATGCTTGACGCACCTCGCAAGATAGGGCTGACAACAAATGATAACTTTTTGCTTATGCCGACCAAATCGGTTACGGCGGTTCTTGGGCTTTCGAGAAACCCTGTAGAGAGAAAAAAACGCGGCTGTGCAATTTGTAATATGCGCGGCAAATGCAGGTTCAGAAGGAATGGTGAACACTGTGGATTTTAGAGAATTTTTACAGAAAAGTGAATTCGTTCTGCTCGACGGAGCAATGGGAACTCTGATACAAAAAAGCGGAGTGCAGTATAAATCTGTGCCCGAAACGCTTAACATCACTCATCCTGAGCTTATTGCGTCCTTTCACAAGGCTTATATTGACGCAGGCTCAGATGTCGTTTATACGAATACATTCGGCGCAAATGCCTACAAGCTTAAGGACAGCGGCTATACCGTTGATGAAATTATCAAAGCAGGGGTGAGAAATGCCCGAAAGGCTGTTGAGGGCACAAAAGCGTTTGTTGCACTTGACATAGGTCCCATAGGCAAGCTTATGGAGCCTGCGGGCGTAATGACCTTTGATGAAGCTTACGACTATTTCAGGGAGCAGATTATTGCAGGTTCGGAAGCCGATTTGATTGTATTTGAAACAATGACTGATTTGTTCGAGCTTAAGGCTGCCGTTCTCGCAGCCAAGGAAAACAGCGCCAAGCCGATTATTACCACAATGTCCTTTGAGGCAAACGGACGTACCTTTACGGGTGTGCTCCCCGCTTGTGCAGCGGTAACGCTCACAGGGTTGGGAGTTGACGCACTCGGCGTAAACTGCTCGCTCGGTCCTGCTGAGCTTGAGCCTGTTGTTGCCGAGATGTCGCGCTACACAGAGCTTCCGCTAGTTATAAAGGCGAATGCAGGTCTTCCTGACCCGAACAGCAATGAATATGATGTGCTGCCTGATGATTTTGCAGACTGCGTAGAGAACCTTTTGAAATACGGTATCAAAGTAATCGGCGGCTGCTGCGGCACAACGCCGGAATATATTGCGGAAGTCAGCAGAATGACGAAGCAAAAACTTTATCAGCCGCAGCAAAAGAGCGTTGATACAACTGTGTGCAGTGCAAGCACAATAGTTGAAATCAACGCCCCCAGAATTATCGGTGAAAGAATAAATCCGACGGGAAAAAAGCTGTTTAAGCAGGCTCTTGTTGACAATAACATAGACTATATTCTTCAGCAGGCGCTCACTCAGGTGAGCGGCGGTGCTGAAATTCTTGATGTAAACGTTGGTCATCCCGAGATTGATGAAAAGGTGATGATGGTGCGTGTGCTCAAGGCAATTCAAAGTGTATGCGACGCTCCGTTGCAGATTGACTCTACAAAGCCTGAGGTGCTTGAAGCAGGACTTCGCAGCTACAACGGCAAGCCGATTGTCAATTCGGTGAACGGAGAGGAAAAAAGCCTTTTATCCGTGCTTCCGCTCGTGAAAAAATACGGTGCCTCCGTTGTCGGACTGACACTTGACGAGGGCGGAATTCCTAAAACAGCCGAGGGCAGATTTGAAATTGCAAAACGCATTGTTGAACGTGCCGTAGCAATCGGAATTGACAGACGGGACGTTTATATTGACTGCCTTACAATGACGGTGTCGGCTGAGCAGGACGCGTGCCGTGAAACGCTTAATGCGCTTCACAGAGTAAAAACCGAGCTGGGCTGCAAGACCTGTCTGGGTGTTTCAAATATTTCATTTGGACTTCCAAATCGTGAGCTTGTAACGAGCACCTTTCTTGCAGCGGCTCTTGAGGAAGGACTTGACCTCCCGATTATAAATCCGAATATTGACCCGATTGTCGGTGCGGTTCGTGCGTATAGAGTTCTTGCGGGAATTGACAGAAACTCAACCGATTTCATTGCCGCCTACAACGATATGCAGCCGCATAGCGTTGCTCCTAAGTCATCGGCAGATATGGATATACCAACGGCGATTTTCAGCGGACTGAAGAAAGAAGCAGCCTCTCTTGTTGAAAAGCTGCTTTCTGAAAATACGGACGCTATGGAAATTGTAAACGAAATGCTTATACCGGCGCTTGATAAGGTAGGCGAGAATTTTGAGAAGAACAAAATATTTCTTCCTCAGCTCATTCAGAGTGCGAATACCGCTCAGGAGTGCTTTGAGGTAATTAAAAAGCACCTTGCCAAAACCAGCGGAGACGCTGTGAGCAAGGGTAAAATTATTCTTGCAACGGTCAAAGGGGATATACACGATATAGGCAAGAATATCGTAAAGGTTTTGCTTGATAATTACGGCTATACAGTAGTTGACCTAGGAAGGGACGTTGACCCTCAGCTCATTGTCGATACAGCCGTTGAGCAGAACATAAAAATGATTGGTCTTTCGGCTCTTATGACCACAACGCTAAAAAGTATGGAGGATACAATCAAGCTTGTTAGGGCAAAAAAGGAGCTGCAAAATCCCGACGGCACGAGCAAGTGCGTAATATTTGTGGGAGGCGCAGTTCTCACAAAGGAATATGCAATGAAAATCGGTGCCGATTACTATTGCAAGGACGCCAAGGAAAGCGTCGATACTGCCAAGCTTGTGCTGGGGTAAAATTAGCTTGCGATAATGCAGGGTATAAAGTAAATGAGGCAGATACTATGACAGACAGAACACCGCTTATAATTAAATAATACTGTATAGGATTATCAATTCACATCAACAACAGTGATTTCGGCGCAATTGTTGATGCGAGGGATTAGGTTTGAGTTTGAAAGTCCCGAGGTTATAATCATCTTGTTGCCGTCAAAGTCAAATTCACCCTTGTCATAGGTTGGAAACAGTCCTTGGTTTGGCGCTATGAGACCTCCGATAAACGGAATACGGATAAGTCCGCCGTGTGTGTGTCCGCAGAGCGTCAGCTCAACATTGCTGTCTTGTACAATGCTTCCTATGTATTCAGGCTGATGATGAAGCAGAACAGCGTAATTATCAGCCGCGTTTTCGTTAAAATCTTCCCAGAAGTAGCGTTCGGGCGTATCATAATTTGGTGCATTAAATTCATAATATGGAAAGTCGGATAATCCGCCGATAAGGATGGATTCTCCGTCTTTTTCAAATTTTACGAAAGTATTATCAAGCAATATTGCTCCTGTACTGTTGTATTCGGCAGAAAAGTCAATTTTGTCAGCCATATCACGTTCGTGATTGCCGAGCACGCAGTAAGTAGGAGCGATTTTGGAAATTTGAGACAAAAATGTTTTCATAACGCTGTCGTCAGTATTGCCGCGAGTGACCATATCGCCGCATACGGCTATAAAATCAGGGTTCTGCTCCTTGATTTTTTCAATAAGCGTTGCGTTGTTTTCTCCAAATTCCTTGTTGTGTTGGTCAGAGATTAGAACAAAGTGAAGATTTGTATTAAGTTTATCGGTCGTAAGCTGATATTTCTTTATTTCAAGTGTATTATTGCAGTAAATTGCGTTTGTAATAAGTAAAACTGTAATTATTATGACTACTGTTGCTGTAATGATTAAGAATTTTTTCATTTAATATTACCTTCTGTTTTTTTATTAGCTGAATAATATAATTATTTATTTTATAAAAATATGTAATCTTTGTCAAATTTTAATGCTAATCAATTTTATTTTATTGGTTGCCCGCTAAAAATGTGGATTTTATGCGAAGTTACTTTGAAAGCATACTATTTCATGTTTTAATATTGTTTTGTCGCTTTTTTTGTGCTATAATTATTATAAAAATTGATATAATAATATTTTTTGAATTTTGTAAAACTAAGTATTGACAATGGGGTGCTGGTTGGTGCAATCAGAATTAATGATATTAATTGTGCTGGGATAGTATGAATAATAAAGACATAAAGATGCTTGTAATGGATGTTGACGGAACGCTCACAAATGGAAAGATTTATTACGTAAATGACGGCGAGGTATTCAAGGCATTTGATGTCAGGGACGGCTACCGACTTATAAAATGTGGTGAATACGGGATTATTACTCGATTATTACAGGTAAAACCTCAAAAATAGCAGAAGGTCGTGCAAAGGATCTGAAAATTGCAGAAGTACATCAGGATGTTCGGCATAAAGCAGTAGTTTTAGAAAAACTGATTCAGAAATATAACATCATTAACGATCAGATTGTGTATATCGGTGATGATGTCAATGATATTGAGTGTATGCAGCTTTGCGGTTTATCAGCTTGTCCTGCTGATGCAATGAAAGAGGTAAAGGAGTCTGTGGATTATGTATGTGAAAATACAGGAGGTCACGGTGCAGTAAGGGAATTGATTGATATGATAATGCATCCGAACTATTAATTACGCTTGCTGGGGTGGGGTACATGGATTTGTTAAAAAATATATATGTTATTGTTTGTATATCCGTAATTTTTCTTTTTGTTTTTTCGTTGCTTGGAATAAAAAAAGCCGGAATAATTACAGTAGGCAGTTATTTATCCAGGGAACAAACAAATTGGTTAAGAGGTATAGCAATAATTATGATTATGTATTCTCATTATTACACTGCGCTGGGAATTACATATGAATTAGGGCTTATAGCTCAAGTGCTTTCATTTGGCCTTATTGGTGTGGCCGT
Source organism: uncultured Ruminococcus sp. (assembly GCA_964421585.1). GTDB lineage: Bacteria > Bacillota > Clostridia > Oscillospirales > Acutalibacteraceae > Ruminococcoides. Next base: position 176 of record CAYQXN010000006.1, on the reverse strand, counting down.
TTTTTTGCTTCTTTCGGGATACGCTATAATGATCTCAAAATTGAATAAACCTAATTATTTAAAAGGATTCATTCCAAAACGTTTACTAAGATTATATGTCCCATTTTTATTGGCATATATTTTTAATGCTATACTATTATTTTGTAGCGGTACCGGACTAACTGTTCAAAATATAC
>CAYQXN010000005.1:31115-45557 GCA_964421585.1 uncultured Ruminococcus sp. | reverse complement strand
ATATCTTTGTGAACGTCAAGATGATTTGGAGCAAGGTTTGTGACAACAGCAATATCCGGGCTTTTTCTCATTGATATGAGCTGAAAGCTTGAAAGCTCAACTACAGCGAAATCATCGGCAGAAACACTCTCTATTTCGGGAAGAAGAGGTTTTCCTATGTTGCCGCCGAGATGAACTCTATTTCCGCAAGCCTTTAGCATTTCTGAAATAATTGTTGTGGTTGTGGTTTTGCCGTCAGAGCCGGTTATAGCAATTGTTCGGCACGGACAGAGGTCAAAGAATACTTCCATTTCAGATGTAAGCGCCGTACCGTTCTCCCTGAGTTTTACAAGTTCTTCCCTGTAAAACGGTGTGCCGGGACTGCGGAAAACTATGTCGGCTTTTATGTCAGAAAGGTAATTTTCTCCCAGCACAAGCTCTGCCCCGTATTCCTTTGCCTTGATTCCGTTATCTCCAAGCGACTCAAAATCCTTTCTGTCGCAGGCGATAACCTTTGCGCCCTTTTCGGCAAAGAGCCTGATAAGCGGAAGGTTACTTGTACCTATTCCGATAAATGCAATTTTTTTGCCTTTTATATTTTCAAAAAACTCAGTAACTGCAATATTCATTGTTATTCCCCTTCATAGTATTAGTCTATGCAATATAACATACTAAATTATTATACAAAGTATTGGAAAAAATTTCAACTGCTTATCGACTTTATTGCAATAATTATTCTTAAATGTTACAATATAATAGGTGATATTATATGATGTATGATTTTATTATTATAGATAAAAATAAAAAAATCCCTCTTTACAGGCAGATTTATTTGTCTGTGAGGAATTCAATAGAAAACGGAAGTCTAAAAAAAGGCACCAGAATGCCGTCAATCCGACACCTGAGCAATGACCTTGAGGTATCAAAAACAACCATAACAGGCGCATATGAACAGTTGTGTGCGGAAGGTTACATAAAAAACAAGCCTAAAAGCGGGTATTATGTTGAAGCTCATTTTGAAAGCATACCGAAATTTGCCGAACAAACAAAGGTAGATAATAATATTGAGAAAAAGTTTTATCAATATGATTTCAGCGGCAAAAGCATTGATAACAAAATTATCAACATCAACGAGTGGAGAAAGTGTGTTAAAGAGGTAATAAACCGTGATTACCTTTTGACCTCCTATGGTGAAGAACAAGGAGAACATACACTAAGACTTGCCCTGCAAAAATATAGTCTTGGCACACGAAGTGTAAACACATCTGCCGAAAATATTGTTGTAGGCGCAGGCACGCAACCTCTTTTATACACCTTGTGCTCACTCATAGGAACAAACAAAACTGTTGCTATGGCTGACTCCAGCTATGTACAGTCTGAGTTTGTGTTCAAAAGCTTTGGTTATAATGTAATATACTTTGAAAGCGATGAATACGGCGTAACGAAAAAATCACTTGACAGCATAAACCCTGATATTATACTTATCAATCCGAATTTTGCAAACAAAAGCGGCGCAAATATGCCTGTTACCCGCAGGCTGGAAATTATTTCCTGGGCAAAGGAAAACGGTTCGCTGATTATTGAGGACGACTACAACGGTGAACTGAGGTACAGCACCCACCCTACTCCCTGCGTTCAGAATTATGATAATGAAAACACCGTATATCTGGGCTCATTTTCAAAAGTACTTCTGCCCTCTGTACGAATCAGTTATATGGTGCTTCCATACAAATACATAATCAAATACAATAAAATCAAGGCTGTTACAAATCAGACTGCCTCAAAAACAGAACAGCTTGCTCTGGCAAAATACATCAGCAACGGCAAGATAGATATTCATTTGAGGAAGGCAAGAAGGGTTTATCTGGAAAAAAGCAAGATTATGCTTGATTGCATAAAAAAATATTTTGGAAACGAAGCCGAGATTATCTTTAATGAAACTTCGCTTTATGTTTCACTAAAACTTAACGGAAATTTTGACAGAATTGAAATACAAAAAAAGCTCAATGAGGAATCAGTAAATATTTTACCATATAAAAATGAAAATAATGTATTCGGACTGAGCTTTTCGAGTATAGATGAACAGAAAATAGAAAAAGGAATTGAAATTCTGTGCAGAGTACTGCTGGGCAAACAAACAGAAACAAGCTGACTGAGTAAAAATCAGCTTGTTTCTTTATTTTATAAAATAATTCAGATTAGCCTTTATTTAGTCTGTTTTATCAAACTTATCTGTGTTCATTAACATACTTTAAAAAATCTTCTGTTTTTGACCAATATTTAATTCCCCAGTTTTCAAAGTTCCACTCTTCCATATAATCATTACATTCAAAATCTATGTAAACAATTCTGTCATCATTAACAATAAAATTCGTTGGAAAATAGTCAATATTTGTATTCGCTGAATACAACAATTTGCACATTTCCCTCATCTGATTAATATAAACATCTTTCATTTTATCAGCAAGCACAAGTTCATATATGGTTTCACCTTCGATATATTCCTTGAGAATACGTTCATTTTGAATATCAACATCTATCATCTTAGGCATTGTAATATTAATCTTTTTTAACCTGTTATAGTCGTTTATTTCGGACTGAAACTTATCTCCAAACTGATAGTATGAGCAAGGTTCGTGATGTATTTGTTTGAGAGTATATAGACCGCAATTGTCACTTACAAGATAAGAATATCCGCCTTTGCCTTTTCCGAGCAATTTTAATACTTTGTATTTTTTATCATTTACGGCAATCATATCCGAATTTAACATAATTAATCACCCTTTGCATAAAAATCAATTACATAACAAAATGCAAGAGCATACAAATATGTTCCTGCATTTTGTCAGTCAGTCAATCTTGCAGCCATCCTTTACAGGCTTGCAGATAAAAACCTCTTTATATTCTTCTTTTTTTAGCTTCTCATAACATTTCTTTGCTCTGCGCGCTGAGGTAAACACACCGAATACAGCCGAACCCGAACCGCTCATACCAACGCCTCTTGCCTTTAATCGTAACATTCTGCCCTTGAGTTCAACAACCTCGGGAATTTGTAAGGCAAGTTCAAAATCATTAAAAATAGTTGTGGTAATTTGAAAGATATCACGGCTGTAAATTGCCTTGACCATTTCATTTGTGTATGACGGATGCGGATTAAGAGCATCAACCTTTCGGTAAGCATCTGCCGTGGAGACGCTGACCGAATCAGGCTTTGCAATCACGATACTCTCACAGCGAAAAGACGGAAGCTTGTTGATTGTTGTGCCAATTCCCGTGCAAAGTTTTGTACCACCCGCAAGGCAGAAGGGCACATCAGCGCCAACCTTTTCTCCTATCTCCTGCATCTCCTTCGGCTTAAGCATTGCGCCAAACATATTATTAAGACCGAGGATGACCGCAGCGCCGTCGCTGCTGCCGCCTGCAAGACCTGCCTGTGTGGGGATTATTTTGTCAATTGCAATGTGTACACCTTTGACGTCTAACTTGTTATAATCAAAGAATCTTACAGCAGCCTTATAGCATATATTGCTCTCGTCACAGGGCACACCATTATAATTACAGGAAATTGTAATTTTGCCGCTGTCATTGTCTGAGAGAGTTATAGTATCATACAAATCAACAGCCTGCATCACAGTCTCAATGTCGTGATAGCCGTCAGGCCGCTTGCCTCTGACATCAAGCGAAAGATTAATTTTTGCAGGAGCAAGTACCTTAATTTCCATTTTTAAGCTCCTCAAGAAATTCAGCAATGCGCTCAAGAGCTATCTTGAGATGATTGATTGAATAAGAATAAGACACACGCACAAAGCCCTCGCCGCATTCACCGAACGCATTACCCGGAACGACCGCAACATGCTTGTCCATAATAAGCCTGGTGCAAAATTCTTCTGCTGAAAGACCCGTACTTTTGATACAAGGGAACACGTAAAATGCACCCAATGGCACAAAGCAGGTAAGTCCCATTGCGTTAAAGCTGTCAACAACAAGCCTGCGGCGCATATCGTATTCGTCACGCATTTTGACAACATCTCTGTCGCCATTTCTAAGTGCCTCAATAGCAGCGTACTGAGCCGTTGTCGGAGCTGACATAATGCCATATTGATGAAGCTTTGTCATCTGGTCAATAATCGGCTCGGGGCCCAGAGCATAACCGAGGCGCCAGCCTGTCATTGCATAAGACTTTGAAAAGCCGTTGATAACAATTGTACGCTCATACATTCCTTTTATCGAAGCAATTGAAACGTGACTTAAACCACCGTATGTAAGCTCTGAATATATCTCGTCTGAAAGCACCAGAATATCGTTTTCAAGCACAATCTCTGCAATTTCTTCAAGGTCCTTGCGCTCCATAATAGCGCCCGTGGGATTATTTGGAAAAGGAAGCACAAGAATCTTTGTTTTAGGAGTGATTGCTGCCCTCAGGTCATCAGCCTTAAGTCTGAAATTATCTTCATTCTTAGTATTTATAACTACGGGTACTCCCCCTGCCATTTCAGCAAGAGGCTCGTAGCAAACAAACGAAGGCTGAGGAATTATTACCTCGTCCCCGTTCTCAATAACTGTTCTGAAAGCAAGGTCAATTGCCTCACTGCCGCCTACCGTTACAAGAGTCTGAGTGTTTGATTTATACTCAACACCAAAACGTCTGCTGTAATATTTTGAAATCTCGTCTCTCAGCTCAGAAAATCCGCGGTTCGGTGAATACCAGGTTCTGCCCTTTTCAAGACTTTTGATACCTTCGTCACGAATGTGCCACGGAGTCTGAAAATCAGGCTCTCCGATACTGAGTGAAATGACGTTATCCATTTCATTTGCTATGTCAAAAAATTTGCGGATACCCGAAGGCCTGATGTTTTTTATTTTCTCATTAAGAAATTTATCATAATCAATCACAGGATTAAACTCCTCCCATCAGAACACTCACCGGAATTAATCAAATTCATACCTCTGTCTTTATAACGACGAAGAATAAAGTGAGTGCCGGTTGATACAACACCATCCATTGTGGAGAGCTTTTTTGCAACAAACATTGCAATTTCCTGCATTGTTTCACCACGAACAATAAGAGCAAAATCATAGGCACCTGCCATAAGATAAACAGACTCCACCTCGTCAAATGCCATACAATGCTCTGCCATTTCATCAAAACCTGTTTCTTTTTTAGGCGTAACCTTAAGCTCAATCAGAGCCTCCACATAACTATCCTCAACCTCTTCCCAGTTGACAACCGCCTGATACCCCTTTATGATACCGTCATTCTTGTATTCCTTAATCTGAGCCTTGATATAATCTTCCGGCTCATCGAGCATTGCCGCCAGCTCCGCAGTTGTAAATTCTGAATTAGTATTTAAAAGCTTAAGTAATTTGTCCATAATTTTCCTCCTAAATGCATTTTTTTGAAAACCGACATATTGTTTTCAAGCCTGACAAAAGTCATTCATTTGCAAATTTGATTTAAGTTATATTATATAGCTTGCGGAGCAAGATTGTCAACTGTATTTATGATGTCAATGCACACAGCGGTTGCAAGGCTTATAATTTCATCCTTAGTGTTATAAATATTGAGTTCATAATCGGATAAAGCCTTTTTATGCGAGGCAATCACAGTGTTATCAACATCAACAATACTGAAATCCTTTAATGACATATTACCTATAACATGCCAATTTATTCCGTAAAAGCGGCATTTAATACTATTAGTCACAGGAATACATACAAAGGTGATATTCTTCTTCCCTGTCCTGAAAACATAAGAATTCGTTGCTACAACAGGTAGTCTGCGGATTTTGCAGAAGATTTTATTCTCTAAATCCTTTATAACAATGCCTGAATATGCCTTTGTTTTTTTTGAAACGACATTATACTTTTCAAAACCCTGAGCGTCATATACGGTAAAAATAATTCTTTCTGCCGAAACATTGCGTCTGAGAAATAATTTCATCTGTATCACCAAGATTCAATAATTATATTCATCTCTAATCTTCGTTTTTAAGCTCATCAAGCCACAGCCTGTATGACGCGTCACTCGGCATTCTCCAGTCTCCGCGTGGGGACAACGTTACTGAGCCGACCTTAGGACCATCAGGCAGGCAGGAACGCTTGAACTGCTGAGAGAAAAATCTTTTGATAAATACAGTAAGCCATCTTTTGATGGTTTGATTATCATATTTGCCTTCAAATGTAAGTTTTGCAAGATAATATATTTTTTTCGGAGTAAATCCGAAACGTATAAAATAATAAAGGAAAAAGTCGTGAAGCTCATACGGTCCTACTGCATCCTCGGTTTTCTGCGCAATATCACCGTTGCTGTCGGGAGGAAGAAGCTCAGGGCTTACCGGTGTGGCAAGCACGTCAAGCAAAACCGTTTTTAAAACACCGTCTGACTTTTCAGCCTCATAAGCAGTAAGATAACGGACAAGCGTTTTTGGAATCGAAACATTTACCGCATACATACTCATATGATCGCCGTTATAAGTAGCCCAGCCAAGCGCAAGCTCCGATAAATCGCCTGTACCTATTACAAGGCCTCCGTATTTATTGGACAAATCCATAAGAATTTGTGTTCGTTCACGTGCCTGTGAATTTTCATATGTTATATCCATATTGCTTTCATCATGATTTATGTCAGCAAAGTGCTGCTGCACAGCGGCAGTAATATCAATTTCCTCAAAGGATACGCCGTATGCTACAGCAAGCTTTTCGGCATTTGACTTTGTGCGTTTTGTTGTGCCGAAACACGGCATTGTAACTGTATGAATATTTCTTCTGTCAATGCCGAGCATATCAAATGCGTGAACACAGACAATTAGAGCAAGTGTACTGTCAAGTCCTCCCGAAAGTCCCAAAACAACATTATTTATTCCCGTATGAGCAAGCCGTGTTGCAAGACCGGTTGCCTGTATTGTGAGGATTTCTTCACAGCGCGCAGAAAGGTCGGTCTTATCCGAGGGTACAAACGGAGTTTGGGCAAATTTGCGTGAAAGCTTTGTCTGCTTGAAATCTATATCAAATTCAACATAACAATCAACACTTTGATATGGGAACGTATTGGTTCTCCTGCGCTCTGACGAGAGCTTTTCAACATCAATATCAGCATATGTGATGCCCGTTGTAAAGCGTTTGCTTTCTGCAAGGACAGTTGCGTTTTCAGCAATTATATTGTGCCCCGAGAACACCATATCCGTAGTGCTCTCGCCAAATCCGGAGCCGGCATATATATATGCAGCTATCAGCTTACCGCTCTGCATTTTTACAAGATCCCGTCTGTATTTTTCCTTTCCGATTACATCGTCAGAGGTAGAAAGATTGCATATGATGTCGGCACCGGATATTGCAAGCTCATCAGACGGTGATTTTGGCGCCCACAAATCTTCGCATATTTCAACAGCAAAGCTGAAATCGGGAAATTGATTACATCTGAATACAAGCTTATCGCTGATACGCACGTCGAAAAAGCCTGCAAAATCAATATAATCTGCTACAACTTCTTTACCGCTTGTAAAATGGCGGGCCTCATAAAATTCACTGTAATTAGGAATATTCATTTTGGGTATAATGCCAAGAATTTTTCCTTTAAAAATCACAACAGCACAATTAAAAAGGGACTGCTTTACCGCAATAGGAACACCTACAATTGAAACAATATCATCAGCAGCAGTTTCTGAAATTATTCTCTTTACGGCATACTCTGCCGCATTGAGCAATGTCTGCTGCAAAAACAAATCAGAGCAGGTATAGCCTGTTATACAAAGCTCAGGAAATACAACAAGCGACGCTCCGTTTGAATGCGCTTCTTTAATCTGAGCAATTATCTTCTCTGCGTTGTATTCGCAGTCTGTTACCCTTATGCGCGGAGTTGCCGCTGCAACCTTTACAAAGCCATATTTCAAAACTATCAGTCCTTTAAAACAAAATGCCGCAGGTGCAAGATACACCTACGGTTATTATACATCATTTTGTTAAATTATACAAGTTCAAATAAAGCCATTGCAACTTGTTTTTATAAATCACTAATAATACGTTTTCTTAAAGCAGTGTTCTGGTGATACGTTTTTTATGGAACAAATATTGTGTCTCAAGCATTGGCTCAAATTTGGCAATATAACAGCTCAGATAGCCCATCATAAGCCAGAACCACATTACCATAAATGATATATCATATAGCAACGCTTTCTCAAATAATGCATAAAATAGGTATGCAAACAAAAAAGAAAACAGACAAGGATATATATCATTGCGGAACGTGTGCTTCTGCAAAAACAAGTGCTGAGCCGCATGTTTTGCAAATCTAAAACCAAAAATGCCGAAAAGCAGAAAACCTATAATTCCGGTGGATACAAGTACAGTAAGAAATCCGTTATGAAGGTCATTATTATGATAAGAAAAGCTTAAGACTCCGTCAGCATATTTCTCACTGTAGAACACTATATTACCGTTTGAAATGCCAATAATCGGAGATAACTTAAAGAGGTTTACCGACTCCCTCCATAGTTTAAACCGACCGCTGTCAATATTTGTGTTTTCGTGGTTAAATGTAATGCTGTCTTCTTTTTCATTCTCATCAACTATATCTGAATCAGCCGGAAAAACATCATTATCATTTATTATAAGACTGATAAATGAATTTGTTTTTGAAACTACCACAGAGAATCCAGCCTTGCAGATTTCTCTGAACATAAGCACAGACCCAATCAAAAAGGTGCCGACAAGAACAAGAGAAACAATTTTTATAAAAATTTTAGACTTTGAAACAGGTTTATCGGGTTTTGAAATTCCTGTCTTATCCGCAAAGAAAATATAAACTACATATACAATTGCATAGCCTAAGCAAAGCACAATTGAAGCATTGGAATCGCAAAGCATAAGCGAAAACAGGCTTGTTGCCACGCACGCTACAATCCAAATTTTGCTGACTCTTGGTTGACTTACATTTTGAGCTAAATCCTTTTTATACAACATATGACAACAGAGAACAGCGACCATTGCAACAAAGCCGAGATTATTCGGATTGATAAATATGCCTGTAAAACGATTCTCATATATTGTAAATTTAATCCACTGCCACTCAAAGCTGAAACCGCACATAAGGCATATAATTCCAATAATATTGGCAATAGTTACTAAATATACTATCATTCGTGCTACTGAGTATAGTTCTTCTCTGAAGTCAAAATCAGGCTCAGTATGCATTCCGTAAAAAATAAAAAAACATATAAGAATATGCAAAAACATTACAAAGCTGTATATAATGGTTTCAGAAAAATTAATCAGCATTGAAAGCACAGAAAATGCAAGAAATGCACCTATCCACAAGCCAAATCTTAGTTTAAAAAAGGTGTTGTTTGCACGTTGATTGTGCACAACAAGGTACACACCCCATATAAACAAAAAGATCAAAAAAACATATGCAGGAATCTGCAGAAAGGCAATGTAGCAGAAGAAAAGGTCAATTATATAGATTTTTCTGAACAAAGAAGAATCTTTGATACTATTCTTTAATGCACTCATAGCTTACCTCTGTTAAACGAATACCTCTTTAATTGTTTTGAACATAAGTTTTATATCCGAGCAAAAGTCAAAGTTCTCAATATAACTAAGATTATATTTCATCTTCTCAGGAAGTATTTTCTCAATATATATATTATCGACATCTTTGCTTGCACTGAGAAGCTTTTCCTCATCTTTATACATTATTGAAGCAAGTGACGTTATGCCCGCCGGCATCAGCAGTGTAGCAAGATACTCAGGTTCGTATTTATCAACATACTTAGGAACCTCAGGTCTTGTACCGACAACAGACATACTTCCCGACAACACATTAAAAATCTGCGGAAGCTCATCAAGCCTGTATTTTCTGAGAAATCTGCCGACCTTTGTAACTCTGCTGTCACAGTCAGTTGTAACAAGTGAGCCGAGCTTGTCTGCATTCTCAACCATTGTGCGAAACTTGAAAATTCTGAAATATTTGCCATAGGTTGTAACGCGTTCCTGTCTGTAAAAAACAGCGCCTTTTGAAGTGCTTTTAACTGCTACAGAAATAATAATAATCGGAATTATTAAAAACACAAGCATGATTAAGGAAAAAACAATGTCAGCAATGCGCTTTAAAATAAGACTTGCCCGCTTTTTACACAGAATATCATAATATGATTTGACCTCTTTGCATTGAAACTGCAACGGAAGCTTATCAAATGATTTCATAGATTATCTCCTTGGTCTGCATATGCAGCTGATAATTTTAAACAGTAGCATTATATAACTTTTGCAGTTGTTTTGCAAGGATTATTAAAAAAATGCAATAATTGGGGTATATTTGAAAAGTACCTAACACGACCTAAAACTGTAATTATACAGGACAAAATACGTATAACGTAAAAACCGACGGTAAACGCCGTCGGTTTTTAGGTAATTTTATGGAGTAATCAAGCACATAGAAAGGAAGTTGTCATAATTAATAATTTTTATCTTGTCTATACTATACCACATCGCTTGTGTATTGTCAACACTTTTTTTTAACTTTTTTTAAAAAATATATATTTTTTATTCATTCGCATATATTTTATTAATTCTCTTGACTAAATGTTTAAAAAAATGTAAAATTAAATAGTCACAAAACAGGCACTTAAGACATAAAAAACAACGCAATTTTTTAATCTTATTCTGAGATTAATTATAGTAACTTAAGGAGATAATAAATATGGATAACGAATATACACCCGATCTTGTCACGCTTATCAGTGATGATGGAGAGGAAATTGAATTTGAAATACTCAGCATCATTGAAAATGATGAAGGAAAATTTTATGTACTTTATCCCTACTACGAAAATCCTGCCGACGCTGTAAATGATCCGGGTGAATATTATATTCTTGAGGCTCAGGAAATTGACGGCGAAGAAGAGCTTGCTGAAATTGATGATGAAGATAAGCTTGAAAGAATAGCCGCAATTTTTGAAAAGGAATATAACGAAGAGTTTTTTGGTGATGACGAGGATTAAATCCTGTAAAACATCACATAATATTTCTTGACAATATATTACCCTGCCTGACTCGCGAATGATTTTAAAATAACCCTACAATATTTTATTAGGGAGCCCGGCTCTTTTAAGCTGTGTGCAGACCTCCCGTTTTCGGAAGAAGGGAGCCTGATGCTTAAAGGCGGGCACCCACCTGCTGTTTCGTAGGCAGGTTATTATTTAAATCATACGGTCAGGCGGGGTTATTTAATTAATGTACATATATAGGTGAAGTTATGAAAATTTCTGTTTTAGGCTGCGGCAGATGGGGCAGCTGCATTGCTTGGTATCTTGACAAAATCGGGCACAATGTAATATCCTGCGGTCTTTCTGACGCACCTGAATTTATTCAGCTTGAAAAAACTCATAAAAATGACTATCTTGAATTCCCTTATTCCATTGAAATAACCTCTGATTTAAAAAGAGCTGTAGATTCTGCCGAAACAATTGTAATTTCAATTTCATCACAGCATCTGCGTTCCTATTTTGCAGAAATTGCACAAAACAATCTGGACGGCAAAACAATTGTTCTGTGTATGAAAGGCGTTGAAGCCTCAACGGGCAAGAGACTTAGCGAAATTGTAGGCGAATTTGTTGACCAAAACACGACGCCTGTTGCAGTTTGGGTAGGTCCGGGACATCCTCAGGACTATGTCAAAGGAATTCCAAATTGTATGGTAATTGACAGCAGCAATCAAAACACAAAGGAACTGCTTGTTAATGAGTTTACAAGCGAGCTTATAAGATTTTACCTCGGCACTGACCTTATCGGCAGTGAAATTGGTGCAGCCGCAAAAAATGTAATCGGAATTGCAGCCGGTATGCTTGACGGACTTGGGTACACCTCACTTAAGGGTGCGCTTATGGCAAGAGGCACAAGAGAGGTAGCAAGACTTATAGAGGCTCTTGGAGGCAACAAAATGAGCGCATACGGGCTTTGTCATCTTGGTGATTACGAAGCAACTCTGTTTTCTCCGTGGAGCCATAACAGAAAATACGGAGAAGACTTTGTCAAAGGCATAAAATATGATAAGCTTGCCGAAGGTGTTATGACATCAAAGGCGCTTTATGTTCTTGGACAAAATTATGATGTTGACCTTCCTATTGTAAGCGGAATATACAGCGTTCTTTTTGAAAACGTTGACCCCAAGGAAGCACTCGGCAAACTGTTTATGCGTTCCGTAAAAAAAGAATTTTAATGAAACTAAGGCGATAAAGATGAAGAAATCTGACAATACAAAAAAGTCTGTACAAAATAAAACTAACGACCGTTCTGACAAGCAAAAACAAATAAATACGCAGAAAACGATAACAGATGTTGCAAAAAGAAGCACATTTGAATATGCAGTAGTAAATATAATAAGTCTGTTTGTTTTTGTAGCTTTCGGCTACGTTGCAATTATGAGTATGATACAGACAAGTGTGATTGATTCTGCAAATTACACAAGTGAGGTTATACTTTACGAAACAGACAATATAGCTTTGAATATTCTTTTCACTGCTTTGTTCGGAATTTTTCTGTTTTCTATGAGAAAGCATTATAACTTTTTTGCAAAAGTTAATATTAAATACCTTGAAATAGGACTGACAGCTTACGTCGTCATAATTGGCTTAATATGGGTTCTCTCGGTTTCATCAGTTCCCGCAGCAGACAGTCAGAATATTTTTGAAGCGGCAACCAATGCTGCAACAGGCAACTACTCTGCAATGTCTAACGGCTCAGAGTTTTACAACAAGGATTTTTACGGCGGTTACTCATATTTTAATTTTTATCCTTTTCAACTGGGATTCGTGTTTATTTGTGAGTTGATTTACAGAGTATTCGGTACCTCAACTGCAATGCCGGTTGAAGTAATAAATGTGTTCTGTATTGCACTTGCTTATTTAGCAATTTCAAAAATCACAAGACTGCTTTTTAAAAAGCGTTCGATTGAGTTTTTCTCAATCTTATTACTTGCGGGATGCTTTCAGCCGATTCTCTTTTCCACATTTGCATACGGCAATATAATCGGTTTGTGCTGTGCAGTATGGTCAACATATTTTTTGATAAGATACTTTCAGAGTTCAAAATATCTTCTGCTTCTCCCCTGCGCTGTACTCATTGTTTTATCTACCCTTGCCAAATACAATAATATGATTTATGTAGTGGCATTTGCTATTATGCTGATTGTTCATACTGTAAAGGCTAAAAAATGGCAGAGTATAGCAGTTGCACTGGCAATCTGCATTGCAACTGTCGGAGCAAGCAATCTTATTATTATGAGCTATGAAAACCGTGCAGGAACCACCTTTAATGACGGTGTATCGCAGGTACTCTACCTTGATATGGGACTCAGCGAATCATATATGGCTCCGGGATGGTACAATGACATTGCAAAAAGTACTTATTTAAATTACCGTTTGGACAACAGCGCAGCCGAAGCTCAAGCTTGGAACGACATAAACGCAAGACTGAATACTTTTTCTGATTTGGATTATGCTGTAGATTTCTTTGGTAAAAAGATACTAAGCCAATGGAACGAGCCAACCTTTGAGAGCGTATGGGTCAGCAAAGTAAAAAGTCATTACTCTGATTTAAATGCGATTGGAAACGGAATGTATGAAGGAAGCCTGGGACAATTCTTTGAGTTGTATTTCAACTGGTATATGCAAATAATTTATATCCTGTTTGCAATCGGTATTTACTGTATGTTCCTCAACAAGAAGTCAAATATTGAGACAATACTTATTCCTCTTGTCATACTTGGCGGATTCGGGTACCACCTGCTATTTGAAGGAAAATCCCAATATGTTCTTACATATATACCGCTACTGATTCCAACTGTTTCTTATGCTGTGAACTGCATCCTGAACGGCAAATATACAAGGCTGTCGGGTATTGTGGCAAAATTAAAGCATATTCCTGACGATAAGCAAAAAACAAGTTAACTAAAAAGTGCTAATGATAAAGGCTTCACGAAACAAAAATCGTGAAGCCTATAATATTTTATATTAATATTTTTTATTTTTCAAATCCCATCTCTTCAAACAGAGAAGATATATAAGTCACATCATCATCTGTATAGGACAATCTGTTTGTTATACCACGCTTAACATGAACGTTCTTATCTATAAAAAATCGCTTAAACCACTTATTGAACCAAGCAACAGGCATCAAAAACGGATATTTAATAACATAAGGATAACTGTACTGATAACTGCTTTTTTTAGGAAAAATACTAGAAAACAGATAGCGAAGCTTTGTCTTCCTAATTGATATGTCTTTATTATTTACATCCTTTTGTGAATTAATCATAATCGCGGTATCAGTTCTGCCAAACGTACAGCTTAAGAGAATAAAAGTTTCAAGCTTATCAAAAGTAAATTTCTTGGGAGCATCGGAAAACCAGTTATATGCAAGCGTGCGAACACGTTCCTCAAATCTGTCAAGCTTATATACAAGCACATAA
>CAYQXN010000005.1:0-31105 GCA_964421585.1 uncultured Ruminococcus sp. | reverse complement strand
GCTTATATAACCGAAGCCTTTCATTAAGATATTCGTAATTAAAATCATCTTTATGATTTTTGTGATATATATAAATATCAAGCAACATTCTAAGTCCCATTCCGCCGATGCGAAAGTGGTTGCTGTGATGAACAAGCATATAAAGATAATAATCCTCAATGCTCATTTCATAAGAACATTCATAGCCATCTCGTTTCGAAGTGCGTTCAAGCTGATTGACAAGATAAGGATAATAAAGCTCATCTTCGTGAACAAGAAAAGCATGCATTTCAATATACATAAAAGGAGCTTTAATGAAATGATACTGAGTGTCGTCGTTATGGTCAAATTTATATCCTAGTTCTGAAAATGCAGCATTGAGCTTTTCAAGCTGACTAAGATTAAACAGAATATCAAAGTCACTTACTGAACGGAAATCAGAACGAGGATATTCCTTCTTCATATAATAGCCTTTAAGCGGACAATTCTTAATGCTGTACTTATCAAAAACACTCAGTATTTTTTCTATTTCATATGTAAGCACGCTGTCAATTAAAATCTGCTTCCCCTCAATATCCTTAAGTTTAGCAGAAATATCTTCAGACAGCACTCCACTGCCGCTAAGCTTTAAAACGGTTGAAGCAAACAAGGATTCCAAACTGCATTTTCCGGCTATCTGCAACATTTTATTCCAATCAATATTCTCAATTGGCAAAGGAACATCAGTATCATTGACTGCAGCTGAAATCACACTTATTAAATATTTAAATTCACTTTTCTCTGAATTAGTCAGACTTTTTTTCATTAGCAGTCTTTTTTCCTTTTCTGAATAATCTATAAATTCTTCCTATGCCTGCTCTATAGCAGTGTCTGAAAAATCTCGTATAATGCCAAAATCTTACATACAACCTATATAGAGTTGACTGAGTTGTATAAGTCTTGCCTTTGCGGCAAAAGCCCAACATTACACCCACAATCTGGCTGTCACTGACGCCGTGCTCAAAAAAGAACTGATTATCCCCGCACATAACGTAACAGCCATCAGGATCAAATCCTACTACCCTGTGCAGAACATAATTTCCGTCATCACGCTTATAGAACGGCACATCAAATTTTTTGAGTCTGCCCAGCGGTTTGACAAGCCACACTACATCCTCACCGCTGCGCAGCATAGGCAGCATACTCCTGCCGTTTGGCGTAAAAGAAACCTTTCCGCCGGAACTAAGCTTTTCGGCAATTAATTCAATAATGTCATCAATCTCTACTTCCTTATTCAAGGATACCAGCATCCTTTACCTTGCAGATAAAAGCATCAATATCCTCAGACGCCTTTTCCTCACTCACGTCATATTCCTCAAGCATTTTTGCAAGCAACTCATCTTTTTCAGTACCATTCTGAAGCAAACCAAACAAAAATGCACCCGTCTCATTAAGATTGATTATACCGTTAAAATCCAGCGTCATTTTGTTGACAGGCACAACAACATATGAATCTGCAACCTTTCGCAAAATAAAATCTTCTTTGATTTTCATAAAATCCACTACCTTATTTACGTACCTAAAAGCTTCAAGACGTTTTCAGCAAATTAAATGCTTTTTTATACGATTTGAACTATTTATAAGTATTATAATATATCATAGGTCAAAAAGCAAGGGTATTGTCACATTGACAATACCCTTAATTTTGATAAATTTTGTATATTAGTACATACCGCCCATATCAGGTGCTGCAGGTGCAGCAGGAGCTACAGGCTCTTTGATGTCTGCAACAAGTGATTCGGTTGTGAGAACCATTGAAGCTACAGAAGAAGCGTTCTGAAGAGCGGAACGAGTTACCTTTGTAGGGTCAACGATACCGGCAGAAACCATATCTGTATATTCCTCAGATAGAGCATTGAAGCCGTAGCCAACCTTATTTGCCTTCTTTACGTTCTCAGCAATTACACTGCCTTCAAGACCTGCATTTAATGCAATCTGGCGAAGCGGTTCTTCGAGTGCCTTAAGAACAATCTTTGCACCCGTCTTGGCGTCGCCCTCCAGTGTTTCAGTAAACTCAGCAACAGCAGGAATTGCGTTCATACAAGCAATACCGCCGCCTGCAACGATACCCTCTTCTACAGCAGCCTTTGTAGCAGCGAGAGCATCCTCTATTCTGAGCTTCTTCTCCTTCATTTCAATCTCTGTAGCAGCACCAACCTTAATTACTGCAACACCGCCTGCAAGCTTTGCAAGACGCTCCTGAAGCTTTTCACGGTCAAAATCAGAAGTAGTAGTTTCAATCTGCTGTCTTATCTGAGCAACTCTGCCCTTGATAGCATCCTTATCGCCTGCGCCGTCAACAATAATTGTATTTTCTTTCTCAATTTTAACCTGACGTGCAGTACCAAGTTGGTCAAGCGTTGTATCCTTAAGCTCAAGGCCGAGGTCAGATGTGATAACCGTGCCGCCTGTGAGCGTTGCAATATCCTGAAGCATTTCCTTTCTTCTGTCGCCAAAGCCCGGAGCTTTTACAGCGACGCAAGTGAAAGTGCCGCGGAGCTTGTTGAGTACGAGAGTTGTAAGTGCTTCACCCTCTACGTCTTCTGCAATGATAAGGAGCTTTCTGCCACCCTGAACAACCTGCTCAAGGAGCGGTAAAATTTCCTGAGTAGTAGAAATCTTCTTGTCTGTGATAAGGATAAGAGGATTATCAAGCTCAGCAACCATCTTATCTGTATCTGTAACCATATAAGGAGCAATGTAACCTCTGTCAAACATCATACCTTCAACAACCTCACTGTATGTCTCGGCTGTCTTTGATTCTTCAACAGTAATTACACCATCTGTTGTAACCTTTTCCATAGCCTCTGCAATAAGATTACCGATAAACTCATCCTGTGATGATACAGTAGCAACTCTTGCAATATCCTCAGTGCCTGATACCTGCTGGCTGTTGTCTATCACAGCTTTTACAGCAACATCAACTGCATCGGCAATACCCTTTTTGAGAATCATTGGGTTTGCACCTGCGGTAACATTCTTCATACCCTCTCTGATAAGAGCCTGAGCAAGAAGTGTTGCTGTGGTTGTACCGTCGCCTGCTACGTCGTTTGTCTTAATAGAAACTTCCTTTACAAGCTGTGCGCCCATATTTTCAAACGGGTCGTCAAGCTCGATTTCCTTAGCTATTGTAACACCGTCATTTGTGATTAACGGAGCACCGTACTTTTTGTCAAGAACAACGTTTCTGCCCTTAGGACCAAGTGTGATTTTAACAGTATCTGCGAGCTGATCAATACCGCTCATCAATGCTTTTCTTGCGTCTTCACCATAAGCAATTTGCTTTGCCATAATAAACTACCTCCAAAAAATAAAATTATTATTCAACTGTTGCAAGGATATCAGACTGACGAACGATTGTATATTCCTCGCCGTCAAGCTTAACCTCTGTGCCTGCATACTTACTTGCGATAACCTTATCGCCAACCTTTACATACATTTTAACCTCATTGCCGTCAACTACGCCTCCGGGTCCAACAGCTACTACTGAAGCAAACTGTGGTTTCTCCTGAGCTGCTGATGAAAGGATAATACCGCTCTTGGTTTTTTCCTCAGCTTCCTCAACCTTTAATACTACTCTGTCAAGCAATGGTTTAATACTCATAATACAGCCTCCTATAAAATATTGATACACTAATTTTAGCACTCTCGCCTTTTGAGTGCTAATTATATTTTATACCATTTTTTTGAAATGTCAAGAGGAATTTGACTTTTTTTGCCCTTTATTTTTATAAACAATATTTTTTATTTGTGTATATATTTCTTACTTTAAAGTTTTTCGTAAAACATAATACTTTTGATTCATCTAGCAATCAAGAGGACAGAGCATTTTGCAAACTGAACCATTTAGACATCTTGCATCAATACAACTTAAAATATTTCTTTATAGGAATTTAGATGATTTTAAATTATCCGACAGGCACAAAAGAATAAGACGGCTGTCGGTGCGACAACCGCCTAATTATATCAAAATATCAATCGGAATTTAACAACATTCTGTCGTTTTCTATTTTTGAACCGCTGACCTGTTCAAACTTCTGAAGCAAATGCTCAACTGTAAGATTCTTCTTTTCTTCTCCGAAAATATCAAGTATAACCTTGCCGTTATTCATCATTATCAGACGATTTCCATGTGCAATGGCATCCTTCATATTATGGGTTACCATAAGCGCTGTGAGATGATTATCCAAAATTATTTTGTCACTGAGCTCAAGCACCCTTGCGGCAGTCTTTGGGTCAAGCGCAGCCGTGTGTTCATCAAGAAGCAAAAGCTTTGGTTTCTTGAGTGTAGCCATAAGAAGCGTTATAGCCTGTCTCTGACCGCCTGAAAGCAATCCCACCTTTGAGGTCATTCTGCCCTCTAAACCGAGGTCAAACTCGGCAAGCATTTGACGATATTCTTCCCTCTCGCTCTTTTTAACTCCCCATGAAAGACCGCGTCTTTTTCCTCTGCGTGCCGCGATTGCAAGATTCTCAATTATTTCCATATCGGCAACCGTACCTGTCATAGGGTCCTGAAATACACGTCCGAGATACGGTGCACGCTTATGTTCAGGAAGAGCAGAAACATCCCTGCCGCCAATCATTATCGCACCCTTATCAACAGGCCATACGCCCGCAATAGCATTGAGCATAGTTGATTTTCCGGCACCGTTACCTCCTATTACCGTGCAAAAATCACCTTCATTGAGTGTAAGGTTAAGTCCGCTTAAGGCACACTTTTCATTAACTGTACCCTTATTAAAGGTTTTAAAAACATTTTTAATTTCAAGCATCATACTTCCTCCTTTTTACTCTGCGCTCTTTGCATTCTGCTTGGCTACCTTTTTGAATGAAGTCTTAGCCTTTTTGCGCAGATATGGAGTTGCAAGAAAGATTGCAACGATGATTGCCGTAAACAGCTTTGTATCGTCTGTAGGCATTTTAAGCCAAAGAACAATGCCCATTGCAATATAATAGAGTATTCCTCCAACAATAACAAACACCATTCTGATAACAAAGTTGATATGCTTGCGGAAAAGCGCCTCGCCGATTACCTCACCTATAATTACGGCAGCAAGACCGATTACTATTGCGCCTCTGCCCATATTGACATCTGCAAAGCCCTGATACTGAGAAAACAGGCTGCCAGAGAATGCAACAATAGCATTTGAAAGTGACAGTGCAATCACCTTTGATACATTGATATTAATACCCTGTGCCTTGCTCATTGCAGGATTGCTTCCCGTAGAACGAATGGTTGCACCCTGCTCTGTACCAAAGTACCAATACATTGCTGCAATAAGAATAGCAGCAATTATAAGACCTATAAGAATTGCCATATTTATATTACTTGCGGAAATTACAAGAGTATAGTTGCGATAGCTTATCGGCAGATTAGACTTGCCCATAATGTTTAAATTGATTGAATAAAGAGCAATCTGTGTCAGAATACCTGCAAGAATGTCGGGAATGCCGAGCAAAGTATGTAAAAGACCTGTTACAAAACCAGCCAAAAGTCCGGCTATTATTGCCACAATAACTGCAGCCCATACGGGATAGCCTGCAATCAGCATAACAGCTGTCACAGCACCGCCTGTGGCAAATGAACCGTCAACGCTTAGATCGGCAAAATTCAGGAGCTTAAAGGTCACAAATACGCCGAGTCCCATCAATCCCCATATTATGCCCTGAGCAATATTACCGGGCAATGCTGCAAAAAAGCTCATAGGATTAAGAGAAGAAAAATAAGATAAAATTACATCCATTAATATCACCGTTTACATAAAAGATTGGGGTGTCGCATACACGGCACCCCATTAAACCGTTAATTCACTCTGAAGCGATTGCTTCGTAATCATCAGGAACTTTAACACCGAGTGACTCACATCTGTCGGCATCATATTTTTTAGTTACGCTTGGAGCAAACTGAACTTCCATTGTTGAAACATCCGCATTATTTACAAGAATTTCATAAGCCATTTCGCCTGTCTTCTGACCAAGCTCATAATAGCTGATTGACAGTGTTGCAACACCGCAGCCCTGACATATGCCTTCTTCACCTGCAATGATAGGAGTCTTTGAAGGCAATGCAATATTGTCAATTACGCCCGTGTTTGAAGCAGCAGTATTGTCTGTAGGAATATAGAGGACATCATTCTCATCACAAGCTGTTGTAGTTACGGCAGCAACATCATTTGAGTCAGCAAATGAATATGTATTAACTGTATATCCTGCATCCTCAAGGAAAGGAGTGATTGTATCAGCCTGATATTTTGAATTAGCCTCAGCGGAACAATATAGAATACCAACATTCTTTACATCGGGGAAAAGCTCATTGAGCATTGCAGCCTGTTCCTCAAGCGGTGCAAGGTCTGATGTACCTGAAACATTCATACCCGAAACTCCTGTCCAGTCATCAATATCTAGGGCTGAACCGTAGTCAGTAATTGAAGTACCGAGAACCGGAATATCGGAAGTAGCTGTATAGGCAGCCTGAAGAGCAGCAGTTGCATTGCCGAGAATCAAGTCATAGCCTGACGCTACAAACTGGTTACATATCGTAGTACAGGTTGCAGAATCACCCTGTGCATTCTGCTCATCAAATTTTACATTATCCTCACCGAGCTTTTCTGTAAGAGTATCAATAAAGCCCTGTGTAGCAGCATCAAGAGCATCATGCTGTACAAGCTGGCAAATACCAATGTTATAAACCTTACCCTCATTTACAGAACCGTCATCAGAACTTGTGTTTGATGCACCTCCGCATCCGGCAAGTGCAGCTGTCATTGTAAGAGCAGCTAAGCCGGCTGCAATAATTCTTTTGGTCATTTTCATAATAATTCCTCCTGATTACTTTTACACTTTTATGTGTTAAAGTAAATTATCAAGATTATTATACACCAAGAGATTTTATTTTTCAATAGTTTTATAAAAGTTTATCTAATAATTATAACAATTTTATCGCTTTTTAGCTATTTTGTTACAACGTTTTCGTCTCCTAGTTGATATTTTAGCTCCTTAATCATCACATCATTAAGACTCACCCACATAGACGCAGGTGCCTTTACCTTACGTTTTGTATCCGTCAAATAGAAAATAACAGGGGTTTGTCCCTCAAAAATATCAAGTACACGCTTTGCACGATTATACAAATCCGTATTAAGATCGTCAATTCTTAGATAAAGAGCCGAAACAGGCTGCGGCTTGTTATTCATCTTGTGCTGATTATTATCCTGCATAACAGGATTAACAACCTTACCATTCCTGCACTCATCATTTGTACGAGCCTTTTCAATTGTGTCGCAAATTATTTTTGGCTCTTCATTTTCTTTGAAATTGAGAGTACCCCTGATTATAAGAGCATTACCCGAATTCAGAAAGGCTGCATATCGGTCATAAACATTAGGGAATACGACAATTTCCATTGAACCGTAGCGATCCTCAACATTTACAAAAGCCATCATCTTATTGTTCTTTGTAAGCTGAGTTTTTACCTTGGACACTATGCAAACAAGAGACACCTTTTTGCCGTCAAAATAGAGGTTTCCCTCATTGTTAATCATATCACCGGTTTTATCAGATTTCACAAGTTCAGCAAATTCTGTGTACTCATCCATGGGGTGTCCGCTGAGATACATACCCGCAATTTCATTTTCCATATAAAGAAGCTCTTCCTTTGAAAACTCGGGAAGATCAGGTATCCGGGGCTTTGAAGATTGCAGATCAGTGTTTTCACCGCCCAAATCAAAGAATGAAAGCTGGCCGCCTGCGTTGCGTTTTGACTCATATTCAAGGTCATCAAGCACTGTTTTGGTTACAGCGAGCAACTGACGGCGATTAGCACCCAGCCCGTCAAAAGCACCGCATTTTATAAGACTTTCCAATGCCCTGCTGTTCATATTTCTGCCGTATAGACGCTTACAAAAGTCATAGAAAGATTCAAAGGGCTTATAAACACGCTCGGCAATAATCTCATCAATAAATTGTCTGCCGAGATTCTTAATAGCCAACAAACCATAACGTATATTACGGCCTGACACCGAAAAACCGAGATTGCTCTCATTTACATTCGGAGGCAGTACCTTGATACCCAGCAACTGACATTCTGCAATATACACTGCCATTTTGTTTTGATTATCAAGTACGCTTGAAAGCAGAGCCGCCATATACTCCTTTGGATAATAGCATTTAAGATATGCAGTTTTGTAGGAAACAGTTGCATAAGCGGCAGCATGAGATTTATTAAACGCATAGGAAGCAAAGCTTTCCATTTCATCATAGATAGAATTGGCTGTTTTTTCATCTACTCCTCTGCGCACACACCCATCTACAATAACATTGCCGTTTTCATCAAGCAAGCCGTTGATAAATATTTTGCGTTCCTGTTCCATTACCGCATGCTTTTTCTTACTCATTGCACGGCGTACAATATCAGCCCGTCCGAGGCTGTAGCCTGCAAGAGTACGAAAAATCTGCATTACCTGTTCCTGATAAACAATACACCCATAGGTAACCTCAAGAATATCCTTGAGAAGAGGATGCTTGTAGCGAATATGAGAAGGATTATGTCGGCAGTCAATGTAGGTGGGAATGCTGTCCATAGGACCGGGGCGATAGAGTGAAAGCACTGCTACCAGGTCCTCGATGCCTTCAGGCTTTAGCTGCATAAGCACATTGCGCATACCCTGACTTTCAAACTGGAACACGCCCTCGGTACTGCCGCTCGAAATCATTTCAAAAACCTTTTTATCGTTCTCATCATAATTGTCTGCTTTATAATCAGGATGCGTCTTTTTTATCAGCTTTTCGGCATCATTAATAACCGTCAGATTGCGAAGTCCGAGGAAATCCATTTTAAGAAGTCCAAGCTCTTCAAGAGTCGTCATTGTAAACTGCGTTACAATGTTATCATCATTCTTAGAGAGCGGAACATAATCCGAAACAGGTCTATCTGTGATGACCACACCTGCCGCATGCATTGTGGCATGGCGCGGCATTCCCTCAAGGCTCATTGCAATATCAAGGAGCTGCTTGGTCTGGTCGTCATCATTGTAGAGTCTGCTAAGCTCAGAGTTAATTTTCAGAGCCTTTTCTATCGTTATATTTAATTCCATAGGTACAAGCTTTGCAACAGAATCGACAACAGCATACGGAATGGCTAAAGCACGTCCTACATCTCTGATTGCTCCGCGAGCCGCCATAGTACCGAAAGAAATAATCTGCGCTACGTGGTCAGCACCGTATTTGCTGACCACATAATCAATAACTTCTCCCCTTCTGTCCTTACAGAAGTCTATATCAAAATCAGGCATACTTACACGCTCAGGATTAAGAAAGCGTTCAAATAGAAGATTATATTTTATGGGATCAATGTCAGTTATACCTATACAATAAGCGCAAAGCGAACCGGCTCCCGAACCTCTGCCGGGGCCCACAGGAATTCCGTTGGATTTTGCATACTGCACAAAATCATTTACTATAAGATAATAATCAACAAAACCCATATTCGAAATTACGCCGATTTCATACTCAAGGCGGTCAATAAGGCTTTTTGCAGGATTATCTCCGTAGTGCTTATAAAGTCCCTTGCAGCAACTTCTCCTGAAATATTCAAGATGGTCTTCTTTATTGGGAACATCAAAACGCGGCAGCTTGCGCACACCAAACTCAAATTCAACATTGCATCTGTCGGCAATTTTCTGAGTATTATCAAATGCCTGAGGATACTGAGGAAAAAGCGAGCGCATTTCTTCTTCTGTTTTTAGATAAAATTCATTTGTCTGAAACTCCATACGATCATTATCATTGATTGTACGGTTGGTCTGAATACAAAGCAGGATATTATGAATATCATGATCAGACTTTTCTATATAGTGACTGTCGTTAGTAGCTACTATGTCAACGCCGATTTCATCAGCGATTTTAACAAGGTTAGGTATAATGCGTTTCTGCTCCTCAATACCGTGATCCTGAAGCTCAATAAAATAGTTATCCTTTCCGAAAAGATTGCGGTAATAGACAGCCTTATTCTTAGCACCTTCATAATCTCCGTCAAGGAGCTTTTGCGGAATTTCACCTGCAAGACAGGCCGAAAGACAAATTAAGCCCTCGTGATACTGCTCAAGCAGTTCATCATCAATTCTGGGTTTTGAATAAAATCCCTCGGTAAAGCCGAGAGAAACAAGCTTGATGAGATTCTGATAACCTGTGTTGTTCTCACAAAGCAGCACCATATGATAATAACGCTCATAAGATGATGTTTTGTCAAAACGCGATTTTGGCGCAACATAGACCTCGCAACCTATAACCGGTTTTATACCCTCTTTTTTGCAGGCTCTGTAAAAGTCTATTACACCATACATAACGCCGTGATCGGTAATTGCAAGAGAGTTCATTCCTTTTTCCTTGGCAGCACGAGCAAGCCTGCTGATTCGGCATGCACCGTCAAGCAGGCTGTATTCGGTATGAACATGTAAATGTGTAAAAGCCATTTTACTCACCCATTGTCATTGCTGTAATTTTTCCGTCCGAAAATTCAAGCGTGAAAACATCCTCTTTTTTGAGCTGATTTTGAGAAGTGATAACCAGTCCGTCCTTTTCGGCAATTGTATATCCTCTTGAAAGCACAGAAATCGGGTTAAGAGTTTCGAGCTTTGCAGAAAGATTTTTTATACTGCTTTCATTCCTGCTGATTGCGTCTGAAATAAACTTATCAATAAAATTATATCTTTTTTCCAGAGTTCTTTCATACTCGGAAATCTTTGTCTGAGGAGAGACAAGCGACAGCCTTCTATACAAATCGGTTATAAGGTTGTTATTATTCTTAAGTTTCAAATCAACCAGAGACTCGATATATTGCATCTGCGACTGATAAAAAGACATAAGCTCAGCTCTATCGGGAACTGCAAGCTCAGCAGCCGCAGAAGGTGTAGGAGCACGCAAATCCGCAACAAAGTCACATATCGTAAAGTCAGTTTCGTGACCTACAGCAGAAATCACGGGAATTCGGCAGTCATATATTGCATATGCAAGCTCCTCACTGTTGAACGCCCACAAATCCTCAATCGAGCCGCCTCCTCTGCCGATAATGATAACATCGCAAGCATTGCTGCCGTCAAGCGTTTTTACGGCTTTTACGAGCTGAGCAGGAGCATTGTCCCCCTGAACAAGCACAGGACACATAACAATATCAACACACGGAAAACGTCTGTAAAGAATATTACGTATATCCTGAACAGCTGCGCCTGTTGGAGAAGTGATAACGCCAACAGTTTGCGGGAATTTGGGCAACTGCTTTTTATGAGCGCTGTCAAAAAGCCCCTTTTCGGAAAGTGTTTTTTTAAGCTGTTCATATGCAAGTGTAAGCGCACCCACGCCGTCAGGCTGCATATCCTCAATATAAAGCTGATACTGACCCGTCGGTTCATAAAGCGCCACTCTGCCGCGGCAAATAACCTTCATTCCGTCTGTCGGCTTGAATTTGAGATTACGTGCATTGCCTGCAAACATAACCGCACGGATGACCGACTTCTCGTCCTTTAGGGACAAATAAATATGACCGCTTCTATAATGGTCTGTAAGATTAGAAATCTCACCGTTCAAAAACACTAAATTCAGATGAGAATCATTCTCAATAAGCGATTTTATATAAAAAGTAAGCTGAGATACGCTAAGCACTCTTGGCTTTGTAAATTCAGGTGTGTACATCGTTAAATTTCCTATATGCCAGATAAGCAATACCTGCTGCATTATCCGTAGAATATGACGGTTCTGCAAATATTGCATTGTATTTTTTCGTAAAATAATTTTTAATGATTGTATTTGACATTACTCCTCCTGCATAAAGGACAGGAATATTTCCGTAATGTCCAATAAGTCTTTCGGTCATCAGGTCAAGCGACTGTTCTATATATTTAAGGCAGTAAGCTGAAACAAACTCCTTACTTTTGCCTTCCTCAATGAGCTTTATGCACTTGTTTTCAATACCGCTCAAGCAACAGTCAAAGCCCTTGACAGCAGGTCTGACCGCAACAGGCTCGGTGTTTTTAACTGCAAGCTGTTCAAGCTGAGCGCCACAGGGAAAACTGAGTCCGAGCAAAAGCCCAACTCTGTCAACAGCCTGTCCTGCATGCAAATCAAGTGATTTTGCGGCAGGCTCAACAGTAAAGCCGCATTCGCAACCGCTTGCAAGCACAGCCTCAGTTGTGCCTCCGCTCACGTGAAATGCAAGAAAACGCTCGTAAAACAAATCATCACGCTTTGCAGAATATAATGCCGCTGCAATATGTCCCTCCTGATGAGAAAACGTTTCAAGAGGTATTTTGAGTGCAGATGACAATATTCTTGCAGTATTCTCTCCAACCGTGAAGCAGGGCATATATGACCCGTCAACAGGACGCGGCCGAGTAGAGACGCCGATTGCTGCAATTTGAGACGCGTCAATACCCCTGACAAGCTCGGAAAACAGACTATGAAGCTGCTGAGTGTGGTGAAACACAGCGTCGCTCTGGCGCAGTCCAAGCTGCCCGTACTTTACAGGCAAGAACTTTTTCTGCCGGAGCATCTCCCCGGTTTCACTGTTATAAAGTGCTGTTGACGTTGTATAGTTTGAGGTATCAATTCCTAAAAACAAACTCATTCCGACGCCTCAGATGAAAGCTCGCGAGCAAAAGCCCCTAATACTCCGTTGACAAATCTGCTTTCGTCAATTGTGTATTTTTTGGCAAGCTCCACAGCCTCATTAATGGATACACTCTGCGGAACGCTGTCAACATATTTAATCTCATACACGGCAAGACGAAGAATTGCAAGAGATGGTCTTGAAATTCTTGAAAGCGACCAACCGTTTTTGAGATGCTTTGAAATAATCAAATCAATCTCGTCTTTATTATCCTCAATTGCTGATACAACCGCATATGCATATGAGCAGATACCGCCTTCAAACATTTCGGCGTTATCCTCAGCAGTTGCTTCAAGCGGCTCATCATCGAATGACTTTGAGAACAATAACATAAAAGCCTGCTCTCTTGCCTCGCTGCGTGATAATTTTTCCTGACCGTTATTCTGTTCATTACTCATAATAATACCAACTTTTATCTTTAATATATAATTTTACAGAATAATTATAGCACAGCAGGATTTAAATGTAAATAAATTAATATTCTGTCACTCAAAAATCTTAGCTCGCATTTAGACGTTAACAGGGCACAATCGAATTAAAAATCATTTGCCGATAACATACTTCATTGGTGTAAATCTTATGCCTTTAATTTCCTGTTCCTCGGTCTGTGCAGTAAAACCGATATGCTGATAGAAACCTTTCCCGTATGGTGAAGAATTCAGCGTGATTTCCTTAAGGTTCGGATTTTCTGTCATCAAATCATTCAGCAGGTAATTAAATATTGCCGTTGCTATCCCTTTATGATGATATTCCTTTTTTGTGAACACAAGATTGATGTGAGTTTTGGTTGCCCTCATTCCTATTATCCCGACAATTCTGTCACCGTCAAACGCTGCATATATCGGGCATATTCCCTTCTCGCAATTATTAATAAACTCCTGATTTTCAATAACATCTTTTTTAAAGGTTTCAACTCCCTCAGGCTTATAATCCGGTGCTTCAAACTGCATAAATACTTCAAGAGCCAGGTCAAGCGACTCTTTAACTTCATTTTTATTTATCTTTCTTATATTGTACATATTATTACCTCTCAATCAATACCGATGTTCCTTTTGATTCATCTCCATTCAACCATTTCCAATTTTCATATAGTTTTATTTTTCCGGCTCCATCAATAATAGGAGTACTCTCGCAATAGCCAATCCTTAAATCATTTTGCTTATTGATATGATGATAGTAAAATTTAAGATTGACAGTATCAGAAACTATACCTAAAATATGACCAATAATTACACTGCCTCCATCATATTCAGCCCAAAATTGATTTCCATTCTGATGATACTTAAATATAGTTTCTCTGCAAAGCTCACCGTTTTCACTGTTAGCTTCTACAATAAATATTCTTCCGTCATAATTGATTTTTGTTTGAGTACTATGTAATTGTTTTTGTATAATTTCATAAACTAATACAGCACCTTTTTCAAATATACATTTTTCGTGAGATATGGTTTTATAACCTTGTTTTTCATAAAAAACACTTGCAGGCAATGATGAATCCAAATATACAGTAGAATAATTTCTTTGAATTTTCATCTCAATGTACTGCATAATTTGTTTTCCATAACCATTACTTTGACACTCGGGCAAAACAAATAGTCTTGTAATATGATTGTCAATTAGAGTCCCTGTACCGACAATTTTTCCTGCAACAAATAAAATATAAACAAAGCCTGAATAGATGTCATTTAAAATATTTATTTTGCTGTGATGCTTACTAAAAAATTCTACTATCTCTTTTGGATAGTACTTAGGATAGATTTCATTAATTGTTGTTTGAACTAAAGAATATATTGTATCTAAATCTTTCTTTTGTGCTTTTATTATTTTCATAATTATCGTCATTTACTTTCTGAAAATATCAAGTATATGGTGTGATAAGCCAAGCATTTCTGTCCTTTCGCAGGTAGCAAGGTGGTATCTCATATAAAGCTTAAAGGTCTGTTCATCCATATTTTCAAGGGATTTACGCATATGGTTTGCATACCCGTCCGAACCTACAAGTCGGAGTGATTCTACATTAAATTTACCACGAAGTGCTTTTATATCATCTATACGATACAGTTGAAAAACACCCCACGGGGAGATAAAATTTCTGAATCCATCATCAAGTTTGCAATCACTAATAATCTCATGGATTCTATTTTGCATAAATCCATATGTCAAGATTGTTGCGTCACCCATACAGTAGGCTGAAAATATGATACCACCCTGCTTGGTGACTCGAATCGCCTCCGACAGAGCTTTTGTTTGCTCCTCCACAGTAAACAAATGATACATAGGTCCGAGAAGCAGAGTAATATCATAGCTGTTATCTTTGAACTCGGATAAGTCAGTTGCACTGCCTTGTCTAATTGATAAATTAGCATTGGATGTTATATGTTGCTTAAAAATCTCAATATTATGTTCTACCAATTCAACTGCATCAACCTCACAACCTCTTCCGGCAAGGGCACGGCTATATCTTCCTGTCCCGGCACCAATTTCAATAATTCGTGCACTCGGTGTTAAATAACTTTCTATGTAATGCATAGTAGTTAAAAATTCAACAGAGCCATAGCGTGACAGCAGACGATTTTCTTCATTATAATTATTGTAATATTCTGAAATATTCATAATAACCCCCAAAAACAAAAAAGCGGTGAAAGCTTTTGAGCCTTCACCGCCAAATAATCAAAATATGCTGATAAACCGGTCAGTTAATTTTGAAAATGCGTATGACAATGTACGCCCGTTACATATTCAGAAAAATCGTAACGAGGGACGTTGACGCTTATAAAATTGTAGAAATTACAATTATACATTCTAATCACCAAATTATTGTTTGCACAATCTTAACACAGGCAAAAGCAAAAGTCAACATATTTTTAAAATTTAGTTTACACTGATTAAATCTTTGCACATATTTAAAGTCGAAATTTTCTTCAATTTATATATAAAATGCGCAGACATACCGACTCACAAAAAAACTTTACGCAAAGTGAGGAAAAATATTCAAGTGATATGTGTAAACAGTCTCCGGGTTGTATTCATTAGGTTATTACTTAAGCTCCGACTATTGAAATATCACTAAAATCGACGTCGTAATGTGTTGTAACAGCGTCATCAATTACAAGCGCCGATGTGTCGTTCAGCTCACCGTCAGGAACTATTATAGAAACGCCTTCATCACTTATGTAGCACAGACAGTCCGAAAAGCCTTTTGCCTTAATTATGCTTTCTATGCTGTCCTGAATAGTAAATCTGCTGATAATAGTTTCCGCATTCTGTTGAGCCTCGCTCTTGTCCTCTTCACTTGCACTTTCAAGATTGAAAATATCATTTGCCGCGTCAAGCACCTCATCTTGCGTCTTTTGACGCTTTGTGCGCTCAGTGGCAAAATAATCCTGCTGATTTTTTGAAAGTGCCGAGGTTTGCACAGCTTCATCATCAGTTGATGTACTGCTGACAGTCGCATTAACATAAGACGCTGCTCCAAGCTCTTTTGATGTTGTGCCCACGTTTGTTCCTGCAAACTGCCAGTTTACATATACGGCTGTTCCGAGAGCCAGAATAAGCGCTGCCAATATAATATACCTTTTTTGAAATTTCATAATACTACCGACCTTTATTCTGATAATTTTGTAATACATACTTTAGCTGTTGAAATGTCAAGCGCCTTGGTAACAGCTTCTGTTATGCGCTCAACCACAACAGGATCATCACCGCCTTCACACACAACAAGCACTCCTCTGATCAGAGGTTCAACTTCCTTTGTTTTTGTAGTGCTGTCATCAAGATATACATACTCTACCGAGTTTTCCATTGTAAGCAGCACATGAGTTTCTCCTGCTCCTTGAATTTTTTGTATGACAGTCTGAAGGTCACTTTCTATCTGGGTGCTATAAGTAGTTACAGAAAACTCCTCCTCTCCCTGTTTTGACGAAATACCGTCAAAATCTATGTAAGTTGAAAGAAATATAAGTGCAATTCCAATGATACCTGCAATTATAATAATCCTTCGTATTCTGTCATTACTGATAATCTTTTTTAAGCTTCCCGAAATCTTTGTATTATCCATAGCTTACTCCGTCATTATGCTTGGTGATACACCGAAATTCTCCTCAATTATACTGCTGATTAAATCGGTGTACTGCACGTACTCTTTATTTATATATATGCTGAGTGCAGATATAATTATTCGGCTTTCGTCTGTCTCTGCAAGAATAATATCACAGGAATTAATTTTGATATTATGCTGCAATAAAATATCCGCCGCTGCATTTTCAAGATTTTCCTGCGTTTGAGCTATAACCTCTCTGCTGTATGCTTCATCATCACTTGACACCACCTCCTCAGCTGAGATGAAATCAGACATTTCTAAGTCGATTGAAGCAAACGCACTTCTGAGCGGCATTATCAAGGAACATATGATAAATGCGCCTAAAACAAGGTTGATTACCCGCTTGGTGCTGCTGTCTGTGATAAAGGTAGAAACAAGAGTGCAGATAAGCGATGAAGCGCAGACAACAATTATAACCGTAAAAAGCTCCTTCATCACGAGCTCCTTCCTGCAATCAGAACAATTGCAGTTGAAATAATATAAATAGACATTATGCACAGCAGAATTGCAAGCAAGGTTGAAAATACGGTTGTTATGGATTCAAGCAGCTTTGCAGGCTGCGGAAGATTTAATACCTCGGCGGTCGATTTACCAATCCACAGAGTAAGAATCCACATAAGACTTTGTAAAATGATTGGAAGAAACACAACACCGACAGATAAAATGACAAACACGCCTACGCCTGATTTCAAAAGCCCTATGCTTCCCTGCACAGTTTTGTAGGCATCCGATAACGCAGAGCCCACAATCGGGATAAATGAATTAAGTGTAAAACGAACGGCACGTGTTGACACATCATCAAGCGAGGTTGTAATTAGCTGCTTTATTGTGAGAACTGCCGTGAAGATTGTCATACCAAAGCCTAAAAGCCATTTTATTGATTTTGAAACCATATTTATGAAGCCCGACAGGTTTATATCAGGTGATATGCTTGAAGTGATGCTCAAACCGAGAAACATACTGAGCAAGGGAACAATTACCCTGGTTGACAGCTGCCCTACTCCCTCTCCTGCTGCGAGCATCATAGTGTAATATGAAGCTCCGCTTATTGCATGACCTGACGAAGCCATAATAATAACCATTATCGGAATGTATGCTATCATCAGATTGGAGGAAAGAGCAATAACATCGGAAGTGCTGCTGATAATGCTTATTGCAGGCATAGCTACGGCACAGGTAATACACAGCGTTGTTGTGATATTGAGAGCTGTTGATATATCAGAATTTAATGTGTTTTTATACGCTGACAAAACCGATGCCATCAACAGCAAAGCTGTTATTGTAATCAAGCCCTTAAAAGGAGAAGAAATATTATTCTCCGCCATATTGACAATCTCGCTGACAACCGACGAAAATGATATATCAGCAAGAGTATCGGGATCCGCTGATGTTGCTCCAATATTGTCAAGACTCTCTCTTGCTTCTTCAGACAGACTATTATATATGCCTGATAAATCATAAAGCATCGTGCTTTCCTCAGCATTCACGACAGCTGTAGAAATCACAACAAGGATTACCGCCGTAAAAACAACGGAAATTATCTTTTTCACATCTTCACCTCTTTTATACGTCTCGTTAATCAGGACACTGCAAGCCGCACCTGAATGAATTTTTGCAGTGAAAATATCCTTGAAATTATTTTTGTTTTCAATAAAGGTTACTTCTGTGCAAGCGACAATACTGTATTAAGAATATCGCCGTAAAGCGGCAATGAAGTAACAGTTATCATAATTTTACCTGCCAGTGAAACATTATTTGCAAGTGAGTTGCTTCCTGCATCCCTGCAGGTGTTTACTGCAAACTCTGTAATCAGACATATACCGATAACCTTGAGCAGTATTACTATGTAGCTTGTACTTATTCCCGATACAGCTATAATCTGATTTACTGTTGCCGTAACAGTTGACACCTGAGACAGTATCATAACAAGAATAATCACTGAGCAGGAAACCGTCATCATCAGGGCTATTTCGCTATTGCGGGATTTAAGCATTACGCTTATTATCACCGTAACAATAGCAAGCACACATATCAAAATAATATTCATTTTAAAAACCGAAAAGCTGTTTGATTGTTGCGAACAATGAGCTTATCTGTGTTATGATAAGCGTCAATACCACTATCAATCCTGCTATGGAGGTCATCATGGCCTGTTCCTCACGCCCGCTTCGTATAAGCAGTTGAGTAAGAACAGCTACAATAATTCCTACAGCGGCGATTTTAAAAATAAGCTCTACGTCCATTATTACCTCTACATCATCATCAGGGCTGCTGCCGTCCCGACAAAAAAGCCCATCGTTTTATATAGCTTTGATTTTTTGGCAATAGCCTCTTCAGCTGAATTAAGCTGCTTTTCAAAAAGCTGTGTGTAAAGCTCAATATGCTTAAGCTGACCTTCAACATCTGTTGCGCCCAACTGCGAGCCGAATTCTAAAAGCAAATTCACATCTGATGCTTTTAACGCATATGCTTTGGGAATTGTAAGCACGCATTTATTCCATATATTTTTAAACGGCTGAGTAATTACAACCGTTTCCGGCTGAAAGCAGTTAAGTTCATCAGAGCTTGCACACCTTGAAACAAGTGTGAAGATATTATCCGAGCTATAGCGGATTTCTGTGGAAAGCGTTCCGAGAAAAACTATGAAGGCGCTGAGGAAATCCCGACGTCTGTACAACGATTTTGACATATAATATCCTGCCGAAAACGAAGCAGACACAAGCATAACGGCTCCCGTAAGCTTAATCCACAAAAACCTCACCCGAATTCATTATTTTTGTTATCTCTCCCGGATGTGCTTTATCTGAAAGAAATACTATCTTTGAAAATGCCGACGCTGTAATAAGCCTTAGTATATTCTTTTTGCGTTTGAGCTCTTCAGGATTTGCTGCATGAACGGTTGCAATAACAATTACGCCGCAGTTAACCGCTTGCTCAATTGCCAAGGCATCAGCCTCAGAACCGATTTCATCACAAATAATAACGTCTGGCGCCATACTTCTGAGCGCTTGCAGCATCCCCTCGCTTTTTTTGTAGCCGTCATAGACATCACAAAAGCCAATATCATTCTGAAAAAAACCTGACGAAGTTCCTGCAAGCTCTCCGCGCTCGTCAATAAGAGACACGTTTTTTGACATTTCTGCAGAAAGGATTCTAGAATAATCCCTAAGCACTGTAGTTTTGCCTGAACAAGGAGCACCGCAGACCAGCACTCCGCCGTCAGGCTCTCCGAGACTGTCGGCAAGCTTTTGGGCACATCCCCTGTGCTCGCGCGCAATACGAATATTAATTGACGAAATATCACGTATGTTTGTTATCCTGCCGTCATTTATTACCGCCGTTCCGCTGATTCCTGCCCTGTGTCCCCCATACATAGTAACAAAGCCATTGATAATTTCATTTTGCCTTGTATATACAGAGTAATTGCAGATATTATGAAAGGTATCGGTGACATCCGAGCGAGAAACAACAAGCATTGAGCCGCTTATGGGTGTGCTGGTAAGACCTCCTTGATTTGTGACAAAGTATGTAATATTGGGGCATACAATTGCAAGCGGTCGATTAACGCGAAGCCTTATTTCCTGAGCTGAGCAGAACAATTTCTCAGACAACGGTACAACAGCTTTATAAAGCTGCGGACTTAAGCAACCTATCGCCTGATTAAACCTGTTTCTATCATCACTTATTGACATTTAACATTCCTCCCTGAGTTTGTACACTTAATACTATGTTGACAAGCATAAAAATATGACCTCAACCTAAAAATATAGGTTGAGGTCATTTACAGTTCATTTTAATTTTAAATCACCGTTTGTTAAATCATCGCAAGAAATTCTTCTTCCGTAAGGACTGCTATGCCGAGCTTCTGAGCCTTGGTGAGCTTACTGCCAGCTTCATCACCGGCAAGTACAAATGAAGTCTTTTTTGAGACGGAGGAGCTTGTTTTTCCGCCGTTAGCTTCAATAATCCCAGCAGCCTCACTGCGCGTCATTGTAGGAAGCGTGCCTGTAAGCACAAAGGTCTTACCTTCAAATACGCCGCCTGTTTTCTTGGGTTCGGAGGATTTCATCTTAAGTCCCACAGACTTCAAATCGGCAATAAGCTCTTTGGTACCTTCAAGTGAAAAATAACTTTCAAGGCTGACAGCCATAACAGAGCCAAATCCGTGGATTGCTTCAAAATCAGCAGCCGAAGCATTCATAATATCGTCAATGGTCCGAAAATTTTCGCAGATAAGCTTCGCTGCCTTTAAGCCGATATTGCGAATTCCAAGCGCAAAAACCAATCGATAAAGCTCGTTTTCCTTCGACCTTTCAATTGCGGCTATAAGATTATTGGCAGATTTTTCAGCCTTGCGGTCAAGAGAAGCTATATCCTCTACCGAAAGTCTGTACAAATCGGCAGG
This sequence comes from uncultured Ruminococcus sp., assembly GCA_964421585.1. Lineage (GTDB taxonomy): Bacteria > Bacillota > Clostridia > Oscillospirales > Acutalibacteraceae > Ruminococcoides. The sequence goes on along the minus strand of CAYQXN010000005.1, from coordinate 9,922 downwards.
AGATTTTATCAGTTCGTTATTGGCAAGCTGTTCAAGCACGGCAGGTCCGAGCCCGTCAATATCCATTGCATCACGGCTTACAAAATGTATAAGATGGCGCATAAGCTGAGCAGGACAATCAGTGTTTGTACAGCGAATTGCAGCTTCACCTTCATCCTGAGTTACCGGACTGCCGCAGGACGGGCAAAAATCGGGGAATTCAAAAGGCACAGAATCTTTATCGTGCTCCTTTACCGAAAGCACTTCAGGGATAATCTCGCCTGCCTTGCGTATGATAACCGTATCGCCGACGCAAATACCCTTTTCATCAATAAAATCCTTGTTGTGCAAGGTTGCACGGCTTACTGTGGTTCCTGCAAGCAAAACAGGTTCAAAGTTGCCTACAGGAGTAAGAACGCCCGTTCTTCCGACATTGATTTCAATATTTAGGAGCTTTGTAGGCTTTTCCTCCGGTGGATATTTGTATGCTTCAGCCCACTTAGGATATTTTGCAGTACTGCCCAAAAGTCTGCGCGCTTCAAAGCTGTCAACCTTGACAACCGCACCGTCAATTGCATAATCAAGCTCACCGCGCATATTTCCGATTCTTTCAATCTCTTCGATAACCTCATCAATGCTTTCATAAGCATTATAAAAAGCAGTAGGAAAACCAAGCTCGGTAAGATAGTTCAGGCTTTGCATATGACTTGTAAGTTCAGTACCTTTTACCTGCTGGATATTAAATATAAAAATATCAAGATTTCGGCTTGCCGTAATTTTAGAATTCTTCTGTCTTAGTGAGCCTGCGGCGGCATTTCTGGGGTTTTTAAAGGTTTTTTCTTCATTTTCTTCCTGTTGTCTTGTAAGATTATCAAAGCTCTGAAAGGACATATAAACCTCGCCCCTGACCTCAAGAAACTCGGGAGCATTGGCAATTCTCTTTGGCAGGCTCCTTATAGTCATCAGATTGTCGGTTACATCTTCACCCGTTGTGCCGTCGCCTCGTGTTGAACCTCGAACAAAAACACCGTTTTCATACTCGCAGGAAACAGACAGTCCGTCAAACTTAGGTTCAACAACATATCTTACATCAGAAATTGTCTGGCGCACTCTGGCGTCAAAATCACGCAGTTCATCGTGTGAAAAGCTATCGTGCAGGCTTTCCATAACAACCGTATGTGTGACAGGCGAAAATTTTTCTCCTGCATTACCGCCTACCTTATTTGTCGGAGAAGCAGAAGCTTTTAACTCAGGAAATTCTTCTTCAAGATTTTCAAGCTCTCGCAAAAGCTTGTCGTACTCAAAATCGGAAATTTCAGGCTCATCCTGATTATAATATAGGTTATTATGGTATTCAAGCAGCTCTGTCAGCTCGCCGACACGGCGTCGAGCAGAATTAATATCCATATACTCACTCTTACTTTCTTTTATTTGTTTACCTGAGAAGTGCCTTTTTCACGCAGAAATGTTGATTCCAAATCGGCAAGATGCAGTTTAACGGCAAGTGGATATTTTTCATATGCCTGACTGATTATATTGCTGTTCTTATCTCCGAATTCACCCATATGCCAGCGAATTGCCATAGCCTCTTCAATTTTAAGACGCATTTTGCGTTCAATCAGAAAAACTGATTTTTCCCCGTGACCGTATGGGAACTGGTCGTCAATTGCATAGTAAGGAACCTTTTCCCACATACCTGTCTGCTCATTTTTAACATTGCGCGCAGAAACCTTATAGAACTGTGCCTTGCACAAATCGTGAAGAAGTCCGCATATTGCAAAACTTTCAACACTGTCAGCTTCTTCATCAAAATGCTTCTCCATCATAGTGTTGAAAACGCTGACCGAATGCATTACCAATCCGTTTTCACAGGCACAATGGTAACGCGAGCTGGCAGGAGCAGTAAAAAAGTCGGTGCGCTTGAGCCACTCCAACAGCTCTTCTGCACCCTGTCGTTTAATATTCTCGGTATATATTGCAATAAATTCTTCCTGTGGCGTCATAAATATCCTCCAAAAAAACAAAAGGACACCCGGCTAAGTAAGTGCGGACAATTGTCAACACTTACTTACGGTGCCCTTATAAGTCAAAATTATTCTGCTTCAGCTTCAACTTCAGTTTCAGTATCAGCTGCTGTTTCAGCTTCTGCAGGCTCAGCATCAGCATCTGCCGTTACAGGAGCCTGTTCGTCTTCGGGAAGAAGAGCACGCATTGAAAGGCTGACACGCTTCTTGTCAAAATCAATAGCTGTAATCTTAGCCTCAACCTTTTCACCGACTTTAAGTACATCAGCAGGCTTATCAATTCTCTTATTAGATATCTGAGAAATATGGATAAGACCGTCAATACCCGGAATAATGTTAGCAAAAGCACCAAATGTTGTAAGACCAACGATTGTTGCAGTTACTACAGTGCCCTCAGGATACTGATTCTTGAGGATTTCCCAAGGATTTTCATCAGCATTCTTAAATCCGAGAGAAATCTTCTTGGTCTCTTCATTAATGTCCTTAATATAAACATCAACAGTGTCACCAATATTTACAACTTCGCTGGGGTGCTTGATGTGTGTCCAAGAAAGCTCGGAAATGTGAATCATACCGAATACACCGCCGAGGTCAACAAATGCACCATAGCTTGTAAGTGACTTAACAACACCGCTGTAACGCTTGCCAATCTCGCATTCGTTCCAGAATGCCTCACGCTGAGCAGCTCTCTGCTCCTTGATTACACTTCTGATAGAGCCGATAGCTCTTCTGCGTCTGCCGTGCTGTGAAACCTCGATAAGTCTAAAGTCAACATCCTGACCAACAAGATTTTCAAGACTTTCATCACGTGACGCTGTAGCCTGTGAAGCAGGAATAAATACTCTTACGCCGTTATAGATAACAATTACGCCGCCCTTAACAGCCTCTGTAACCTTAGCAGAAAGGATTTCCTGAGAATCAGACTTTTCAACAAGCTCATCCCAACCCTTTTGAGCATCAACTCTGCGCTTTGAAAGCATAATTGTGCCTTCCTGATCGTTTGTCTTCATAATAAGAAGCTCAACCTCATCGCCTACGCTTACAATATCCTCAGGTCTTGCGTTAGGATCGCTTGAAAGCTCAGAAACAGGAATGATACCTGTCTGCTTTCTGCCGACGTCAACCTGAACTTCGTTGGGTGCAATGCTAAGCACTGTGCCAATTACCCTCTCATTTGTATTTAAGTTTTTGAGGGACTCTTCAAGTAACTCCTCAAAAGATTCTTCAATTTTTGTTTCACCGGATTTAATTTCACTCATTGTATCCAGTACCTCCTTTATTATCCTTGCCGGTGTAGATGCACCGGCAGTTACGCCAATGTGTTCAGCCGAGAGAACCTGGGCTTTGTCAAGCTCGTCTGCCGTTTCGATAAGTATTGTATTACGACATTGCTTTTTGCATATATCAAAAAGCTTGCCAGTGTTGGAACTATGTCTGTCACCGATTACCACCATAAAATCAGAACGTGCAGCAATAAGATCAGCTTCACTCTGTCTAACCGACGTAGCATTACATATTGTATCAAATATTTTTCCGTTTGTACATAGTTTTTTAAACTTTTTTATACATTTTTTCCATTCATTTGTATCAAATGTGGTTTGTGCAACAATTTTGATTTGAGATTTATTCTTATTAAGAATTATAGGCAAAATCTCATCAAGTTCTGTTTCGTCATTAAATGTAAAGCATTCCGCTCTGCAATGCCCTATTATTCCCTGTACCTCAGGATGATTTTTGTTGCCGGCGATAAGTACGATTTCGGAATCTTCATCAGCTGAAGCAACTATTTTATGAATCTTTCTCACAAACGGGCAGGTAGCGTCCTTATAGGAAATATTTTTTGATTCAAGCTCATCTATAACAGATTTCGGCACTCCGTGCGAACGGATTACAAGGGTTGAGTCGTCACAAATATCATCAATGCCTTCAATGACTCTGCAGCCGCGTTTTTCAAGTTCCTGTACAACCTCCATATTATGTATAATAGGTCCTAATGTACATACGCCTTTAACATCTTTGAGAAGCCCATTTACAATATTAATCGCCCTGTTCACGCCAAAACAAAAGCCTGCCGACTCAGCCTTTTCTATACTCATTCAAATCCTGCTCTCTCATTTTCTTTATTTCGTCCATTATCATATTGGATGCATTCTTCAGCTCACGCCTGCCTCCTTCCGAAGTAAGTCCGAGCTGTTGTGAGGTGAGCGGTTCGCCAAAATGAACAACCCGCTTTGCAAAAGGATTTTTAGGGTTACCTACAACCGTGATACAAGCAGGAATAACGGGAACCTGCATCTGCTGGGCAATAAGAGCGCATCCGCTGCGAGGACGCATAAGCTCGCCGGTTCTAGAGCGTCCTCCTTCAAGGAAGATTGTCATAATCTCGCCGTCTCTGATTAAATCCTCGCCTGTTCTTATCGCTTTGTTATCGCCTGCACCCCGCTCAACAGGAAAAGCGCCCAGAGCACGGATTAATGCAGCAAAAAGCTTATTTCTGAAAAGCTCAGACTTTGCCATAAAATACATACGGCGTTTTTGTGAAAGCCCGAGTAAAACAGGGTCTGAATAACTCATATGATTACAGGCTAAAATATAGCCGCCCTCATCGGGAATCGCCTGATTGTTTATCGGCTTGTACCTGTATATAAGCTTGAATATTGGAGTGCAGACAACTCTGCCCACAGCGTAAAGAACCCTTGACTGTCCCATCAGATATTCTCCTCAATTACCGAAATGATTTTTGAAACCGACTGCTCAAAATCAAGCTCCGTAGTATCCACAATTATACAGCCGTCAGCCGGCTTTAGCGGAGCAGTTTCACGGTGAGTATCGTTATAATCACGCTCAATAACGTCACTTAAAATATCGTCATATTTTACATTCATTCCCTTTTCCAAAAGCTCCTTATAACGGCGCGTAGCTCTGGCTTCGGGAGAAGCCGTGAGAAAAATCTTGACCTGTGCGTCAGGAAGAACAACTGTGCCGATATCTCTGCCGTCCATTATTACATTATTGGTCTTAGCCATATTGCGCTGCAAATCCAAAAGATAAGTACGAACCTGGGGTACAGCAGAAATTCTTGAAGCCATCATAGAAGCTTCGGGTGTGCGGATAAATCCCGAAACATCTTCACCGTCAAGAAGCACAATCTGTTCGCCCTTGTCATTAAAGGTAATCTCAACTTTGATTTGCGACAAAAGATTGTTGACATCATCAGACGGTACGGGATTTATGTTGTTTCTTGTCGCTGCAAGACCTATTGTGCGGTAAAGCGCACCTGTATCCACATATATAAAATCAAGAGCTTTTGCAGCTCTTTTTGCAATTGTTGACTTGCCTGCACCCGCAGGCCCGTCAAGCGCTACTGCAATTGACATTTCTTACATCCTTTCATTTTCAAAACAAGTATATTCGTTTTACTTAAACAAACGCTGCATTTTCGCCTGCAAGATGACCTGTGCTCCACGCAATTTGCAAGTTAAAGCCGCCGGTATAGGCGTCGCAGTCGATTATCTCTCCTGCAAAATATAAGCCTTTTACAAGCTTACTTTCCATAGTTTTGGGGCTGATTTCCGAGGTTTTTACTCCGCCGGAGGTTATTATTGCTTCTTCAATGGGGCGAAATCCGCTGATGTCAATAGTAAAGCACTTCAAAATTTCGGCAAGTGCTCTGCGCTCTTCCTTGGTAATTGAATTGCACTTCTTATCAAACGGCAATCCCCAGCGTTTTAATACAGGGACAATCAGCTTGCGGGGAAGCAGCTTTGAAAAAGAATTGGAAATATCCTTATTGGCGTTTTCAATTAAATCGTGCTGCAAACGCTTGTCAAGCTGTTCGGGGGTAAGAGCAGGCTTTAAATCAATTTCAGCGTGGTATTTATTTTCGCTGACATCACGGATATGCGAGCTTGCAGACAATATAACAGGTCCGCTCATTCCGAAATGTGTAAACAGCATTTCGCCAAAATCACTATAGACAGTCTTTTTATTGTTATTATCAATTATTCTGAGCGATATATTCTTCAAGGCAAGTCCCTGCATTGCCTTGCAATCGGGATGTTTGCTTTCAAGCGGTACAAGCGAGGGCTTCAAATCGGTTACTGTGTGCCCTGCCTGCTTGGCAAATAGGTATCCGTCACCCGTTGAACCCGTAAGAGGATAGCTTTTTCCTCCGCAGCACACAATAACGCTGTCTGCGTAACAGTTATCACATTCACACTTAACTCCAACCACCGCGCCGTTTTCTATGATGAGCGCCTTAGCACAGTCATTTATTATTTTACACCCGTTGTGTGTCATAAAATCGTGTAATACGTCGATAACGTCCATTGCTTTGTCAGAAACAGGAAAAACTCTGTTTCCGCGCTCGGTTTTAAGATTAAGACCCAGATTTTCGAAAAAATCCATCACATCCTGAGAATTAAAATTATTTATTGCCGAGTACAGGAATCTGCCGTTCACGGGAACATTCTGAATAAAAGTCTGAACATCACAATTATTTGTAATGTTGCATCTTCCTTTGCCAGTAATCAGAATTTTTCGTCCTACACGCTGATTTTTTTCGATAACGGTAACATCTGCTCCGTATTGAGCGGCAACACCGGCAGCCATCATTCCTGCTGCCCCTGCACCAATCACCAAAACCTTTTTACTTGTCATCGTTTTCAGAATTTCCTTCCGCTTCTGAATCATGATTTGCATAAATACCGTTTCTGTTCCAGATAAGTTCAAGACGTCGGAAGTTTTCGGAAACCTCGTCCTTTTTCTTGAGTACAGTTGCAACAATCAAGGCATTTATAAGACTAAGCGGCGCTACAAGAGAATCTACAATTGAAGCCATATCACTGCGTGCAATAAGAATTGAGTCAGCAGACTGAACAAGCGGCGAAGCCATACTGTCTGTGATAGCTACAGCGTGGGCACCGCGCGAACGTGCAAAATCCATAGCCTCAACAGCCATTGAGCTGTACCGAGGAAAAGAAATACCTATCATAACATCATTTTCGGTAATTCTGAATATATGTTCATAAGTTGTGGTTGAGCTTGTGGTGTTTATTACACGAACATTGTCAAAAATAAGCTCAAAGTAATAAGCAAGAAAGCTTGCAATAGCAGCAGTTGAACGCACGCCAAAGATATAGATACGTTTTGCTTTGCATATTTCATCAACTGCCCTGTTGAAGTCCTCATGCGAGGTTTCCTCTATTGTTCTGCGGATTTTGTCTATGTCTTGGTTCAGTACGCTGTCAAGCACATTTTCATCTCCAATTCTGTTGGAGGTCACCTCTATTCGCTGAACAGAGGTAAGCTTGTTGCGAATCATCTCCTGCATTGCTTTCTGAAGCTTTGGATAACCCTCATAACCAAGCTCTGTAGCAAAACGCACTACTGTACTCTCGGAAACACCGACGGTCTCTCCAAGTTTTGAGGCAGTCATAAATGCAGCCTTGTCATAATGTTCTTCTATATACAGCGCAATTCTCTTTTGTCCTTTTGAAAAGGAATTCATACGCAAATCTATTCTTGTAAGTAAATGTGTAATCACCTTAGTGATGCTCCTTTTAATACATTAATACTTTTTTATTTTAACACATCATTTGAAAAGCTACAATACAAAATTTTAAATTAATTTCTTTTGCAGATTGTAGGATTTGCTAAAATATGATTTTATTTTACATAAATTCACTTCACTCTAATATTAAGAAGCTGTTCTTGCAAAGACAAGGCTTATATGATAAAATTAGAGTGGATAGGAATTTATTGATAATTACGGAGATGAAAGTAATGATTGCTATTATAGACTATGGCGCAGGAAATATTCAAAGCGTTAACAAGGCTCTAAAATATATAAATTGTGATGCGCTTGTAACAAGTGATAAAGATATTATTATGAAGGCTGACGGCGCTATACTTCCGGGCGTCGGCTCTTTTGGAGACACAATGAACACTATGTCTCAATACGGAATAAAGGATACAATTGTTGACTTTACAAAAAGCGGAAAGCCATTTTTTGGAATATGTTTAGGCTTGCAGCTTTTATTTCCTGCAAGTGACGAAAGCCCCGAAGCAAAAGGGCTTGGTATATTTGACGGTAAAATTTCAAAAATACCGTCGGGCAAAGGGCTTAAAATTCCTCACATAGGCTGGAACAGTCTTATAATCAAGAAAAAGGACGGTATCTTTAAGGAAATTGACGATAATCCATATGTCTATTTTGTACATTCATTTTATTTGAATGCTTTTGACAAAAATATTGTATCTGCTCAAACCGAATACGGTGTAACAATTGACGCCGCCGTCTCCAAAGGAAATATATTTGCAACCCAGTTTCATCCTGAAAAAAGCGGTCAAACGGGAATAAAAATACTGAAAAACTTTGCAGATATTGTAAACGGTTAAACAGTACGGGAGGTAAACATAATGTATGCTAAACGAATTATTCCCTGCCTTGATGTAAAGAACGGCAGAGTTGTAAAAGGTATGAGCTTTGTTAATCTTGTTGACGCGGGCGATCCTGTGGAATGTGCAAAGCAATATGACAAACAAGGTGCAGACGAACTTGTGTTCCTTGACATTACCGCTTCAAGCGACTCTCGCAACATTACAATAGATATGGTTGAAAAGGTTGCAAACTCAATTTTTATTCCATTCACTGTCGGCGGCGGCATAAGAAGCGTTGACGACTTTAATTCTCTGCTGAGGGCAGGAGCCGACAAAGTGTCGGTAAACTCTGCTGCGGTACACAGACCCGAGCTTATCAGCGAGGCTGCATATAAATTCGGCAGTCAGTGTGTTGTAGCAGCAATTGATGCAAAAAGAAAAGGCAGCAGCTGGGAGGTTTATATAAACGGAGGCAGAAAGCCAATGGGAATTGACGCTGTTGAATGGGCGGTAAAATGCGAGGAGCTTGGCGCAGGTGAAATACTTCTGACAAGTATGGACGAGGACGGTCAGAAAAACGGCTATGATATTGCCCTGACGAGGGCTGTTTCGGAAAGAGTAAATATTCCTGTTATTGCCAGCGGCGGTGCAGGCGCATTGGAGCATTTTTATGATGCATTCACAAAGGGCAAAGCTGACGCCGTACTGGCAGCTTCTCTGTTCCACTTCGGCGAAATACCTATTCCGAAGCTAAAGGAATATCTTGTCAATCAGAATATATCTGTCAGACTTTAATAAATCAATTGATTAGGAATGAGTATAATTGATTGAACAGAAAAAAACCGTAGTTGATTTAAGTAAATACAAAGCAAATCAGCCGGGAATGTTTATGGGAGTATTTGTAAAAGACAAGCGCCTTTACAAAACTTTCTTTCCCCTGCTTGCGATTATTGCTCTTCAACAGATTGCAGCATTGACGGTCAACCTTGTTGACAATATAATGCTTGGCACATACAACGAGCTTGCATTGTCCGGAGCAACTCTTGTTAATCAGATTCAATTCACATTGCAGCAGCTTGCATCAGGAATTGGTATGGGAATTGTGGTTCTTGCCTCGCAATATTGGGGACAGGGAAAAACCGAACCTATTAAAAAAATTATTTCATTGGGAATAAAGCTGTCGCTATCTGCCGGAATCATTTTCTGGCTTCTTACACTGCTGATGCCTCAGAACATTCTCGGACTGTTTACAAACGAGAAAGATGTAATCACGGAAGGCATTAAATATCTGAATATAATGTGCTGGACTTATCTTATTTTTTCAATTTCAAATACTCTGATGTATTCGCTGCAGAGTGTTGAAACGGCAACAATCGGAACAATAATGTCTCTGAGTACAATCATAATTAACCTGGGCCTTAACTATTGTCTGATTTACGGCAACTTTGGATTCAACGAAATGGGAATTAAGGGCGCCGCAATAGCAACTCTTATAAGCAGAACCGTTGAGCTTATGATAGTGCTTGTATATGTTCTTT
>CAYQXN010000004.1:0-46736 GCA_964421585.1 uncultured Ruminococcus sp. | reverse complement strand
AGAGCTTCCAGACTAAGAAGAAGCTTACGGTTGACGGCATTGCAGGGCAGAATACATTCTATAGTTTGTTAGTGTAAAAGGCAGTTATAAATTACTATATTAATCTCCATGAAAATCACTCCCCCACTCTCCTTATGGTGAGTAAGATAATAACTTCATAAATAAAAATAACGGACACCAAAAGGTATCCGTTATTTTTTTGGTGCGCCAACAGTATATTTTACAAATATCAAAGTACAAATCGTTTTATGCTCCCTGTTCATAGCCACAACATCTTCTGCTCTCTCCCTAAAAACGTCACACTGTGACGTTTTCTTTACGGTCGCCTTCGAGTCCCTGTTGGCGCTTGCCGGTATAAAATTAAAATAACGGATACCAAAAGGTATCCGTTATTTTTTGGTGCGCCAACAGTATATTTTACAAATATCAAAGTACAAATCGTTTTATGCTCCCTGTTCATAGCCACAACATCTTCTGCTCTCTCCCTAAAAACGTCACACTGTGACGTTTTCTTTACGGTCGCCTTCGAGTCCCTGTTGGCGCTTGCCGGTATAAAATTAAAATAACGGATACCAAAAGGTATCCGTTATTTTTTGGTGCGCCAACAGGGACTCGAACCCCGGACCGACCGGTTATGAGCCGGTAGCTCTAACCAACTGAGCTATTGGCGCATTTATCACGCAAATGATATTATATCAAACTTTCATATTAATGTCAACATTTTTTTGCATTTATGTTTTTTACTTTGATACAGACAAAAACCTCCGTGCAAATCAGCACGGAGGTCAATCATCATATCAATACATGAGCAATTAAACAGTCTCGCTGTTGTTGCCGTAGTAAGCATTGAGGTACATCTGCTTGATTTCCTTGAAGAGAGGATATCTTGGGTTTGCACCTGTGCACTGGTCATCAAATGCCTGCTCAACCATATCATCAAGTCTGTTGAGGAAGTCCTCTTCATCAATGTTATATTCCTGAATTGAGCTCTTGATTCCAACTCTTGCCTTAAGCTCATTGATAGCCTTGATAAGGTTTTCAACGCTTTCATCATCGTTCTTGCCTGCAAGACCAAGATACTGAGCAACCTCAGCATAACGAGCCTTTGTATGCGGATGATCATACTGTGGGAATGTACCCATCTTTGCAGGAACCTCAACAGAGTTGAAACGGATAACCTGCTCAATCATTACTGCATTTGCAACACCGTGAGGGAGGTGATGGAAAGCACCGAGCTTATGAGCCATAGAGTGGCAAACACCGAGGAATGCATTAGCAAACGCCATACCTGCCATTGTAGCTGCGTGAGCAACCTTCTCACGTGCAACAGGTTCATTCATACCGTTGTCATAACAAACAGGGAGATACTCGAAGATAATCTTAAGCGCTCTGAGTGCAAGACCGTCTGTGAAGTCTGTAGCCATCATTGAAGCATATGCTTCAAGTGCGTGAGTAACGGCATCAACACCTGATGCAGCTGTAAGACCCTTAGGACCGCTCATCATATTGTCTGCATCAACAATAGCCATAGTAGGCATAAGTGCATAGTCAGCAAGCGGATACTTAACACCTGTGTTCTGGTCTGTGATAACTGCAAACGGAGTAACCTCTGAACCTGTACCTGAAGATGTAGGAATAGCAATAAATGACGCCTTATCACCCATCTTAGGGAATGTATAAACTCTCTTACGAATATCACTGAAACGCATAGCCATATCCATAAAGTCTGCGTCGGGATGCTCATAGAGAACCCACATAATCTTACCAGCGTCCATTGCTGAACCGCCGCCGAGTGCGATGATTACATCAGGCTCGAACTTACTCATAGCCTCTGCACCCTTCTGAGCTGAAAGAAGTGAAGGATCAGGCTCAACATCAGCAAATGTTGTATATGTGATGCCCATTTCATCAAGCTTATCTGTGATTGGCTTTGTATATCCGTTCTTATAGAGGAAGGAGTCGGTTACGATAAACGCTCTCTTTTTACCCATTACATCCTTAAGCTCCTGAAGAGCAACAGGCATACAGCCTTTCTTTATATAAACCTTTTCAGGTGCTCTGAACCAAAGCATATTTTCTCTCCTCTCGGCTACTGTCTTGATGTTAATAAGGTGCTTACAGCCAACGTTTTCAGAAACTGAGTTGCCGCCCCATGAACCACAACCGAGTGTGAGTGAAGGAGTAAGTTTAAAGTTGTAAAGGTCACCGATACCGCCCTGTGAAGATGGTGTATTAACAAGAATACGACAAGTCTTCATATTTGCAGCAAATGTGTCAATCTTAGCTTTCTCATTTACAGCATCAATATAAAGTGAAGATGTATGGCCGTAGCCGCCGTCAGCAACAAGCTGCTTTGCCTTTGCAACAGCGTCATCAAAGTTTTCAGCCTTGTACATTGCAAGTACAGGAGAAAGCTTCTCGTGAGCAAACTCCTCGCTGATGTCAACTGATTCAACCTCACCGATTAGAACCTTAGTTTCCTCAGGAACCTTAACGCCTGCAAGCTCAGCGATTGTAACAGGCTTCTGTCCAACAATCTTAGCATTAAGCGCACCGTTGATAATGATAGTCTTTCTTACCTTTTCTGTCTCGTCAGCATTGAGGAAATAGCAGCCGCGAGCTTTGAATTCCTTCTTAACCTTAGCATATATTTTCTTTTCAACGATTACCGACTGCTCAGACGCGCAAATCATACCGTTGTCGAATGTCTTTGAATGAATGATTGAGTTAACTGCAAGAAGAATATCAGCAGTTTCATCAATGATTGCAGGTGTGTTTCCGGCACCAACGCCTAAAGCAGGCTTACCTGATGAATAAGCAGCCTTAACCATTCCCGGACCGCCTGTAGCGAGAATGCAGTCAGATTCCTGCATAAGCATATTTGTGAGCTCAAGTGAAGGTACATCAATCCAGCTGATGATGCCCTCAGGAGCACCTGCAGCAACAGCAGCCTCAAGAACTATTTTTGCAGCCTCGGTTGTGCTCTTCTTAGCACGTGGGTGCGGGCTGATGATGATACCGTTACGTGTCTTTAAGCAAATGAGCGTCTTAAAGATTGCAGTTGATGTTGGGTTTGTAGTCGGGATAACTGCACCGATTACACCGATAGGCTCAGCAATCTTCTTGACTCCGTAAGCCTTGTCCTCTTCAATAACACCGCAGGTTTTAACATCCTTGTAAGTGTTGTAAATATACTCTGACGCATAATGGTTTTTAATTACCTTATCCTCTGCAACACCCATTCCTGTCTCTTCAACAGCCATCTTTGCAAGGGGAATTCTCATTTTATTAGCAGCTGAAGCAGCAGCAAGGAAAATCTTGTCAACCTGTTCCTGCGTATAGGTCGAGAAAACTTCCTGAGCTTCTCTTACTCTGGCTAAAGTAGCCTCAAAAGATTCTACGCTATCTACGATTGGATACTCTTTTGTACTCATAAATCTACCTCTTATCTACAAATTTATTAAATTCAGCTTTGCTGAAAATTACTGCGTTAGTCTGTTGAAACAAACTCAAAGTTGTTTTTCTCTGCATACTCCTCGGCATATGAACCGCTTGGAGCTTTGAATGTGATAGGATTGTAACCGCCCAAAAATGCACTTTCATTAATTTCAGTTACTGTTGACGGAAGATTTACCTCAGTAAGCTCAGGGCATTGATAGAACACATAGCTTCCTATTGAAGTAAAGGTTTCGCTCTCAGGGATTGTAACGCTTTTTAGTCCCGCAGCCGAAAACGTGTAAATACCAAAATCCTCAATTGAAGCCGGAAGCTCAATTGACTCAAGTGATGAACAGTAGAAGAAAACATCCGAGCCCAAGGTTTTTAAATTTGCCGAAAGCTTTACGCTTTTAAGACTTTTACAGCTTGCAAAAGCATAATCACCAATCTCTGTAATTGTATCCGGCATTGTCACACTTGTGATGTCTGTGTCATTAAACACAAACGAACCTATTGCTGTTACTGTGTAATTATAATAGCTTTCCGGAATCTCAACATCGGTTGATGAACCATTGTATTCTGTAATCATAAGCTCATCTTTATTTATAATATAGAAACCAAAATCGCCCTCATCAAAATCCGGCTCTGTAGGCACTACAGTATATCCGGGTTCTGAATTGTTATCAGAGCCGCAGCCCGAAAAGCCAATTGCAGCAGTTGCACACAGCGCAATGGTAAGAGCTGCACAGATAATCTTTTTCATTTTATACATCCCTTTCAAAACAACAAACTCGACACTAACGCCTCGATTATTTACATTTTATCATCATTGTTAAATAATTGTCAATGTTTTTTTCTTGTTTTTTATACTTTTATCGAGTTATATAATAATTACAAAAGTATTACGAACATATTAAGTTAAAAGTAACAAAAGTAAAAAATCCATTTTTTGATAATATTGTTAAATAAGCCGTTATAATCCGTTTATTACATTAACTATTTAAGAATTCGCGTTCGGTTTGACACGTGCCGAATCAGGCTTAAGCTTTTTGCCGTTGCTGTCAAAAAGCATTTTAAGAATTACAGGCGCGATAATCGTTGTAAGAACAACCACAATTACCAGCGGACCGTATAGTGTACTCTGCATCTGTTGATCCATAAGTCCGCAATTCACGCCCTGCTGCGCTACAATTAGTGCGACCTCTCCTCGTGAGATCATACCTGCACCAATCTGCATACTCTCTCTTCCGCTGTAATGGCACAGCTTTGCTCCAAGTGCACAGCCGAACTGCTTGCTGATTACAGCTACAATCAGAAGAATAACCGTAAATACAATCATTGAAAGCGTCAATGACGGTACACTGATTGTCAAACCTACCCCGGCAAAGAAAATCGGTGACAAAAACATATATGAAAGTGTTGAAAACCTGTTTACAAGATACCGTTTTCTGTTAGTCATAGAAAGTACAAGACCTGCAATGTACGCACCTGTTATATCTGCAACATCAAAGAATACCTTTGCACAAAATGCAGAAACAAGGCAATATGCAAACGCTATAATTATATGACGTCTGCTGTCACGCTTTGTGCTCTTGTTCATCCATCTGTAAAGATAAAACATTCCGGCGCCGAGAAGAGCCGCAAAAACAAAGAAAAGCACAATTTTCAGAAGTACAAAAACAATATTCACAGAGGGATCAGAGAATGAAGTAACTATTGTCAGTGCAATAATACCCAGAATATCGTCAATAATTGCCGCACCCAGAATAGCATTGCTGGCGGGCGTATTAAGCTTGCCCATTTCTTTGAGGGTTTCAACAGTAATTGAAACAGATGTAGCAGTAAGAACTACGCCGATAAATATGCTCTTGATCAATTTTGTCTGCGTATTTATATCATCAATGAAGAACCAGCTGACAGCTCCTCCCATAATCAGAGGAAGAATAACGCCGATTAACGCAATGATAAACGACGCTTTACCGCATTTTTTCATCTCGTGAATATCGGTTTCAAGTCCTGCACCAAACATAAGCACGATGACTCCGATTTCGGAAAGAATACCAAAAAGCTGATCGGCTTCTGCCGCCGATGAAAAAAAGCCTGTTTCCGCACTCCAGCCAAAGATTGCATTTATAACAGGACCAAGAATTACGCCTGCCACAAGAGCGCCTACAACCTGAGGCATACGAACTCTTCTTGTGAGCAGTCCTAAAAACTTTGTCGCAAGCAAAATTACCGCCAGAACTATCAAATAATTAAGCTCTGAGAAGCTTTCAAAATTAATCCATTCCAATTTATAGAACCTCCTAAATCATACCGCTGCGAATATTATATATAATGTTTACAGCTAAATAATTCTCCCTTAAATCCTATATTATTTTATCACTTAAATCAGAAATTTCAACGTAAAATAACATCCATTTTTTCATTTTAGTTATTTTTACAAAACAAATTATATAATACTCCAATTTTTAGTTTTTTCAGACAGCATTTTTCTAAAATCATATATCCCGATTTGACAGAAAGTCCCGTTCAAAACTAAAAAATATTATTTCAGACAACATGTTGATAGAACAAATTATATTCTGTCGTTACTCCCGACAAACAAACTGAAAAGATAACTTTGATAAAAATCAAAGAACAGCCGCCAAAAAATTCACTTACATATAAATCCAGCAATATTGTTTTTATGATTAAGTTAAAGCTTGTTTTACGAGTAACACATAAGGACAATCCCTGATTATCTCACTAAAATTACATTTTCATCGAGATGCCCGACGGGCATACCTACCATTTACTATATTAAGGATATATTCATATATTTAAAACTACAATTTACCTTATATAATAGCTTTTTCTATAGCCTGAATTTAGAAAACAGATTACATTTTGAAATACTTTTATAAGTATCTAAAGCGCCTATTTGAACAAAAAGTACCAAATTATTCAGATTATAGAATTATTATTCAGCGAAAAATCACCTATTTTTCTAAAAAAGTAAAAAAATCAAGCTTAGGGGTTGATTTTTGGAATCAGTAATGATATAATTATTACAAATTTGTTAATAGTTGTTACACGTTTTGTAACCTTTAGGCTGAAATCGTGTAACTATCATACCGATTTAAGGTAATAATTGGAGGTATTTAAAATGCAGAGGATTAAAAAACTTACTGCAATTATCTTAAGCATTCTCACTCTTTCGAGTGTATGTGTGTTTGGAGCAACCGCCTCGGCAGGTGCAAGCGGCACCGGCGCAGGCCTTGCTGAATGGGCGCTCAACGCTTACTACAGCGGATGGTCATATGTATATGGCGGCGCTACACCGGGTGCTGTTGACTGTTCCGGTCTTATCTATTCCTATTGCGGCGGTGAAAGATGCGGAGATCCGCAGCTTAATACAGCTACAGAAACAGGCTCAGTGAGCAGCGGTATTCCCAGAGTACACGGTCTTGGACTGTGGCGTCCGGGTCACGTTGGCGTTTATATCGGCGACGGTATGGAAGTTGACGCAAGAAATGAAAGCGCAGGTGTGTGCTACGAAAGCGTATCATCCTCATATATGGGATGGACATACTGGTTCAAGCTTGCAGCTGTTTCATATGTAACCAACGGCTGGGAAGAATTTAACGGCGATTACTATTATTATGAAAACGGTCAGTATATTGTAAACACCTCAAGAACAATTGACGGTACTACATATTACTTTGACTCAACAGGTCGTTCAAGCCAGACGCCTTCCAATACCTCATCAACCGCTTCAAGCAGCTCTTCAAGCTCATCAAGCAGCTCAACAGACAGTTCATCAAGCTCAACTCAAACATCCTGGAGAAACGGTTCAACAGGCGAAGAAGTTACAAAAATACAGACTCGTCTTACAGAGCTTGGCTTCTACACAGGCGCAATTGACGGAAATTTTGGTGATGCAACAGAAGCTGCCTACAGAGCATTCCAGGAAGCAGCAGGCGTAACTGTTGACGGTATTGCCGGCTCAGACAGAGAAATACTCTATTCTGACGATGCACCATATGCAGAAAAGATTGAAGAAACCACTGAGACTCCAACTGAGGAGAGTGCAGAAGAAACTACAGATGAAACAGATGCTAAAGAAGAATCAGAAGCTGTAACGGTTTACCAAAACGGTGACGAAAACGAAACTGTTTCGAAAATTCAGGCTCAGCTTGCACTTTTAGGCTATTTTGATATCGACCCGACAGGATATTTTGGCGACTACACAGCGCAGGCTGTAATGAACTTCCAGCTTGCAAACGGTCTTGTGGTAACAGGTATTGTTGACGAAGAAACCTATGCTATGCTCTACAGCGACGAGGCAATTGAAAATCCTTATACTGACGTAGATGAAAACGTTTCTGACGCAACATCAACTTTGGAATCAGGTCCTGTTCAGCTTCCGCAAGCAGCCAATATTTCTGAATACATAATTTCAAATGAACAAAATCAGACATATGCAGATACAGCTTCTGAAGTAGCTGAAAAGACAAACACAGTTACTAAGAAAGCGCTTTCAAATTCATCATCCGTAATTCCTGCGGCAGAAAGAGCAGAAGTCAAAAGAACAGCAAGCGTCGGTTTATGGTTTGTGCTTGTAGCATTCATTCTTATAGGACTTGCTATTACATTCTTTGTTCGTGACAGAAGGTCAAACACAAGATATGCGCGCTATACAGCAAAAAAGAAAAAACGCAATGCAAAGGCAGTTGAAACAGCTGCAAGATGGTAAAATGATAGTTTAAAGCTTATATATTTGATTGTTTGTTTAACGTAAGCTTTTCATAACAAACACCCTCTTCCGATTTTTCGGAAGAGGGTGTTTGCGTTATCTCGGTTACAATACTTTGTCGGCAAGTTGGACTATAATCAAAATAAAGGCTATTATAATATTTTTTTGCGGACAAGCAAAAACAAACGACAGGAGTTTACACCTCTGCCGTATTATATCAATAAACCAAATTATTATAATATATCCTTACAGATCAAATCGTAGCGATGACCTATGGGCATCTTAATAAAAATGTGTAAAAATTTTGAGACGACCAATGGTCGTCCCTACGTGTTGTATATAAAGATTAACCTCAGCTAAATCAGAAAAAGCCGTGTTACTCAAAACTATATGCAAGTAAAGTTTCGGGCAAACATTCTTTGTTCTTTATCAAGCTGTCTGCTAAAATTGGCTGTCGGAGCTCCCTACAAGCTATAATTTAAATTTATAAAATAAAGTTTTCTACAGTCTGAGCCCTTCTGAAGTTCTGTATATTTATTATACAGAATAATTACATTTCACAGTAGTTACCGAGAAAACTGAACTCAGGCATTTCCTCGCTGAGCTGGCTCAAAAGCTCAATTACATTGTCACTGTGTACACTGCCCGAAAAATCAAGATAGAAAAGATACTCAAAATTCTTGTCCGTCCTCGGACGCGATTCAATTTTAGTAAGATTGAGTCCGAGCGAATTAAATCGGCACAGCAGACTATAGAGAGAACCTGTCACATGCGGAAGTGAAAAGCACAGGCTTATTTTGTTTGCGTCAAACGGAATGTACAGCTTTTTGGAAATCACAATAAAGCGCGTGGTATTTGAAGCATCATCCTGCAAATGATTATCAAGCACTTTAAGTCCGTATTCCTCAACAGCCTTATATGAGCAAATTGCCGCAACACTAAGACGTTTTTCTCTTGCAACCTCCTGTGCCGCAACTGCCGTATTTGAACAAGGGACAGCCTCAAAATTGTTCCTTGCTATATATTCTGCGCATTGTGATATAGACTGAGGATGCGTACGAACAATTTCAATATCCTCAAATTCAGACTGCCTTATGCCGCCGAGGCAATAGTCAATTTCCAAATCAAGCGCGCCAACGATGTAAAAACGGTGTTTAAGTATCAGGTCATAAACCGAAGAAACAGAGCCTCCTGTGGAATTTTCAACAGGAAGAACACCATAGGTTACCTCGCCTCTGTCAACAGCTTCAAAAACATCTCCAAAGGTTTTGTAGTGCCTTGCCTTTGCATTTGGAAAGAGCCTCAGCGTTGCTTCATGGCTGTTTGCGCCTTCAATTCCCTGATAGCCCACCTTAATATTTTCAATCGGCAACTCATTGCCTGCGCCGGATATTATTTTTTTCAAAGCCTTTCCGCTTCCCACAATGTTGTGCTGAAGCGCACGTGAAAGCTCCATGATATTTGAATAGAGCAGTCTGGCATAGGCTCCGTATTCCTCACCCTTTTGCTCTACAGCGTCAAGTATATCATTTTCTCTGCCTTGATTCAGAACAGGAATATCGTTAGCCTTTTTATATATGCCAACGTCCTTTGCACAATCCATTCTTTTTTTGAAAAGCCTAATTATTTCATCGTCAATGCTGTCAATTTCAACTCTGATTTCACTCAGGTCTCTCATTCAGACACTTCCTTATAACATATTTATAATTGCAATTGCAGTTACTGCTTCAATCACAGGCACAGCACGCGGCACAATGCAAGGGTCGTGTCTGCCGTTAATTTCAAGCTCTGTATTCTCTTTTTTTTGCAAATCAACCGTTCTCTGCTTCTGTGAAATTGACGGAGTAGGTTTTACCGCCGCCTTAAAAATCACAGGCATACCGTTTGTAATTCCTCCGAGTATTCCGCCCATATTGTTTGTCTCTGTCACAACCCTGCCGTCCTTGTAGCAAAACGGGTCGTTTGACTGAGAGCCTCTCATCTGCGAAAGCTCAAAGCCCTTGCCGAACTCAATGCCCTTAATTGCAGGAACACCGAACACAGCCTTTGCAATTACACCCTCAATGCCGTCAAACATGGGACCTCCTATGCCTGCTTCGATTCCTGTTACGGCACATTCAACAGTACCGCCTATACTGTCAAGAGACATTCTTGCACTCTCAACCTGAGCACGCATATTTTCTTCAACACTTTCGTCAATAAGAGTAAACTTCATATTATTAAGTCTGTCGATAAGCGCATTGTCAATCTCAATCGGATTGAAGCATTTATCGTTTACACTTCCGATGCTGCTTATGTGAGCAGCAATTCTAATGCCGTCTTTTTCAAGCAGTTGGCGGCAGATTGCACCTGCAAACACAAGCGGAGCAGTAAGTCTGCCCGAAAAATGACCTCCGCCTCTTATGTCATTAGAGGCATTATATTTTACAAAAGCCGAATAGTCGGAATGTCCCGGACGAGGACAACTGAGCAGATTGCTGTAGTCACCGCTTTTGGTATTGGTGTTTTCAATTACGGCACAGAGAGGTGCGCCCGTCAGGGTATCGCCCAGCATACCCGAAAGAATTTTCGGTAAATCCTTTTCACGTCTGGGAGTAGCAGTTTTGTCCTGCCCAGGCGCACGTCTTGCCATTTGAACAAGCACCTTATCCATATTTATTTTGATGCCCGCAGGAAGTCCGTCAATTACAACGCCGATTCCATTGCCGTGGCTTTCACCGAATACTGATATTTTTACTTTATCACCGTAAGTCGAGGACATTTGCCTTGCCTCCAATGCTGTTATAGTCTTTATAAAAGTCAGGATAGCTCTTGTTAATGCTAAACGCGTAGGTACACTCAATTTTGCCGTCAAGTCCTGCTGCACTTGCAGCCGCCGACATCACAATCCTATGGTCGTTGCAGCCATTAACTACACCGCTTACTAGCTTTGTAACTCCTGTTATTTCAAGTCCGTCGGGCAGCTCTATAACCTTGCCGCCGAGAGAATTAATCAAATCGGCCGTAGCCTTTAGTCTGTCACATTCCTTAATTCTCAAACGCCCTGCGTTAATGATTTTTGTTGTGCCCTCTGCAAATGACGCACACACCGAAAGTGCAGGCACAAGGTCGGGAATCTGAGACGCGTTAATCGTGATTGCCTTAAGCCTTGCAGATTTGACCGTTACGCTTGCATCGTTCTGAATAACCTCCGCGCCAAATTCGCCGAGCAGTTCTGCAATTTTTTTGTCACCCTGTGCAGAGTCTTTGCTCACACCGTTTACGGTAACAGAGCCGTTTATTGAGGCAGCTACCATAAAGAATGCAGCCTGCGACCAGTCGCCGTCGGTAATATAGTCGGCAGATGAGTATGCCTGTCCTCCCTTTATGTGCCAGCCGTAGTCGGTGGTTTCAATCATAACGCCGAATCTTGACATTGTTCCGATTGTCATATTAATATATCCTACGCTTTCAATAGGAGAGGTAAGCACAATATCACTGTCACCTTCAAGCAGAGGAAGAACAAACAGCAGACCTGTGATAAACTGCGAGCTCACATTTCCGGGAATCTCAAAACGTCCGCTTTTAAGCCTGCCTGAAATTTTCAGTGGTAAGCCGCCCGCAGTTTCACACTTTACACCTGCTTTGGGAAGCGCCTCGGTAAAAACACCTATCGGACGCTGCGGAAGCAATCCGTGGCCGACAAACTCGGCATTCACTCCGCCGAATGCCGCAACAGGGATAAAAAATCTGAGTGTGCTGCCGCTTTCTCCGCAGTCAAGTAAAGCATTTTTGTTTTTAAACATATCAGAGCCGTCAATTTTGAGCGTATTATTATTAACTTCTGTCTTAGCTCCGAGAGCCTTAATACATTCAATTGTTGCCTTGATGTCATTTGAGAGTGCAACGGGAGAAATTGTACATCTGCCCCTTGAAAGAGCGGCGCAAATTATAGCGCGGTGAACATCGCTCTTCGACGGCGGTACGGTAACCGTACCGCTCGGTATAAACGGCTTATATATAACATGTGGCTTACTGCTTTTTTCAGCTGACATATATATCTCCTTTGAAATTATTTTTAAACGTTTTAAATTTATGTAGTAATAAAGTTAAGTAAATCGTCGAGAGCAACCTTTTTTGTAAAGCTGTCGCCGATTTTATTGAGCAGTACAAGACTAATGTCGTTACCTGAGGTTTTTTTGTCACTCTTTGCGGAATTTGCCATATCCTCAAACGTTGCCTTATCCGAGGTGGGCAAGCCGTATTTCTGACAAAGTGCGGTAATTCTGTCGGCAGTACCGACCTCTGTTATGCCCGCCTTTTCACCGGCACGTGTTATAAGCACCATACCGATTGCAACTGCCATACCATGAGAAATCCCCCTGAAATTGTAGAGCTTTTCAATTGAATGTCCCAATGTGTGTCCGAAATTGAGCAACATTCTCTCCCCCGCTTCACGTTCGTCACGGCTTACAACATCTCTCTTGATTGATACGCAGGTCTCAATAACATCCTCAATATGTTCGAGGGCATTTTCCTTTTCAAGCTTTTCAAAAAACTCCGCGTCCTTAATACAGCCGTATTTTATGACCTCAGCCATACCGTCACGCACATAAAGATCAGGAAGAGTGTTCAGGGTTTCGGGGTCAATAAGAACTGCTCTTGGCTGATGAAATGCACCTACAAGATTTTTGCCCTGAGGAATGTCAACTCCCGTTTTGCCGCCGACTGATGAATCAACCTGAGCAAGCAGTGAGGTAGGAATCTGGATAAAGTCAATTCCTCTTAGGTACGACGCTGCGGCAAAGCCGGCCATATCGCCTGTAACACCTCCGCCCAGTGCCACTACAATATCCTTACGGGTCATACCAAAGTTTGCAAGTGTGTTATACATATCGGCAATTGTACTGAGATTTTTTGACTCCTCGCCTGCTGTAAATACGTAGGTAGCAGTCTGATAGCCCTCCTGCTCAAGTGAATTCAGTACGCGCCATTTATAGTGAGGACCAACATTGGAATCGGTAATTAACGTAACTCTCTGCGCCTTTGAAATTCTTTTGATATGTTCGCCGCACTTATCAAGAATTCCGTTTTCTATATAAATATCATAGGGTATTCCCGTATCAACGTGAATTGTTCTCATATTCCCAATCCTTTCCGACTATTATCATTCTCCGAGCGCTTCTTTAACCTTGTGTCCCCTTTCAAGCAGCTCTGTTAATGTATCCCTGTCGTCAGACTTAATTGCATTGATAACTGACGTAATATTGTCAATCAAAATATCAAGCTCCTCAATAAGCGGCTCCTTATTTTCAAGGAACAGCTCGCTCCAGAGCTTTGAATTTATGTTTGCCACCCTTGAAACATCCCTGTAGCTTCCTGCCGAAAACCCCTTGTGATTAGGACAGCTGGGGCTGAGCACATATGCACAGGCAAGCACGTGGGGCAGCTGTGAGGTAAATGCAATCATTCTGTCATGCTCCTCAGGAGTACTTATCTTGATTGTACCGAAGCCGATGGATTTTGCAAGGTCAGACAGCAGGTCAATATATTTTTGTTCAGCTCCGCAGGGAACTATTATATAGCTTGCTTTTTTATAGAGGTCTGCATCAGACACATCAAAGCCGTTTTTTTCTTTTCCTGCCATAGGATGACTTCCTATAAACACAAAACCGAATTTTTCAGAAAGCTCCTTAAACCGAGGACAGACTGCACTTTTTGTTCCCGCTGCGTCTGTGACGATTGTACCTTTCTTAATGTAATAACCGTTCTTTTCGATAAATTCCACATCAGCCTCAGGATACATACACAGGATTATCAGCTCAGCTTCACCAAGCCTTTCAGGCGAGCCGATTTCATCAATTGCACCCATACTGAGTGCCTTTTGAGCAGTTGACGCAGTACGGTTGATGCCGATAACGTAGTGGTCAGTATATTTTTTTAACGCTTTGCAAAAGCTTCCGCCGATGATTCCGAGTCCGATGACAGCAATTTTCATTGCAAAGTCCTCCATTATTCAAATAAGGGCTTGCCCATTTTTAATGTGACAAGAACAACCGTAAGACGATTGTAATTATAATTTATAATTTTATATATTTTATCATTATAAAGCGTCTTAATCAATAGAAAAATCACTTTTTTAAATTTTCAACAGCATCTATAATTGCAAAGGCTGTTTTGAGGGGAGTGTTCTGACCTGCCACCACAATATCGGCGGCTTCGGTATAAAGAGGAAGGCGTTTGTCATACAGCTCCTTCATCACCCTGTCCTTATCAGGCTTTTGCAAGAGCGGACGTGTTCTGTCATTTTTAAGTCTGACTCTGATTATATCAAGCGGAACATCAAGCAAAACTATTGTGTCCTTGCCCCTGAAAGCCTCGGAATTACGCTTAAATGTAAAAGCACCTCCGCCCGAAGCAATCACAAGGTCGGTCATATCAGACAGCTCAATGCACGCTCTATGCTCCATATCACGAAAGCTTTGTTCGCCATACCTATCAAATATTTCGGATACAGACATTCCCGCCTTTTCTTCGATATATGAATCCATATCAAGAAATTTTTTACCTGTTTTGCGCGCCAAATTTCTGCCTACGGTTGATTTACCGCAGCCCATAAATCCGCACAGTACTATGTTATCCATATTTCCCTCGTTTTTATAAAAAATGTTTGACTTACCTGTTCAACAGCTCGTTTGAAGAGTCAATGCACAGCTTATTGATATCACTCACATCATATGTTGAGCCGTCCCAATGCTCGTGTGAAACAACAGCCTGCCATACAAGCATTGACATACCGCCGACAGCATTTGACCCGTTAGCCTTAGCCTTTTTGATGAGCACTGTCTCAAGCGGATTATAAACTGCGTCAAATACATTTGCACATTTGTCGATGATTTTATCCGCAACGGGTTGATTTTCAATATTCGGGAACATACCGAGCGGAGTTGCATTGACAAGCACGTCAATATCTCCTGAAAGCTCTGCAATAAGGCACTGGCGTACCTCGGCGCCTATAACGGTTCTTCGGATTTCATCGCACAGTGATTTTGCAATAGAAACATCATCGGCACGAACAGCAAACAGAACCGGCAGTCCCTTGAGAACAACCTCATATGCCATTGTCCTTGCAACACCGCCGCAGCCGAGAATTACTACCCTGCCGTCAAGTATGATACCTGCTGCGTCAAGAGCCTTCAAAAATCCGTCCGGGTCGGTTGTGTATCCCTTTGCAATGCCATCTCTGTTTGAAACAGTGTTAACGCTGCCGTACATTCTTGCCTTGTCGTCAATCTCATCAATAAGGGGAATAATACCCTGCTTGTGAGGAATAGTTATATTGTAGCCGTCCAACAAGGAAAGAGTATGCTCATATTCATATGCAAGGTTTTCAGGTGCAATATCAAGCTTGGTGTACTCCGCTTCAATACCCGATAATGCAAAAAGTCTTGTATGTATAAACGGTGACATTGTGTGTCCGATTGGGTGACCGATTACGGCAAATTTCTTAACGCTCATTCTTAATTTACCTCCGAATATAAAATATTTTTCTATGCAAATTTCACTTAAAAAGGTTTTATTTATGCAATTTTAGGAAAATTTTAATAAAAATTTAAAATATGTATTGACAAAGAGCAAATTTATCAATAATATTATTGAAGAAGGGCAATGCAACATTTGCTTTCATACCATTGTAGCATAAAATATGTGCTTTTGTCCATAATTACAATGGATACAATCCAACATTTTTTACAGGAGGAATATTAATATGGTATTGGAAAAGGTAAAACAATTCTTGCAGAGCAGTTTGACGTTGAAGAGGAAAAGATTACTGCTGAAACTGATTTGCAGGAGGATCTCGGCGCAGACTCACTTGACGTTGTAGATTTACTTATGTCAATCGAAGATGAGTTTGAGGTTGAAGTACCTGACGAGGAAATTGAGAATATCAAGACTGTTGGTTCACTCGTTTCCTACATTGAAGCTAACTCATAATAAATTGCGCAATAAAAAACAGGTCGGGTTTCCCGACCTTATTTTTTTGCATACGGTTTGCATTTATCATTTAATGTATCATTGAATTTGCGTTAAAAACTTGAAAAAATCAAAATATATTGTATAATAAAAATATTACATTACAAAATAACTTTTATTCTATTTGGAGGATAACACAATGGCAAACAATAAGAAAATGGTTGAAGCCATTACAAGCAGAGATGAAGACTTTGCAAAATGGTACACTGATATTGTTAAAAAGGCAGAACTTGCAGATTATTCAGGAATCAAAGGCTGTATGGTAATCAGACCTTACGGCTATGCTATATGGGAAAATATTCAGGCCGACCTTGACAGACGTTTCAAGGAAACAGGACACGAAAACGTTTATATGCCTATGTTTATTCCCGAAAGCCTTCTCCAGAAGGAAAAGGATCACGTTGAAGGCTTTGCTCCCGAGTGTGCGTGGGTAACTGTAGGCGGTCAGGAAAAACTTAACGAACGCCTTTGCGTGCGTCCTACCTCAGAAACACTTTTTTGTGAGCACTATAAGAAAATTATCAATACATACCGTGATCTGCCAAAGCTATACAACCAGTGGTGCAGTGTCGTAAGATGGGAAAAGACCACTCGCCCCTTCTTGCGTACATCGGAATTTCTTTGGCAGGAAGGTCACACAATGCACGAAACTGCTGAAGAAGCTAAGGAAGAAACCCTCAGAATGTTGCATGTATATGACGATTTCTATAGAGAGACGCTTGCGATTCCCGCTGTAATCGGAAGAAAAACCGAAAAAGAAAAATTTGCAGGCGCTGAAGAAACATATACAATTGAGCCTATGATGCATAACGGAGTTGCCCTTCAGGGCGGTACATCACATTATTTTGGCGACGGCTTTGCCAAGAGCTTTGACATCACTTACACGGGCAAGGACAACAAGCTGCATTATCCGCACCAGACTTCATGGGGCGTATCCACAAGAATGATTGGCGCAATCATAATGGTTCACGGTGACGATGACGGTCTTGTGCTTCCGCCGAGAATTTCTCCTGTTCAGGTTGCAATTATTCCTGTTGCCCAGCACAAGGAGGGCGTGCTTGATAAGGCATATGAGCTTAAGACTGAGCTTAAAAAGAAGTTCAGAGTTAAACTAGATGATTCAGACCATGCTCCGGGATGGAAGTTTGCAGAGTACGAGATGAAGGGCGTGCCTGTAAGAGTTGAAATCGGACCTAAGGACATAGAAAAAAATCAGTGCGTGGTAGTACGCAGAGATACAAGAGAAAAATCATTTGTTCCGCTTGACGGACTTTCGGAGTTTATTGAAGGTCTTATGACAGACATTCATAACTCAATTTATGAACGTGCACTTAAAAACACACAGGAAAAAACATTTACTGCCGCAAGCTATGACGAATTCATTGATATTGCCGAAAATCGTCCCGGCTTTATCAAGGCTATGTGGTGCGGCGATACAGAATGTGAAGAAAAACTGAAGGACATCACAGGCGGCGTAAAAAGCAGATGTATTCCTTTTGAAGAGGAACACATTGCCGACACCTGCGTTTGCTGCGGAAAACCTGCAAAGCATATGGTTTACTGGGGTAAGCAGTATTGATTTTTACATTCGATAAAATTTTCAAAATTATTTTTATGTGAATTAAAAGGTGGTGAGAGAATGCCGATAAAGGTTCAAAGTAATCTGCCTGCAATCAAGATTCTGGAGTCTGAAAATATCTTCGTTATGCCGAACGAGGTTGCATTGAAGCAGGATATACGTCCTCTTAAAATTATAATTCTAAATCTAATGCCTACAAAAATAGAAACAGAAACACAGCTTCTCAGGCTTTTGGGCAACAGTCCGCTTCAGGTTGATATTGAGCTTTTGCAAATGGTATCCCATACCTCGAAAAACACTTCGCCTCATCACCTGACAACCTTTTATAAAACTTTTAATCAGGTGAAAAACGAAACTTTCGACGGTATGATAATAACGGGAGCTCCTGTAGAGCTTATGGAATTTGAAAAAGTAGATTACTGGAACGAGCTTTGCAGGATTATGGAATGGTCAAAGCACAATGTTTATTCCACATTTCACATATGCTGGGGCGCTCAGGCAGGGCTTTATTATCATTACGGTATAAAAAAATATCCTGTACACGAAAAGCTCAGCGGAATTTATAGGCACACAATTCTCAGTCCTAAGCATCCGCTTATGCGAGGCTTTGACGATACCTTTCTGCTTCCTCATTCCCGCTATACAAGCGTCAGAGAAGAGGATATTAAAAAAATTCTGGAAATCGAGACGCTTGCCGTCTCAGACAAAGCAGGCGTTAGTATTGTGTGCAGCAAAAGCGGCAGACAAGTATTTGTAACGGGGCATGCCGAATATGACAGATGCACCCTCGCAAACGAGTATTTCAGAGATAAGAATAAGGGTATTAATCCAAAAATCCCGTACAACTATTTTCCCGATAACGACGCTTCACAAACACCTCCTATGACATGGAGGAGTAACGCAACTCTGCTTTATACAAATTGGCTCAACTACTTTGTATATCAGGCAACTCCGTATGATTTGCATGAGCTTCTTGAAAGATACCCACATTAATCCAAACAAAAACAAAGTGACTGATATTAACGTGTCAGTCACTTCTTTTTGTTTTTATTAGCAATCAAGAAAGACTTGTTTGTGTAACATATCAAAGAAAATAATTCCAATTTGTAGTATTACAAATAAATTTATCAAAATATATTGAAATAAACAGAAAATAAAAGTATAATAAGTAAGAATGAGTATTCAGAATTTTCATACACCTTATGAAATGGAGAAATTTATGAATATACTTATCTTGACTGCTTCAACAGGCGGAGGTCACAAACGCGCATCAGCCGCTATTGAAGCAAAAATCAAACAGCTCAGCCCCGACACCAACGTGCATGTTGTTGATGCAATGAAGCAAATCGGCAAGGTATATGACAAAACCGTATGCGGCGGATACCACTTTATGGCTACCAAAATTCCAAAGGTTTACGGAATAAGCTATAAAATAACTGACAGACAGTCACTTGTATATAGTACCGTTGTAAAGTGCAATACTCTGGTTTCAAAAAAACTTCTTATTACAATTAATGAATATAAGCCGGATGTAATCATTGCCTGCCACCCGTTTCTTGCCACAATGGTCTCAAAGCTAAAGAGCAAAGGTCATCTTGACAAAATTAAAACTATAAGCCTAATAACAGACTACGACTCCCACCGCACCTATATTGGTTCTTATATTGATGCCTATGTGCTTGCAGAGCCGAATATGGCAGATAAGCTTGTTGTGGAATACAATGTTGACAGGAAGAAAATCTATCCCCTTGGAATCCCGATTTTTGATAACTTTACAACTACAGAATTTGATAAATCTGAAATCTGTAAACGTGAAGGACTTGATCCAAACAAGCCTACCGTGCTGCTTATGGCAGGCTCGTTTGGTGTAACAAGCGTTTTGGAATTTTATAAAAGGCTTGCACGTAAGGGCACGGGATTGCAATTTGTTGTTATTACGGGACGTAACAAAAAACTTTATGACCAGCTCAGCAGGCTCATAACAGGGCTTAGTACCGAAAAAAACACAAAACTGTTGTTCTTTGTCGATAACGTTTACGATTATATGCATATATCAGACATTATAGTAACAAAGCCCGGCGGACTTACCGTTACCGAAAGCCTTGCTTGTCATCTTCCGCTTGCAATATACAGTGCATTTCCAGGTCAGGAACTTGACAATGCATTATTCCTGATTAAGCAGAACGCAGCTGTTCTGCTCGACAAGAAAAACGGTGCTGATGAAATCATCAATCTTATCAGTGACAAAGAAAAACTTAATAAAATGAAAGAAACTTGCAAGAAGCTTGCTCAGCCTAATTCAGCAGAAAACATATTCAAACTCGCTCAAAAATTATATGGAGAAACAGAATAATAATGAAAAACAAAATCACCAAATCTATTTCATTAACCTTATGCGTATTATTGAGTGCAGCATTAATGAGTGCATGCAGCGACGACACTCAATTGTCTGATAAAGAGATATTATCAAACAATTACACACGCTCAACAGATGTTGAAGAAACCTACAACTATTCTGACGGCGCAACCGACGCTCCATCAACCTACACCACCTATTCAAGTGAAATTACTGATTTTGAGCTGAAGCTGTTTAGGAATTACTATAAAAACAGAAATGACAGTTCAGGCTCTTTTGTAACTGCTCCTGTCAACACAGCTTTGCAGCTTGGTCTTGCTGCAAACGGAGCCTCCGGCGACACTCAAAAGGAGATAATCAATGCGCTCGGCGATGACCTTACTCTTGACATTATCAACCAGTGTTCTTCCTACTTCAAGAGCAGAATTCAGTCCGTTGCAAATGAATCTTCTGACAAAATTGATGAGCTTACAGGAAAACCAATCACATCTGATTCCACAAGCTATGTTAAACTGACAAATTCCTTTGTATTCAATGACATCTCAGATGTAAAAACAAAGTTCCTGCAAAGCAATGCCGATTACTACGGCTCAGATATATTCAGAATTGATTTTACCGATGAAAATGCTGTGTTAAAGCTCAACGGCTATCTTAACGACTATGCAGAAAATGCTTTTGACTCGCTCAGCAGCAATGACAGTATGTTTTCTGTTACAGCTTCGGATATTTGCGACACCTGGCTTAATGCTTATGCGCAAACAGACATTACTGAGGGAACCTTTAATTCATCAACAGGTGAAACAACAGTAAACTTTATGACCTCAAATGAAAGCTATATGCAAACAAGCAGTGCATCGGGCATTGTTAAGTATATGTCAAAAACTCCGCTCAAACTCGTTTTGGTTATGCCTGAGGAAAATACAACTCTTGACGAATATATAACTAATTTTACAAACCTTGAATACACAAAATTACTTAAAAGTATTGATATTACAAAAAAGGCTACTGCAAAAATTCCTGAGTTTTCAATCAGCTCAGGATCATCGGCTGAGGAGATTACAACTGACGCTACTTCAAGCGGACTTTACACGCTGTTCACCGATGACGCAGCTTTTTCGAGCTTGACAAATTCTAATAGTTTTCTGTTTAACAATATGTATGAGATTTTCCCAAAGGTAACAGTGAATGCAGCCGGTATTGGCGGCAAGGAAGCAAACGAGGCCTCCAAAGTGCTCAGCAAACGAACAACAGAACTTGACGAAATCGATACAGCAATTGAGTTTAACCGCCCGTTCATTTTTATGGTGATTGATAACGAGAGCAGTATTCCTCTGTATATCGGTACGGTTGACATCACAGAATAAATAAATATAAAATACAAAACATAAAAGGTCGTTCACTTCAATTTCAGGTGAACGACCTTTATTTTATTATTTTGAATTTAATTAATTTTTTATAAATTATTTAATAAGACTTACACCGTCCATTTCCTCAGGCTGTGGAAGTCCAAGAATCTGAAGCATTGTAGGTGCAATATCAGCGAGTCTGCCGCCCTCTCTGAGCTCACAATCATAACCTACCACACAGAAAGGAACCGGGTTAGTTGTGTGCGCCGTGAATGGTGAACCGTCGGCATCAACCATTTTGTCGGCATTGCCGTGGTCAGCAGTGATAAGTGCAACGCCGCCCATTTCCTGAATTGCCGTAACTACCTTGCCTACACAGTCATCAACAGCCTCAACAGCCTTTACAGCCGCCTCAAACACACCTGTATGTCCTACCATATCGCAATTTGCAAAATTAAGGATAATTACATCATATTTGCCGCTCTTGATTGCAGAAACAAGCTTGTCTGTAACCTCATATGCACTCATCTCAGGCTGTAGGTCATAGGTTGCAACAGCAGGTGACTTGACAAGAATTCTGTCCTCGCCCTCATACTGCTTCTCAACGCCGCCGTTGAAGAAGAATGTTACGTGAGCATACTTCTCAGTCTCGGCAATTCTGAGCTGCGCCATACCTTGGTCTGAGATATATTCTCCGAGAGTATTCTTAAGCGACTGTGGTTTGAATGCAACATCTACGTTCGGCATTGTTGCATCATACTGAGTCATACATACAAAATTCACGGGGAAACAGCCGTTTCTTCTTTCAAATCCTGTAAACTCAGGGTCAACAAGAGTTCTTGTAATCTCTCTTGCTCTGTCAGGACGGAAGTTAAAGAAGATTACGCTGTCATTCGGCTGAATCTGAGCGCCGCCGTCAACAACAGCAGGTACAACAAATTCATCTGTAACCTCTTCCTTGTATGAATTTTTTACAGCACAAACAGGACAGTCAGCCTTAATGCCCTCTCCGTAAACCATAGCAGCATACGCCTTTCCGACACGCTCCCAACGGTTGTCTCTGTCCATTGCATAATATCTTCCCATAACTGTGGAAATTTTGCCGACGCCGATTTCCTCAGTCTTATTCATAAGCTCTTCAACAAAGTCAGCAGCGCTTGTAGGCGGAACATCACGACCGTCAAGGAAGCAATGAATATAAACCTTATCAAGTCCCTTTTTCTTTGCAAGCTCAAGGATACCGTAGAGGTGCTCAATGTGGCTGTGTACACCGCCGTTTGAAAGCAGACCCATAAGGTGAAGCGCCGTGCCGTTCTCAAGAGCCTTATCCATTGCGTTTACAATAGCCTCGTTTTCCTTGAGCTTATCCTCGTTGATTGTCTTTGTAATTCTTGTAAGTTCCTGATATACGATTCTGCCTGCACCCATATTGGTGTGACCAACCTCTGAATTACCCATCTGACCGTCAGGCAGACCTACATCCAAACCCGACGCACCAATCTGAGTAACAGGATTTTCAGAAAAATACTTGTCAAGATTCGGCCTAGTTGCCGCCCTGATTGCATTGCCTTCGGCAGGAGCAATACCAAAGCCGTCAAGTATCATTAAGATTAATGGTTTTTTCATAAAATTATCTCCCGTATTATGCACAAATTACTTTGAAGCTGCCTTTACAATAGCCGCAAATTTTTCTGCAACAAGTGAAGCGCCGCCGATAAGACCGCCGTCAACATTAACCTTTGAAAGAAGCTCATCTGCATTGCCGTCGTTCATTGAGCCGCCGTACTGAATTGTTACAGCGTCTGCAACCTCCTGACTGTAGAGCTTTGCAAGAGTTGCACGGATAAATGCACAAACCTCTTCCGCCTGCTCGGCAGTAGCTGTTTTGCCGGTGCCGATTGCCCATACCGGCTCATAAGCGATAACCGTCTTTTTTACATCATCAGCAGATACATCAAAGAGGTCAAGCTTAATTTGTCTTGCAATAACCTCCTCAGTAATATCGCACTCACGCTCCCAAAGAAGCTCGCCAACACAAACGATTGGCTTTAAGCCTGCTGCAAGAGCAGCCTTTGTCCTCTTGTTTACAGTCTCGTCTGTCTCGCCGAAAAACTGTCTTCTTTCGCTGTGACCGAGAACTACATACTCAACGCCTATTTCCTTGAGCATACCTGTTGAAATCTCACCTGTGTATGCGCCGCTCTCTGCCCAGTGACAGTTCTCAGCACCAATCTTTACATTTGTGTCCTTTGTTGCTTCAATAGCTGCGCTTAAATCTACATATGGTACACAAGCGATAACCTCGCAGTCAGCATCCTTTACAGCAGGTACAATTTCTTCAAGAAGTGTTTTAGCCTCACTTGGAGTTTTGTTCATTTTCCAGTTACCTGCAATTATAGCTTTTCTTTTTGCTTTATCCATTATTATACTTCCTTTCAGTTATGTAATAATTATGATATTTATTGATTTGTCTGATTGTTCTGTTGTACAGGAGCAGAATATTGATTTTGAACGGATTGCGGTACCTGCTGATTGTCCGGATTGCTTTTCTGAAGTAATTGCGCCTGAAGATCTCTTAAAATTATATCAACTCTGGTTTTAAGCATTGACTTTGGCAGCGCTGCAAAAAATCCGGTTATTCCCATTTCTCCTACATACACACCGGGGAACAAGGGGTATTTTATCCAGGCCTCAAGAACATATGCGCCATTTTCCTGATAAATCTTGAGAAACTGCGGAGCAGTCATCATCCCTACGCCCTTTTTCCAACAGGTTTCACCGTTATTATTATATACATAAAAGCCTTCTTTGCTCATATATTGGTTTATAAAATCGTTTACCTGTTGAGGATTGTATTGTGTATAAAAATACTGTTTATATCTTGACATAACATCTACTCCCATCTAAAAACATCAAAAATTTAATTTATAAATTATAGATGCTCTTGCCGAAACAAAACCGGTGATAAGATATTTGAATTTTAACCTAATAAACACAAGGGCGGAAGCATCCCGCCCTCTGGTATTTTAAATTATTTATCTGCAATTACTGCAATGCCGGGGAGAGTTTTGCCCTCGAGATATTCAAGAGATGCGCCGCCGCCTGTTGAGATGTGGCTCATCTTGTCAGCAAAGCCAAGCTGGATTACAGCCGCAGCGCTGTCGCCGCCGCCGATGATTGTTGTAGCGTCTGTATCAGCAAGAGCCTTTGCAACAGCAATTGTACCCTTTGCAAGTATAGGATTCTCAAATACTCCCATAGGACCGTTCCATACAACTGTCTTTGCGCTCTTTACAGCCTCTGCGAAAAGTTCCTGAGTCTTGGTTCCGATATCCAGACCTTCCATATCAGCAGGAATCTTGTCTGAATCAACAATTTCCACATCAATAGGACCGTCGATTGGGTCAGGGAAGCTCTTTGCAACAGTTGTATCAATAGGAAGAACAAGGTTCTTGCCAAGCTTTTCAGCCTTTTCTATCATTTCCTTACAATATTCGAGCTTTGTATCGTCAACAAGTGAAAGACCTGTTTCCTTGCCCTGAGCCTTCAAGAATGAATAAGCCATACCGCCGCCGATGATGAGTGTATCGCACTTATCGAGAAGGTTGGAGATAACGTTGAGCTTATCAGCAACCTTTGCACCGCCGAGGATAGCAACAAACGGACGAACAGGAGTCTCAACAGCATTGCCGAGGTAGTTAATTTCCTTCTGCATAAGATATCCTACCGCTGTGTCTTTAATATGCTCTGTAACGCCTGCAGTTGAGCAGTGTGCACGGTGAGCCGAACCGAAAGCGTCCATTACAAATACTTCTGCAAGAGATGCAAGTTCCGTTGAGAACGGTTCAAGATTCTTTGTTTCTTCTTTTCTGAAACGTGTGTTCTGAAGAAGCACAACGTCGCCGTCGTTCATCTCGGCAACAGCTTTCTTTGCGTTTTCACCAACAACCTCGTCATCATTTGCAAATACAACATCCTGACCGAGGAGTTCAGAAAGTCTTACTGCAACAGGAGCAAGTGAGAACTTCTCCTCAGGGCCGTTCTTGGGCTTGCCAAGGTGTGAGCAAAGAATAACCTTGCCGCCGTCAGCTATAAGCTTCTTTATTGTAGGAAGAGCCGCTGTAATTCTGTTGTCGTTTGTGATAACGCCGTCCTTCAGGGGTACGTTAAAGTCAACACGGACGAGAACCTTTTTGCCTTTTACATTGATGTCATCAACGGTAACTTTGTTGAGATTCATTTAAATTACATCCTTTCATAATTAGAAGAATATGTAAAAATTTTGAATTTTTACAGTCGTATTTATTATATATCAAAACAGCTTATTTATCAATAGAATTTTAAAATTTTTTCAAACCTGCAATGTAGGATTACAATAGATGTATTACAAAAATGTTGTTTAGTCAGCCCCTAATTAATTATTCTCAAAATATGGTATAGCAAAAGCTTAAAGATACAAAACCAACCTCCAACGTTTACAGATGGATGAAAATATATGACTAGACTATCCAAGCTTTAGCTGAACGGTCGCACAGACCGCATTATCATCCCAACCAACACACAAAAAACAAGTATGCAATAAAGGCTGAGCAACAATTATTCAGATAGAGCTACACCGACCGATATGTTGAATAATAAATGTACCCTTCCTGCTCTCTTCAACATTTATGATAACCTGTGAATAATTTCCTCATAAGCTCTTTTTCCTTCCGGATAATAAGTAAACATAGGATAGCAATGACACATTCCCGGCTCAATATGTATAGTATATTTTGCCCCCACGCTGTCAAAAGCTCCTGTAAATGCTTCTGCTGACGCTGACAGCACTTCATCTCCCCCGTAATAAAAATGGGTCAACGGAGCCCCTGTGTAATCCCCATGTGCAAAGCAAATTAGCTCCTGCGGAACATCAGGCTCGCCGTGGGACATAATGGAGCTTATACTATCCATAAAATCTACATCCACAAGAATGTCGCGTTCATTAAGCCGCGCCATTTTTTCATATTCTTGCTGATTTGCAGGACAATTTCCCGGCGAAACCGCTACAATACATCCGGGCATCGGCAACCTTTCCTCCTGCATATTGTTATAGCAGCATAAACCAAGTGCCAGTCCGGCACCTGATGAAAAGCCTAAAAAGGCAATGTCCTCCGAAGCATACTTTTTTAGCATCTCCCGATAAGTCTCATAAATCATATGTAATGTATCACGAATACAATAATCCGTACACAAGGGATAATGCGGAAACCATACGTCACGCCCACTGCGACGTCCAATATCCCTTGCCACTTTTAAATCACCGGCATCAGAACCCATAGTCATTCCGCCGCCATACAAAAACAACAATGCCCTTTTGCTTTTTTGCGGCTGAGTTTCCATAATAAGGCAATGATGTCCTTCAATCATACGGTCTGCATAACGCGCTTTCCGATCGGAAGGAATTTTTAATTGTCGTTTTCTATTTATTTTTTCTGCTTTTTCAGCAGCTCATCAGGTGGCAATTGCATTAGCTTTTTCATTCCTGAAAGTTTTACAAGATTTTTTATAATTTTATAGCGAACACTCATTTTTGCTCATCCTTTCTGCACTTTCCTATATAAGATATTTTCACTTCTTGAGTTAGACTTTGCTAACTCATATTTTAATTAAAAGCCGTCTTTGCAACGGCTCATAAATTACTGTTTTTGATCAAGCACCTGATTTGATCTGTCCAAAAATCGTATAACACCCACCAGCTCATCCTGTGACAGCTCTTTTATACAGTCGAAAAATACAGAAGCCTTTTTAAGCTGAATTTCTTCTAATTCTTTTGAGGCTTTCATCCCAATGTCAGTCACATAGAGTCTATAACATTTCTTATTTTTCTCATCCTGCTTTTTTTCTACAAGCCCTCGCTCTTCCAGCTTTTTTAAGGTTTTATGAATTACCGCACGAGTTACCTGAAAACATCTGGCTGCCTCTGACGAATAAATTCCCGGTCGCACTGCTATTATTTTCAACAGATGACTTTCACCCCGATAAAACTCCTGACCATCGGAAAGAATAGTTTTTTCATCCTTTGCATTGGCTATCTTCTCAATCATAAGAATCGTCTTTTCTATCACTTTCTGTCTTAGCGCATCTTGTTTTTCGTCCATGCAGCCACCTCGTTTTGTTTACCTGGCATACATTATACTCTTTAGTTAGTTATTTGTCAAGCATACAATGAAATTATATTCTTTTCAATTTGCGTTTTTCTAATTTTGCAGCACATCATTGACAAATCTATAGACTGCAAAATTTGAATTGCTTATTTTAAATTTTTTCAATCTGCACTTTTTAATAATAAAAAATAATAATTTTTCTTGTATTTATTTTCAATTTTTTCTTAGATACAAATTATGAAAGCAAAACAATAACTTATAAATCAATAAACTATATTATACATATATATATGGCAAAAAGCCCGGCAAATGCTGGACTTTTTCGACAGACTGCAACAGCCCCGAAGTAATATTCGGGGCTGTTTTCTAGATATTCTTTTTGATTGTCTTTAGTGCGCCTTTTTCAATTCTGCTGACCTGCGCCTGCGAAATTCCGATTTCGTTGGCAACCTCCATCTGAGTTCTTCCTCTGAAAAATCTGAGAGATAATATGCGTTTTTCCCTGTCAGACAGATTTCCGATTGCATCCTTTATGGCAAGTTCCTCAAGCCATGTTGAATCGTCGTTATTATCGCCAATCTGGTCCATAACATAGATTGTATCGTTGCCGTCCGAGAACACAGGCTCGTACAAAGACACAGGTTCAACAATTGCCTCAAGCGCAAGCACAACCGTTTCCTTGGGAACATCCATAAGCTTTGCAATTTCTTCAACAGTCGGTTCCCTGTCATTCTTGATTGTGAGCTGCTCTTTAATCTGCATTGCACGATATGCGGTATCCCTCATTGAACGTGATACCCTGACTGAATTATTGTCTCTGAGGTATCTGCGTATTTCACCGATAATCATAGGTACTCCATAGGTGCTGAATCTTACATCAAGCGTGGAATCAAAATTATCAATCGCCTTGATAAGCCCTATTACTCCCACCTGAAAAAGGTCATCGGGGTTTTCTCCCCGATTTGTAAATCTCTGTATCACAGACAGCACAAGTCTGAGATTTCCGTTTATCATCTTGTCTCTCGCTTTTTTGCTTTCGGCAGGAGTTCCGTTTTTTATGATTTCAAGCAGCTGCCGCTTTTCGCTCTCCTTAAGCACCTTAAGCTGAGATGTATTGATTCCGCAGATTTCAACCTTTCCGTACTGCAAAGTCTTACCCCCAAAAATATATTCTGAAATAAGTATTGCCGAAAAGGTTCATTTTATACTGTAACATAAATACTGAATAATTTATTGTTCACAAAGTGATTTGACAAAAAACTATGGAAAACAAGGATTTTTTATGTTATAATTATAAAATTAAGATAAAAAACAATATGTTATTTTGAACGGAGAAAATATGCCGATATATAAAATTGCTGACCTTTGCATAAAAATAAACACTTTTTATGAGCCTACGGCTGTCAGACTCGAACCGTATCTTACAAATGATGCAAATGCTGATTTTGATATAAGTATTACAAAAGAAAACATTCTTGAACGCAGCATAAGAAGCGACAATCCCTGCTCAGAGAGCGAGGCTGAAAGCCTTCTGATACTCTCGGAGCTATGCAAAAAGGTACTTGAAAGCTACAACGGATTCTTTTTTCATTCATCATGCCTTATGCTGGACGGAGAAGCCTATGTATTCACAGCTGCAAGCGGCACGGGCAAATCTACCCACACCGCATTATGGCGCCGACACTTTGGCGACAGGGTAACTATGATAAATGATGACAAGCCTATTATACGCAAAAAAGGCAGTGACTTTTTCATATACGGAACCCCTTGGATGGGAAAGGCAGACATCGGAAATAACGTAAAGGCACCTGTCAAGGCAGTTTATGTTCTTAGAAGAGGCACACAAAATTCTGCCGTAAAAGTCAGCGTTGGAGAAGTTTTTAAGGAAATTCTTGAAGCAATCGCAGTGACTAACGACAAAGGAATGATGTCAACTATGCTTACTTTGCTTGACGACTTTTTCAGAGAAATACCGCTGTATGTGCTGACCTGCACAATAAGTGATGATGCGGTTACGGCGGCTTATAATGCTGCAAATAATCTTCAGAGTGCAACATATCAAAATATATAGAAGGACAAAATGTTTATGAATTTACAGGAAGTAGTATCTGTTGAAAATATGCGTCACAGTGACGCTCACACAATTGCAGAACACACAACCTCTGCCGAACTTATGCACCGTGCGGCTCAAGGGATTTTTGACGCTGTAAAATTTGTCGGAAGAGTTGCAATTGTTTGCGGCAAGGGCAACAACGGAGGTGACGGGTATGCGCTTGCGTGCATACTTTGCCGAAACGGAATCACGCCTACTATTGTACGAGCTTGCGACGGTTTTTCAAAAGACGGACTGTATTATTATCAAACAGCTAAATCGCTTGGTGCGCTTGAAGAAAGTCTGAGCAATATCGGAAATTTTGCAGGCTACGACATCGTGGTTGACTGCCTTTTGGGCACAGGCTTTTCGGGTGAAGTCACAGGCAATATAAAGGACGCAATTGAACAGATTAATTCGTCAAACTCGTTTATAATCAGCGCAGATATAAACAGCGGAATAAACGGCAACACGGGAGTTGCATCCATTGCCGTCAATTCCGATTTGACCGTTTCTATAGGCTCTTACAAAACGGGACTTTTTTTAAACGACGCTCCCTACTATATAGGCTCTATGGTCAATGCCGACATCGGAATCCATATTATGGAAGAAGAATACAAGCTGATTGATTATTCTCTTCTGCATATGTTTGAGGGATACGGCTCCGACGTTATGACCACTGAACAGTTTTTTGAGCGCAGCGGATATTCTCCCGAAAACTGTAACATTGCAGAATGTATTTGGGAAATAAGCTCCTCTCAGCGAAAGACAGTAGTTGTAAAAACAGAACATTCGGCGGTTATTGCCGACTTAAAGTACGTTTACTTCTGCGCCGACTATATCAGAGCTTAAACAGTCTGCGATTTTAACATAAGATTTAAATACAAAAGCCCAGATTTATTCATTGCTCTTTTGCTGTAACATATGATAAAATACAAATAAGGAATGATATAAATGCGTAATCTTATTCAAAAATTTATGATTTTTATGCAGGGCAGGTACGGTTTTGACACAATGAATAAGTTCCTCGCCGTACTGTCTTTGGTGCTTTATTTTCTGCTTATTATTACCCGTTTTATTTTGTTTTTATGGGTATTCAGACTAATAATAGGTATTCTTCTGCTCGCTTCATTTGCTCTGCTTATATTTCGTTTTCTCTCACACAATATCAATAAACGAAGTGCTGAAAACAGAGCGTTCCTCAAGCTTTACAATCCGGTCAAAAGCCGTGTTAAGCTCAGCATACAAAAATTCAGGGACAGAAAAGAATTCAAATACCTTAAATGTCCTGTATGCAAAGCTCAGCTCAGGGTAAAAAACAAGAAGGGTATGCACACAGTTCGCTGTCCCCGCTGCGGAAGCGAGTTTGACAAGAAAATATAATATCGTCAAGGGATTAACGCCTCTTGCTTGATTGCCAAAATTAACTTCACATATAAAACACTTGATTTTGTAATTAATTTTGGTTATACTCTATTTTAGATAACAGAAAGCGTTAACGCGTTCAGAAAGGACTTTGCTATGGCTGATAACAACGAAATTTTTAATGAAGATATGGATATGCTTATCACTCTGACTGATGATGAAGGCAACGAAGTCGAGTTTGAATTTCTTGATGTTGTGGAATACGACAATGAAGAGTTCATTGTTCTGATTGAAAATAATGAAGATGCCGATGAGGTTGTAATTCTGAAAATCAATGCACTCGACGAAGAGACTGAAGAATATGTAAGTATTAATGACGAAGACCTTTTGCAGACTGTTTTTGAGAAGTTTAAAAGACAGTACACAGGCAGCATTACATTTGAATAATTATTAAATACATGCAAAAATAAATTCAGGGTACATTCCGTTGCAGAATGTACCCATTTTTATTGTTATATAAAAGTAATACTCATATCAAATACTACAGCAAAAAATCAATGTAGTTTTTAGCAGATTGTTTTTGGCATATTTATATATAAATTATAATAGTTTCTTTTCGTCAATCGCCGACTTGATTTTATCAAATGTAACGCCGTATCTTTCGGCAATATCCTTAGCATAGCTCACTCCCTGAGGCGGAGCAATAAACACCTTAAAGGAACGTCTGCCGTTATCAACCCCCGTAACCATACTCTCTACCCTGCTTTCCCCGTCGGTAGAATTGTTCATTTCATCAAGATTGCGAGCCAGGTCGTGCATATGAGTGTTGAAAACAGAACGCGCACCAAGATACCTCATTGCTCTGACAACATCCTTTGCAATGTACAATCCCTCCGCAACATTGGTGGTTGCAAGGCTTTCATTGAGCAAAATAAGACTGTAGCGAGTTGCAACGCTGAAAATCTCGGCAAGTCGCTTGCTTTCTTCTCCCAGTCTTCCAAGGTCAACCGTATCGTTTTCATCGGCAGGAAAGTGAGTAAATATATTATCGCAGGGACTGAAGCTCATCGATGAAGCAGGAACATAGACGCCGTTCTGAGCAAGCAGAAATGCAAGACCTACAGCCTGTGTGATTGTAGTCTTTCCTCCCCTGTTCGGACCAGTAAGTATATAAATGCGTTTATCATCATCAAATTCAAATTTATTGGTAACAATATCAATATTATCGCCCTCAACATTTTTGATTGCAAGCTTTAAATTGTAGATGTCGCTAATATTACAGTCTCGCTTTTCTTTGGAGATGACCTCAGCCTTACATATCGGCATACCTTTTGCTTTTATTTTATCAAAAAGCTCTGCAAACCGCACATAAAAGATTATTTCAGGCATAAGAGTAACAAATGAATATCCGTTGATATTTATATATTTATTGAGCATTGACTTTATATCGTTAACGGTTCTGCGGAGAATGTCTGTAACAACCTTTTTCAAAGCATCGGAAAGCGGGTCCGCACCCGTAACTTCGCTTGTAAAAATCTGATTTACATCCTGCTGAGCGCCCACAACCATCTGACCAAGTCCAAATTTTGTGGTTGAGGGATTTGCCGGATGAAAGTTAACAAAACCCGATACATCATTACCCGAATGAAGCTCGCTTTCCTGATTTGCAAATTTCATAAAGCGTCTGAGAATACCGCTGTCGGTAAACTCCTTATCATTGAGCGAAATTACTCCCACTGTTTTAGGTCGCAGCAGGCTGTCAAGGTTTACACCGAGAGTAATACTCTTAAGCTGCTGCGCCTTAGCAAGCGTTTCCTGAATATCCTGCTTAAGAGTCGGAAATCCGCTTCCGTTATAGATAGTCTGAACGCTCTCCTTCAGCTTTAGCAGCCCCTCTGATTTCACGTCAATACTTTCAAGCGTAGTTTTTATTTTTGTGATACAGTCAACATATCCGTCCATCTCTCGAAGTCGATTTACAAGCTTCCAAAGTGAGGAGGCCTCCGAATCCTTCTGAAAGCGTTCAATTTCACGCAGGTCATTGAGCTTATCAAGTAAAGCCGTGAGATCATCTCTGAGCTTCGGATAACGAAGAAAATCGTCAAAAATGTCACATCTGTATTTTATAACTTCCTCGTCATCAGTTATATTTATAAGCAGCTGCCTGATACTGTTGCGCTCATACGGTTCTTTGGTAAGCGCTTCGCAGAGATAGTCAATAGAAAGGTCATTAACCGCTTCCTTTGTTAATGTGCGATATTCAGCCTTTGAATTTTGCGGATACAGCAGACTTAGTTGTTCCATAGTGTTTCCTTCTTTGCGGTAATAATATAAATTATAGTTTGTCGGGAGCTCCGACAGCCAAATCGAGCAGACATCCTGATAGAAAACAAAGAATGCTTGCCCGAAAATTCACTTGAACATAGTTTTGAGTAATACAGCCTTTTCTGATTTAGTCGAGGTTAACTTTTATATTCAACGCGCAGGGACGACCAGTGGTCGTCTCAAAAATTTTACACATTTTTTATTGAGTTGCTCACCGAGCATCACTACGATTTGCTCTGTATGTATATATTATAATTATAAACTATAATTTATTTTTATAATAACATAACTGACGCATTATTTCAACAACATCTCTTGTGATAATCTTTTGTTTGTGTTATGATATTATCATCAAAATTTGTGAGGTGGATTATGGACAAGGCTATGCTCAACAGAATTAACGAGCTTGCAAAAAAGAAGAAATCTGTCGGTCTGACCGAAGATGAACATATTGAACAGAAAAAGCTATACAAAATATATCTCGGAGAAATTCGTCAGCAATTCAACTCTACTCTTGATAATGTAAGCGTAAAAGAAAAAGACGGCAGCATTGTGCCGTTTAAGTCGGCATACAAGAAAAAGAACGACAAATAAAGTTTTACGGTATAAATATGATTGATGTTATTATAGAAATAGCGGCAAGTCTGATTTCCGAAACTTTTTTTGAAACGATTTTTGTCAAAATTTCTGATGCTGCAAACGGAAAAATCAAGTCCGTACCGCTTAAAATTATATTGTATATTTTAATTATACTTACATTTGTTGTATTATCTATTGCGCTTTTTGTGCTGATTATTTCTGTTATTACTTTTATTATGGACAAATTCATCTGACTTTACAATGAACTAAAAG
Source organism: uncultured Ruminococcus sp. (assembly GCA_964421585.1). Taxonomy (GTDB): domain Bacteria; phylum Bacillota; class Clostridia; order Oscillospirales; family Acutalibacteraceae; genus Ruminococcoides. Next base: position 12,489 of record CAYQXN010000004.1, on the reverse strand, counting down.
AGCAGACTGCAACAGTCTGCTCTTTTATATAACTCTTATTTAATTTGAAAATCAGTTGTTGATGAGCTTGTCCTCGTCAGACCAGCTGTAAAGCTTTCTTACTTCCTTACCGATTGTCTCAGCAGGAGCCTCTGCAGCAAGCTTTCTCATAGCCTTAAAGTGTACCTGTCCGCCTGCGTCTGACATATCAAGAAGGAAGTCCTTAGCAAATGTGCCGTCCTGAATATCTGAAAGAACCTTCTTCATAGCCTTCTTCGATTCCTCTGTGATAATCTTAGGACCTGTTATGTAGTCGCCGTACTCAGCTGTGTTTGAGATTGAATATCTCATACCTGCAAAGCCTGACTGATAGATGAGGTCAACGATAAGCTTCATCTCATGGATACACTCAAAGTAAGCATTTCTTGGGTCATAGCCGGCCTCGCAAAGTGTTTCAAAGCCAGCCTGCATAAGAGCGCAAACACCGCCGCAAAGTACAGCCTGCTCACCAAAGAGGTCAGTTTCTGTCTCTGTTCTGAATGTAGTCTCAAGAACACCTGCTCTTGCGCCGCCGATACCGAGTGCATAAGCAAGTGCAACATCCTTAGCCTGACCTGTAGCGTCCTGCTCAACAGCAACAAGGCAAGGTACGCCCTTACCAACCTGATACTCTGAGCGTACAGTGTGACCCGGTCCCTTAGGAGCAACCATTGTTACGTCAACGTCAGCGGGCGCCTTAATGCAGCCAAAGTGAATATTGAAGCCGTGAGCAAACATAAGCATATTGCCTGCTTCAAGGTTTGGCTCAATGTCGTTCTTGTAGAGAGAAGCCTGCTTCTCGTCATTGATAAGAATCATAATAATGTCAGCCTGTTTAGCAGCCTCAGCAGCTGTATATACCTTAAAGCCCTGAGCCTCTGCCTTCGCCCAAGATCTACTTCCTTCGTAAAGACCGATGATTACATTGCAGCCCGACTCCTTAAGGTTAAGAGCATGAGCATGACCCTGGCTGCCATAACCGATTATAGCAATAGTCTTACCGTCGAGTAAAGCAAGGTTACAGTCTGACTGGTAATAAATTGGTGCTTTCATGTTTTCTTTGTAGTCTTTCATTATAAATTCCTCCTTACCGCGCAATGCGGTATATTAAAATAAATTATATATGATGCTGTAAGATTAAACCGAAACTGCGGCTGTGCCTCTGTCAATGGCAACAGTACCTGTTCTAACAATCTCACGGATACCATAAGGCTTAAGTAAATCTATTAATGTATTTACACGGTTTGCACATTCGCAGTATTCAACCGTAACGCACGATGGCGACACGTCAACAATCTTTGCCTGCATAATCTCAACCGTTTTAATTATTTCTGCCCTTTTTGCAGCAGCGCAGTGAACCTTGATTAAAATAAGCTCGCGACTTATAAATTCACCCTCATTAAGGCGCTTAACCTTGATGATTGGAATAAGCTTGTTGAGCTGTTTTTCAAGCTGTTCAACCACATACTCGTCGCCATTTGCAACAATAGTGATTCTTGATACGTTAGGGTCGCCTGTCACACCTACGGCAAGCGAATCAATATTAAAGCCGCGGCGGGAAAAAAGTCCTGAAATTTTTGATAGAACACCCGCCTGATTTTCAACAAGAATTGATAATGTATATTGCATTTCATCACCTCATATAGACGGAGTGTCCGGATATACGTTGCAGACAAGGATAAACGGCTTGTCTGAGTCAACTATTCCCTTAATTATTTTTTCTGCTTCTTCATTGGAGCTTGCCTCTGCGTGGTCAATACCATAGGCATCGGCAATTTTGAGAAAGTCAGGATCGCCGTTAAGAATTGTGGCGGAATGTCTGCCTTCATAAAGCTTATCCTGAAGCTCTCGTACCATACCCAAACGAGTATTACGCATAATTATGATTTTTATGTTCAAATTGTTGCCTGCAATTGTAGCAAGCTCATTCATACTCATCTGAAAGCTGCCGTCACCGCAGATGACAATAACGTCGCGCGTAGGTCTTGCAAACTTTGCGCCCACAGAGGCAGGAATTGAATATCCCATTGTGCCCATACCGCCTGTCGTAAGGAACCTGCCCTCACGAATACGAAAATTGTTTGCACACCAAATCTGATTTTGTCCTACGTCGGCAACAAGAATTGCCTTTGAGCGGAACATAGCGCTGAGGTTCCTGACAAGCGCTCTCGGCTCAACATAGCCTTCAAAGCTCTGTACAGGCTTTTTTAAATCTTTCTGCCAAGATTTCACAGTCTCGCTCCACTGATTTGGAACAGTAAAGTCTCCGATAGTATCAAGCAACATATCCATAACGTTACGCATATCGCCTACAATCGGGATTTCAGTCTTAACATTCTTGCCGATTTCAGCAGGATCTATGTCGATATGAATAACAGTATTTTTTTCGCTCATCTGATTTGGAGCAGCAACAGCTCTGTCGCCGAGTCTTGCTCCGCAAACTATAACAAGGTCAGCCTCGTGCAGCGCACGATTGGCAATTGCAGTTCCGTGTGTACCGAGCATTCCAAGATAAAGTCCGTTGTCGCTTGGCATAATACCGATACCCATCATCGTGGAAATTACAGGGATTTTTGTCTTGTCAACAAACGCCTGCAGCTTGAGCTTTACTCCAGAGCTGAGTACTCCGCCGCCCGAAACAATCACAGGTCGTTTGCTGCTCTTGATCGCCTCAACAGCACGCTTTACCTGAACTGCATGTCCCTTTGTATTCGGCTTGTAGCCGATAATGTTAACCTTATCAGGATAAACGAATTCTTCAATCAGATTTTCCTGAATATCCTGCGGAACGTCAATCAACACGGGACCTTGTCTGCCTGTTGACGCAATGTGAAAGGCCTCCTTGAATATTCTGGGCAAATCCTCGGTTTTGCTGACAAGATAGCTGTGCTTTACAAAAGGCTCGCAAGCACCGGTGATGTCTGCCTCCTGAAACACATCCCTGCCCAAAAGGTCGGTACGCACCTGACCTGTAATAGCAACTATCGGAATTGAATCAGTATAGGCAGTAGCAATGCCTGTGATAAGGTTTGTCGCACCGGGACCGGATGTAGCAACACAAACACCGGGTCTGCCGCTGCACCTTGCATATCCGCTTGCGGCGTGAGCAGCATTCTGCTCTTCACGCACAAGGATGTGCTCAATATCAGAATCATAAATCTTATCGTAAAACGGGCAAATTGCTGCACCCGGATAACCAAAGACGACCTTAACACCCTCGGCTTCCAAACATTTTACCATAATTTCAGCACCACTAATCATTATGTTTATGTCCCTCCTGTCCTATATAGTAATGCACACAAGCAATATTTGTAATGATATATGCCTGAAAACTAACACCATACGGAAAATTCATTATAAAAAAATTCCGACATTCAGCGATATTAGTTTAAAGTATATTATACAATAAACCCTTAAAAAAGTAAAGTATTTTAGATATCGGCCAGATAAATTTATTTACGAATTTATCACACAAAGTATAAGATTTTATCCAACCTAATGTCTGTTCACACTAATTTGGCAAGCTGTACAATTATATTATGTACAACAGAAGCCTGACAGTTGCTTGAATTATTACCGAACAGCTTGCTCCCGAACACAACGACAACGTTACAGCGAGTAAGCAAAACCCCTCAGCTATAGGCTGAGGGGATGGGTTTATAATTATTTATAGCGCTTTCCGCCGCCGTTTTTGTGATTTGAAGTGCGCGAGCTTTTAGGCAATTTAACATCAGCAGTATCATATTTGCTGCTTTTATTCTTTTTCTTCGCACTCTGCCTCCTGTAGCCGTCACCGTAATCACTGCCTGAACGGTACCGTCCTGACGCAGAGCTCGCGCCTGCTGTTGCTGCCGCCATTCTTACGGTGCCTGAAGTACGTTTGCCTGATGAAACATTCCTGCGATTTTTTACATATGATAACACAACATAAACGATACCAGCAATGCTAAGAACAATGCATGCAATGCCGATATAGAGCATCCAGTCTCCGTTATCTGAGGAACTGTTATTGTTCTTGATAAAGCTGAAATCATCACCGCCATCATCAGCGCTGTTGGCGTTTTTAAGGATTGCCGCAATATCGCTCCAGTCACTGCTGTTAAGCTCATTGCTGTCAATACCGTCTCTTATATCATAAAGTGCAGCAGATGGTGCGGTGCTGTCAGGAACAACATAGGTCTGACCGCCGCCTACATAGGAACTGTAGCCATAATTATTATAATCGTTATAATCATAACTATCATTATAGTCATCATGGCTGTCATTATAATCATAATTGTAATCATAATTGTAATCATCATAGCTGCTGTCATAACTATAGTTATAATCATTGTCTGATGAATAATCATCGACATCAGGGTAACCGTCGTCATATGAGCTGCTGTAATCGTCATTTCCTGCATCTGAAGAAACATCATCCGAAGGTGCGCTCACAATGTCATCTTCGCCAGACTCTACATATGAAGAATCATCCTCATAACCGCTGTCATCCCCCTCACCGACTGCATACGCACTCAGCGAGTATACAGAGAAGCAGAGCATAACCGCTATAACAGCCGCTAAAAACTTAAATTTCAGTCTTTTGCTCATACAAATCACCTTTCTGCGAATAAAAATCATACGCAGATATTATTCGCTTTCAGAGTCAGTTTCTTCCGTCTTAACAAAGAAAAGTTCAGGCGTATATTTTTTAAGCACAGTTGTGTTTGCTTCAAAATCAAGCTCCTTTGTAAGCTCTTCAATATAATCAGCAAAATCTTCTGACTTCATATTTGAAAGAACAGTGTCTCTGTTTGTAGAATCACCTATATAATCATCAACATCATCATTGATGTCTCTCTTGTAGATAAGATAGTAAATTGCCGAGTTGTCCTCGCCTACCTTAATAGTAGTAGCCTTATTGCTGCCAAGCTCCTTGATTGCATCAACAAGCTCATCACCGATTGAAGAATCTTCAATAATCTCAACATTTGACACTGACGGGTCTGATTCAAGCTCATTTGCCTCAAGATACTCAGCAATTACATCTTCATATGATGTGCCCCCGTTAAGGCTCTTTGAATATGCGTCAAATTCATCTGTGAGCTTCTTTGCTTCATCTTCCGAAAGCGCAACATCCGAAGAAGTACCTGCCTCGTCAGTTGTTGATTCATAGAGATTTACGGAAATATAGCTGTAATCAGCATAGTTTTCTGTAAAGAAGGTTGTAAGGTCGCTGTCTGAAACCTCCTTAGATCCGCCCTCACCGTAAACAGCAGTGAAAAGTCTTGAATACTTTAAATTGTATTCTGTTGTTGAATAAGTAAAGCTTTCAAGAGAAATACCGTAAGGCTCAAGGTCATCGCTCATAGGCATTAAATAGCCGTAATCTGCATACGGACCGATATTCCAGTATGTTTCAGCCTGAGAGTCAGCAGACGCCATATCGTCCGTGCTGATTTCAACGCCTGTCTTTGCAAGCTGTTCATCAACAACAAGATAGCTAAGGCACATCAGCTCTGCCTGATCCTTAATCCACTCTCTTGCTACCTTAGTGTTGCCGTCATCGTCTTTAATTTCCTCATCAAGCCAGTCGTAGTTTTCTGTGCTGTAATCGTCAAGCTGGTCAGAAGCATATGACTGAGCCTGTGAATAAGCAAGACTCAGCGAATAAATATAAACGCCGATTGCAAGCTCATTATCAGCGGTCTTGTATGACCACTCCTTATTAAGACTGACAGGAACGCAGCCTGCTGCAACTATGGTAGTAAGCACCATAATAATTGCCAATAAAAATGAACCTATTTTCATATTTGGTTTCATAGTTTTTTTACCGTCCTTACATAAAATAACAAATTTGCACCCAAAAACACTTTTTCAGGGTACGTACTTTATGATTATACACAAAAAAATCATCATTGTCTATATTTTATTCGAAATTTATCAAATTTTTTATAATATTCCAAGTTTTAGAACACAAACAAATCAAACCTTTTTTGCGGTCGTTCTGAAAACGCTCTTCAACATATCAAGCGAACCTTCAGAGCCGCATTTTATGCTGATATACGGCTTACTGCCCGCACTGAGCATTGCCCTGCCGTTGTAGGCAATCAGCATATCGGCAACAAACGGTGATTTGATTTCCCTGATATACAGCAGAACACTGCTGTCATTCTGCCGAATTTCATAAACACCTAAAGAATTCGCCCTGTTTCTTATGAGCGCAATATCAATAAGACCGAGCACTGACTCAGGAATTTTGCCAAAACGGTCGCACAGCTCTTCCTTTACATCCTCGCTGTCATCAACACTGCGTATATCTGCAATACGTCTGTAAACGTCAAGCCTTAACGTAAGACTTTCAACATAACTTTCGGGAATATGCGCATCAACAGAAATATCAATCAGGCAATCCAGGTCTGAAGCAGTCTGCTCTATGCCGCGTTCCTCATTTACCGCCTCTTCAAGCAGTTTGAGATACATATCATATCCGACAGAATCCATATGACCGTGTTGCTGTGCCCCCATAATATTTCCTGCACCTCTGAGTTCCAAGTCGCGCATTGCAATTTTGAAACCGCTGCCGAACTCGGTAAACTCCCTGATTGCAGCTAAACGCTTCTGCTGAATTTCTGTGAGCACCTTGCCGCCTCTGAATGTAAAATATGCATAAGCCCTGCGTGAGCTTCGTCCCACTCTGCCTCTGAGCTGATGCAGCTGAGAAAGCCCCATACGGTCGGCATTTTCTATAATAAGAGTGTTTGCATTCGGCAAGTCAACGCCTGTTTCTATAATGGTTGTACAGACAAGTACGTCAACCTCCTGCTCAAGCATTCTGCGCCATACCTCGCTAAGCTCGTTTTCTTTCATCTTACCGTGGCCTATGGCAATTTTAGCCTCGGGAACCGCCTCAAGAATATTTGAAGCAGTTCTCTCAATCGTAGCCACATCATTATGCAGATAGAATACCTGCCCGCCTCTTCTCAGTTCACGACGGATTGCTTCATTTACAACAGCTTCATCGTGCTCAAGCACATAGGTCTGCACCGGCTGTCGATTCTGCGGCGCTTCTTCAATTACACTCATATCACGCAAGCCGCTCATCGCCATATTGAGGGTTCTGGGAATCGGCGTAGCCGAAAGCGTGAGAACATCAACATTCTTGCAAAGCTCCTTAAAGCGTTCCTTCTGTGCAACTCCAAAACGCTGCTCCTCATCAATAATTGCAAGTCCCAGGTCGCGGAATTCAACATCTTTTTGCACAAGCCTGTGGGTGCCGACAATTATATCAATCTCACCACGCCTGAGCTTCTGCAAAATCTCCTTCTGCTGCTTTGCGCTGCGAAAACGTGAGAGCAGCTCAATACGAACGGGATAGCCTTCAAAACGTCTTGTTACCGTCTGATAATGCTGCCATGCGAGGATTGTTGTCGGACAAAGCAGGGCGCATTGCTTTGAGTCAGAAACACATTTGAATGCTGCACGCAGAGCAACCTCTGTTTTTCCAAAGCCAACATCACCGCAGAGAAGTCTGTCCATCGGTGCAGTGCGCCGCATATCGCGCTTGATTTCCTCACAGCACCTGAGTTGGTCGGGTGTTTCCTCATATTCAAAGCCTGCCTCAAAATCACGCTGCCATTCATTATCACCCGAAAAAGCATACCCCTTTGCCTTCATTCGTGCAGAATAAAGCGCAATCAGCTCCTTGGCTATATCCTTAACAGAGGACTTAACGCGCGCTTTCTGCTTCTGCCAGTCCTGTGAGCCGAGCCGTGAAAGTCTGACAGACGTACTCTCGCTGTTTCCAATGTATTTTGCAACCATATCAAGCTGAGTAACAGGCACATAGAGCACATCACCCTTTGCGTAATCAATCTTGATATAATCCTTTGTAATGCCGTGCGTATCAATTTTGCGGATACCGCCGAATACGCCAATACCATGAACATTATGAACAACGTAATCTCCGACCGAAAGCTCTGAAAGGCTGTAGATTTCCTGCCCTTTCTTTGCTTTTTTGCGGCTGCTTTTTTTCTGAGGACTATAAGCGGTCTGACCATAGGTAAGCAAATAAAATTTTTCAGCTGTAAGCTCAAAGCCTGCACTGAGCGCACCCGTCATAACAAAAACGGTGCCACGCTTTATTTTATCCAATTTATCTGCAAACTCTGCATTGTAGCCGTCAGATTTCAAATTTTCGCAAAGATTTTTTGCCGATTTGTCAGTGCCTGCGAGCACAACAATGCAGCTGTCAGCACTAAAAATACCGTCAATATCCTCCCTGAGCTGCTTATATGAACCGCCCCAAGGAGATAACTGCTTTGTTGTAAATGCAAATGTATCGCTGAGCTTAATCGGACAATTTCCGTGCACAAAGCTTTCAAGCATAATTACGCCGTGCTGCGTAAATATGTCAATACATTCATTGAATGTCAGAGTAAACCTGTCAAAGCCTCTGCAAAGCGTGCCGTCCTCAAAGGCTTGCTTAAGCATTTCGGTGTTCTGAAAGTCCATTGCCTTTCCTCTGTCGCTGACATTGGCAAATTCGGAGGTAAAGAACAGCGCATTTCTGTCAAAGTAATCAAACAGGCTTTCAGGTTTCCCGTAAATCTGATTAATAAACTTATCTGCATTGGAAATCACAGCACCGCTCCTGATAAGCTCAGCCTCTGAATGCAGCTTTTCCCTTGCCTTTGGAACGGCTTTTCCGCGTAAAAGTCCCGCCCTGCGTTCAATCTCTGCCGCCAAGGCATTTCTGTCCTCAATCAGAATCTCGGTTGACGGCGACAGCTTGATTTTGCCTGCCTTTTTGAACCTTCTCTGCGATTCAATATCAAAGTAGTTAAGGTCGGAAATCTCATCACCCCAGAACTCGGCTCTGACAGGGTATTCGCAGTCAGGCATAAAAAAGTCAAGAATTCCGCCTCGTAGTGAAAACTGACCACTGCCCTCAACGGCATCAAATCTTTCATAGCCCAGCAGGGTAAGCGTTTTCACCGCTTTTTCAAGAGCAACCTCTCTGCCCTCTTCAAAAATCAGGGTTGACTCCTCAAGCACTTTTTTGGGCACAGTAAGCTGACTTGTCGCGTCAATGCATGAGATGACAACATCGCAGTCACCCTCTATCAGCTTTAAAAGCACCTTAAGCCTTGCGTGCTCATACTCCCTTGACTTGCTTTGAAAATCGAGAAAGTTCAAATCCCTGACAGGGTACACATAAGCCCTAAGTCCCATACTTGATAAATCGTTACAAAGCTGCTGCGATTCCTTTTCATCGGCGGCAATGCAAAGAGCCGTCACTTTTTTGAGACGGCATAGTGCATATATGACATTTGCCTTATTTACAGAAGATAAACCCGACACATACAACGACCTTCCGTTTTTTACGGTGCGTATGAGCGAATTAAAGGTATCGTTCTGTCCTAAAGCATCAATTAAAAATTTCATTTTTTCACCATATTGTATGTTTATTCAATTGAACATACTCATTGCACGTTCAATCTCTCCGTCAATAATCAGTTCAACTGCCTTTGAAGCGTTATCAAACATAGTATCAAGTATTTTAAGCTCTTCAGCGGTAAATTTTGAAAGCACCCAATCGGCTAAATCCCAGTTTGGATTCGGCTTTTCGCCTATACCTATTTTAATGCGCGGGAAGCCCTGCGAGCCGCTGAGCGCAATTATGCTCCTCATCCCTCTCTGACCGCCGTCGCTGCCCTTGGAACGAATACGCATTTTGCCGACATCAAGCGAAATGTCGTCAAATATTACAATTACATTTTCGGGAGGAATCTTGTAGAAATTCATTGCCTCCACAACAGCCTGCCCGCTGTTATTCATATATGTTGTAGGCTTCATAAGCATAACCTTTGCACCGCCAATAGTACAGGTTCCGACAAAACTCTTGTACTTTACCTTATTCACACGACAGTTAAGCTTGTCGGAAATATAGTCTAGTGCAAGCCAACCTGCATTGTGACGTGTATTCTCATATTTTTTATCGGGGTTGCCCAGTCCTACAATAAGGTATTCAACAGAACCGCCTGATTTATTTTTACCGAACATTTTTACCTCCCTGTTCTAATGCTATATTCATCCTTTTATCCAGCCTCCGTAACGCAGATATGGCGGGTTTTCATCAAACCCGCCTGTCGTAAGTATATTTTATTTTACTGCTAAAACGTTGAAAATCCCGTCGGAATGTATCCGTGTATTATCAACCAAAAGCTGTCGTAAACGGCTTGTCGTTATAAATTCTTGCAATAGCTTCCGCAAATGTAGGAGCTACAGGAAGAATTGTAAACTTGTCAATCTTCTTTTCTTCAGGAACAGGAATTGTATCGAGGAGAACAACTTCCTTGATAGCGCTGTTCTTTATTCTCTCAATTGCAGGACCGGAAAGAACTGCGTGAGTAGCACAAGCATAAACCTCTGTTGCGCCGCCTTTTTCAACAATAGCATTGGCAGCATTGCAGAGTGTGCCTGCTGTGTCAATCATATCGTCAACAAGAATAACCTTCTTGCCTCTTGCGTCACCAATAATGTTCATAACCTCGCAAACATTAGCTTTTGGTCTGCGCTTGTCGATAATTGCAAGACCCGTGCCGATTTTTGCGGCAAAGTTTCTTGAACGTGTAACTGAACCGAGATCAGGAGAAACTACAATATAATCATCAAAATTTCCGCCTATTTTTTCTTTCATATGGTTTGCAAGAAGTGTTGCGCCGTGAAGATGGTCAACCGGAATGTTGAAAAATCCCTGAATCTGATTTGCATGAAGATCCATTGTAAGCACACGGTCGGCACCTGCACAAGTGATGATGTCAGCACAAAGCTTAGCTGAAATCGGATCTCTGGCTTTAGCCTTTCTGTCCTGTCTTGCATAACCGAAATACGGCATAACAACCGTAATTCTTGCAGCCGAAGCACGCTTCATTGCATCAATCATAATGAGCATTTCCATAAGATTGTCGTTTACCGGTGCACAGGTTGACTGAACAATAAAGCAGTCGCTGCCGCGAACAGACTCGTGAAGTGAAACAGCAATTTCACCGTCTGAGAATTGTGTGCAGTCGCATTTTCCGAGAGGAAGACCTAAACAGCCTGCAATGCCCTGAGCTACGTCAACATTTGAATTGCCGGAGAAAATTTTGATGTCCTTACCGTGAAAATTCATTTGTAATAACTCCTTTGAATTTTATTATAAAGTAAAAATTGATTGACCACCATATTGACAAAAAATAAATATAACAAAATATAACAAAACTTAATACTTAAAACGCTTAACAGGAATATCCCTTTGCTACGGCAATTTTATTAAGCTCTTCAAGCTGCGCAGGATCGTTTGCACCAAGCACAGCATCGCTGCACAGAGCAGTAAACGCACCTACCTTTTTGCCGTCATCAAGCAGAATTTTAATTGCATCGGGAAGGTAATATTCACCTGCGTTATTGTCCGAGGTAATTCTGTCAAGCACCTTGAGAAGCTGCTGAGCATCAAACCAGAAGCCGCCCGAATTCACCTCATTTATCTTAAGAGTTTCCTCATCAGCGTCCTTTTGTTCAATTATCGCCTCAAGATTTCCGTCCTTATCCCTTACAATTCTTCCGTAGCCTGTCGGGTCGGAAACCCTTGCGGAAATCACAGTAGCCGCATAGCCGTCCGAATGTTGGGAAAGCGCGTCGCAGATTGTTTTGCTGTCCATAAACGGAGCGTCGCCGTTTAGAATAACAACATTGCCGATATGCCTGCTCAGGAACTCCCTAGCCATCATAACAGCGTGACCTGTACCGAGCCGCTCAGCCTGATAAACGCTTTCAACAGGATTTGCACTGTTCTTATTTATAACATCAAGAAATCCCTCTATACATTCCTTTCTAAAGCCTTTAACAACGCAAATATCGTCAATTCCTGCTCCTCTGAGTGCCGAGATAACCCACATAAGCATAGGTTTTTCAAGCACCAAAGAGAGAGTTTTCGGCTTATCGGACTTCATACGCTTGCCCTCGCCGCCTGCGAGAATAATGGCACAGTTGCTCATCCAAAAAAACTCCTCAATAATTACATTAGATATAAATTATCATATGCTATATGCCAAAATTCGGCGCACAACATCAGATAATAATATTATCTCATAAAATTTACAAATTTCAAGAGATTTTTACAAAAAAACAATACTGTACCGCATTTTAAACGATTTATACAATATTATTAAAAATAAAATTCTTTTTTTATCAGAAAAAAATTTAAAAAAATGTAGCTATTTTCGGAAAACTTTGGTATAATTATTTTCAGGCTTATACAAGCAGGCAAAAATCAGAGGGATTTTTGCCACAGCCGTATATTATATTTACAGGAGGATTCCAAAATGGCAAACAAATGGGTTTACCTTTTTACAGAAGGTAATGCTAACATGCGTGAGCTCCTCGGCGGTAAGGGTGCTAACCTTGCAGAAATGACAGGTTTAGGACTTCCGGTACCTCAGGGATTCA
>CAYQXN010000003.1:21906-48389 GCA_964421585.1 uncultured Ruminococcus sp. | reverse complement strand
CGTTGAACTGTATAGAAAGAAGCACGATGAATATATAGGACAGATTGACCCTAAATTTGCTAATAATAATTAAACCGCTCCCATTAAGTGAAGTGAACCCAAAAGTGTTTTTGAAATAGTAGAAAACTAACCGCAGAGGGTGTAAAAGTAGAGGAAATAGAAAAATTATATAACAATTTAGCTACAATACATATAGATGGAATTAGTGTACTTGCACGAAAGGATGGCGCAGAATGCATTGCTGAATTGGAGGTTCTTCGTTCAAGAGGAGCCAAAGTATCTGATGAGGCAATGGAATTTTATGAGAAATATATGGGGAGAAAATTCAAATGATTTGCATAAACGATTGTGGCAATTGTAAACATCAGCGACCGCTTATAGACGGTTGGCTTGATTGTTGTGATGCTTTTCCAGACGGAATACCTATGAACTTTGATTATAGCAATGTAAAAGAGAAAAAAGAATGTAACAATGGAATAGGTTATGAGCCTATTGGACAAAGTAACAATTAACCGCTCCCACAATGTGAGGGCGGTATTTTCATATCAATTTAGCACTTTGCATAAATGATGTAAAATCCGCAAGGCTTTTTGTTGTTAAATGGTAGAAATATTTCTGCAAAAATATTCATTTTGTATTTTCTTATGTTTTTTTATTTTATGCGAAAGTTTTTTTCATTTTGTCCGCAAAGCTACATACATAGCCATTTTCAAATGAGTTTTAACCGAATTTATATAAATAAAATAAGCAAAGCTTAACGTCTTGCTTATTATTACACCGATTAAATATATAAATTTAATATTATACCTTCAATAATATATCATTTAATATTCTGATATAGAAAATATAATCTCATTATTAATGTTGTTGTCGCTTAATATTCTAAAAAAGAAAAATTGTTGTTTTGCAAGGAACTTTTCTCAAAAAATATGTATAATTTATGATATTTTTCAGTTGACAAAGGGGAAAACCTTTTGTATAATAATTAACAGCGTTTTAATATGCGTTTATGCGGTCAAGAGGTGCAGTCATGCTTTTTGAACTAAAATCGGTCTTTCAAAACGAGGGAGAAGAAAAACAGATTAATTACAGGCTTGATATTGCAGATATTGACATTGACGGCGTTTTTCCATTCAAGACTCCGATTGATGTTACCGCTACGGCAAAAAACAGAGCAAGCCTTGTAAGTCTTACTATCGACACGGTTTTTGATTACACACGCAGTTGTGACAGATGTTCGGAGGAGTTTACAAAGCAAATGAAGTTGAGCTTTACACACAAGCTTGCTCAGACTCTGGTTGATGACGGCAACGACGATTATATTGAAACACCTGATTATAAACTCGAGCTTGATGAAATTGTTATTTCTGACATTCTGCTTTCGCTTCCGCAGAAAAATCTCTGCAAAAGTGATTGTAAGGGGCTCTGCTCTCAGTGCGGATTTAACCTGAATGACGGTGAATGTTCGTGTGATAGGCGGCAGGTTGACCCAAGGCTTGAGATACTTAAACAGTTTATGGATTAATATAAATAAGGAGGTCTTTGTAATGGCAGTACCAAAGAGAAAAACTTCACACGCAAGAAAGAGCTCAAGACGTTCAACAGTATGGAAGCTTAACGCTCCTACACTTACTGTTTGCCCTGACTGCGGCGAATTAAAGGCAGCTCACAGAGCTTGCGGAAACTGCGGTAAGTATAACGGCAGACAGGTTATTGTAAAAGAGGCTGAGTAATTATTTACAAAACATTTTGGGCGGCAGTCATCTGTTCGCCCTTTTGTTTTGCGTGCTTTGCAAAAATTTGATTGTTATATTTTGTGCGGAACAGATTGTTATTATGGGATTTTTAATATTTCTTCGTTAATTCGGGACGTTGATATTCTGTTTTGCATTGTAAATAATAATAGAGAACAGCTTGTTCAGACTGTTATTATAAAAGGAGTGACAGCAGATGAATAAACCCGTAATAGCAATAGTCGGACGACCTAATGTAGGAAAGTCAACGCTATTCAACAAGCTTATCGGTCAGCGCCTTTCAATAGTAGATGATACTCCGGGCGTTACTCGCGACAGAATTTACGGTGAGCTTGAATGGTGCGGAAAGTCTGCGTTTGTGGTTGATACAGGAGGCATTGAGCCTAAGTCTGACGATGTAATTCTTGTACAGATGCGCCGTCAGGCACAGCTTGCAATTGACACGGCAAATGTAATCATTCTTGTTACCGATCTCAAAAGCGGCCTTGTTGCTACTGATATAGACGTTGCACAAATGCTTCAGAAGTCGGGCAAACCGGTTGTGCTGTGTGTAAACAAATGTGACAGGGTAGGTGAGCCTGCCGCTGAATTCTATGAATTCTACAATCTCGGACTCGGCGACCCTGTTCAGGTTTCTGCCGTTCACGGACACGGTACGGGAGATTTGCTTGATTGTGTTTTTAAGTGTATTGACTATGATTACTCTGCACAGGAGGATGACTCAGTCATAAACGTTGCAGTAATAGGCAAGCCGAATGCAGGCAAGTCCTCGCTTGTAAATAAAATTTCAAATGAAGAGAGATGCATTGTTTCTGACATTGCGGGTACAACAAGAGATACAATAGATACGCTTGTTGAGAATAAATTCGGCAGATTTAATTTTACCGATACAGCAGGTCTGCGCCGTCAGAGCAAGATTTATGATAATATAGAAAAGTATAGCATTTTAAGAGCAAAAATGGCAATTGAACGCAGTGATGTGTGCGTTATTATGATTGACGCAACAATAGGCGTAACCGAGCAGGATACAAAGGTTGCAGGACTTGCACACGAATCGGGCAGGGCGTGTATTCTTGCCGTGAACAAGTGGGATGCTGTTGAAAAGAACGACAAGACTATGCAGGAATTCAAAAGGAAGCTTGACATTGATTTTGCGTTTATGTCATATGCGCCAAAGGTGTTCATTTCCGCAAAAACAGGAATGAGAATTGACAAGCTGTTTGAGCTCATTGTAAGCTGTAATGAATCTGCAAACCGCAGAATCAGGACAGGTATGCTCAATGAGCTTCTGGCACAGGCAACCACAAGAGTTCAGCCTCCGTCTGACAAGGGCAAGCGGCTGAAAATTTTCTATATGACTCAGGCGTCTGTAAAACCGCCTACATTCGTATTTTTCTGTAATAATGCCGAGCTTTTCCACTTCTCCTATCAGCGCTATCTTGAGAACAGAATCCGTGAGGCATTTGCACTTGAGGGTACACCTGTAAAAATTGTAATCAGGGAGCGTGGAGAAAAGCAATGAGTTTCTATTTATCATTTTTATCGACCAATTGGTGGATGTTTCTGCTTGCGGCAGCAGTAGCATATCTGCTTGGCAGTATTAATACTGCTGTTTTAGTCACAAAAATTGTCACAAAGGGCAAGTATGATATCCGCAATATGGGCAGCGGCAACGCAGGCTTTACAAACGTATTGCGCAGCGTCGGCAAGGTGCCTGCAATTATCACAATAGTTTGTGACGCGCTCAAATGCGTAATTGCAGTTCTTATAGGCGGCTTTATCTTTTCTTTTGCGGCGTCTGATAATCAGGTACTCACAAATGAGTTCATAAATTGCGGCAAATACATAGCAGGCATATTCTGCATTATAGGTCATTCATATCCTGTTTATTTCCATTTTAAGGGAGGTAAGGGTGTTGTAACGGCAGCCGCTTTGATTGCAACTGAGGACTGGAGAGTGTTTGTCGGAGTTATTGCTGTGTTTCTTATAGTTTTTGCAATAACGAAAATTATTTCGGCTTCAAGCATTACTGCTGCAATTGTATATGCGCCGTTTACATTTCTTGCGACATTTATATTTGATTTCATAAACGGCGGATATTCAATTGGATATGTAATTCTTTCTTCTGTTGCTTCGCTGATAATAGCAATATTTGTAATCGTAAAGCATAAAGAAAATATCGGCAGACTTATGCGAGGTGAAGAGAAGAAAATTACTGCTAAAAAGAAGTAATTGTATTGACTGATTTGCGTATTAGTTGTAAAATATTGGCAGAGCAAGATTAATTGCAGATAATTATTGTCTTTAGTGAATTTCTACAGACTATAAATATATTACTTGGTATCAGAATATTATCCGACAAAGGGAGCGATAAAATGGCAGATTGTATTTTCTGTGGTATTATTGGCGGCTCAATTCCGTCAAAAAAGGTTTATGAGGATGAAAAAATTCTCGCATTCTATGATTTAGACCCTCAGGCGCCTGTACACGTGCTTGTTGTGCCAAAGCAGCATATTTGCTGTGCAGACAAAATAGATGAGAGCAACGCCGAAGTTGTTGCCTATATTTTCACAAAGATACCTGAGATTGCAGCAAAGCTCAGCCTTTCAAATGGCTATCGCATTGTTAACAATTGCGGCGAGGATGGATGTCAGAGCGTTAAGCATTTGCATTTCCACATTCTCGGCGGAAAAAAGCTAGACAGTAAAATGTGCTAAAGGGTAGTAAAAATGAATACATATAAGATAAAAATTGCAGGCGTTGAGCGTGAACTGGAAATGTTTTCAGTTAATGAAAAGCTTGATATTGCTGCATTTATTATGTTTGGTGATGTTGAAATTACAGAAAGGGCGGCTTCTGAACTGCTCAAAATTTGCCCCGAGCACGATGTTATTGTTACTGCCGAGGCAAAGGGTATCCCTTTGTGCTATGAAATGGCACGTCAGGGCTGCCGCAACTACGTTGTGGCTCGCAAGGGCGTTAAGGTGTATATGCGTAACCCGGTTAGCGTAAGTGTTAATTCCATAA
Source organism: uncultured Ruminococcus sp. (assembly GCA_964421585.1). GTDB lineage: Bacteria > Bacillota > Clostridia > Oscillospirales > Acutalibacteraceae > Ruminococcoides. The sequence continues at coordinate 43,608 of CAYQXN010000003.1, read as the reverse complement.
CCACCGCCAACGAGCAGAGGCTTTATCTAGGTGAGGGTGACGCTGAATTTCTCAAAGGCAAAAGAGTGTTGATTGTTGATGATGTTATTTCAACAGGACATAGCCTTGAAGCACTGGAAAATCTGATTTCACAGACGGGTGCTGAGGTTGTCGGCAAGGCTGCCGTGCTTGCCGAGGGTGATGCAAAAGACAGAAAAGATATTATTTTTCTGGAAGAGCTTCCTTTGTTCTTCAAGTGATTTATACGGAGATTTATTATGAAACGACTGTTTGGATTGATTGGATTGACTTACCTTTCTGTCCTTGCAGTCGTTTTTTATTTTTATTCTGAGACAGTGCTCCGAATTGCGGTCGGCTTATCTTTGACATCAATAGTTTTAGGTATTGTCTTTATTATCATAAGAAAACTGGAAAATTACAATAAAGCTATTCTTATTATAGGAATATCGGCTATGTTTGCTTGCTTTGCAATTATTCTTTATTCGAATTATTACTATTTGCCTTTGGTTGAGAAATATTCCGAAAAGGAATTAAATATTTCCGGATATGTATGTGATGAAGTTCAGGTATCCGAGAGCAGTGCAATCTATACTATACAAACCAAAGCTATAAACGGAGAAGCTGAGAAAATTAAGTTACAGCTTGTTTCATATACAGACCTTGGTGCAGAGGATTTTGATTGTGTTAATGCTGACCTGACTCTGTACAAAACAAGCACAAATTCTTTGATAAGCAGCGGTATATTTTTCAGAGCATATACAAGTGATGTTTATAATTTTGAAACAACAGGGGAGAAGCATAGCTCAATATACAGCATGGCAGTGGCTGTGCGCAAGGCAATGAAGAATTCGCTTGACAGTCTCCTTCCCGAGGATTATTCATCAATGTGCAAGGCGGTTCTGCTGGGCGACAAAGACTCACTGTCATATGATATACGCAGCAGCTTTTCCAACACAGGCTCGTCATTCCTGATTGTGGTGTCGGGTATGCACCTCGCAGTTGTAGCTGCTTTTGTTTTATTTCTGATTAAGAATTTTACAAGGAACAGATTTATTCTGTGTCTGTCAGTTTGTCTGATAGTATTTTTATTTATGGCAATCACAGGTTTTCACTCTTCGGTTGTGCGTGCAGGTGTAATGCTTATTATTACCTATTGCGCCCATGTAGTATTGAGACGTTCTGACTCTGTGAATTCACTGGGATTTGCTGCCCTTGTACTTACGTTACCTAATCCATATGCGGTGGGCGATATAGGATTAATACTTTCATTTTCTGCTACACTCGGAATTATTTTGTGGGCAGGGAAAATATACGATTTTGTTATTTCTAAATTAGCAATAAAACTAAAACTTCTCAAGTCAGCAATCAATTTGATTTCGGTGTCGGTCGCAGCCTCACTGTGGGTCATTCCCGTTACTATGCTTGCTTTTGGAAGAGTATCCTCATACGTTGTAATCATTTCGCTTTTGGCAGAGCCTGCCGTTAGCATACTAATAGTTTGTTCTTTGCTTGCAGTGGTGCTTTATTTTCTGCCCTTTGTCAGCTTTATTTCATATCCTTTTGCACTTATGTGCGGAGTTTTCAGCAAATATCTTATATGGATAGTAGAGCTTATATCAAGTCTCCCGTATTCCTACTTTAATTCAGACAAGCCTCATTTTTACATCTGGCTTGCAGCTACTGTTTTGCTTGTAATAATCGGATATGCCATAAGAGCAGGCGGCTTTTATATCAAATCGTCAATTGTATTTTCTTTTGTAATCTTTATAGCCTGTTGTCTTACAGGAACCCTGATTGCTGACAGCTCTTCTGCAATTACAATTTACAGCGTTGGCAGCGGAGTAACAGCGGCTGTGCATAGTGGCAGTAATATTTCGCTTTTAGCCTGCGGCGGTTCGGCAACTGCTAGAGAAACTGTAATTGATGATATTAGTGATGACCATTTTTCTGTTGACTATGTAATAATTCCAAATAATAAAAATAAATATTCCCGTTTTCAATCCGAAATATTAAATCAGTTTGACGTATCAAGCATTTTGTTATATGATAAGGATAGTTCAAATTCACAATTGATAAGTGAATATGACGGAAATAGCAGATATGTCTTTGGCGACGATGTACAGTTTGTTGTTAATCTAACTGATACTGTTACTGATACTGTAGTCAGTGTTAACAGCGTTACTTACCAATTTATAAAAGGCAGTAATTCAAGCCTGCTGTTTGTGCCGTCAGGCGGTGATATTGCGACTGTGCCTGAGGAATTCCGAAACGCAGATTATGCTTTGCTTGATTCAGTGCCTGATAATTCTCAACTGCTGGATTGCAATTCTCTGATTTATTCTGAGAGCGTAAGTAAGTTTGAAGAAGATTATAATTTGTTAAAAGAAATATGCAGCAATGTGATTTGTGTTACAGACTTAAATATTGAGATAAATCTATGAGAGGAGTGAGGCTGCAATGTCTAAGCTTACTGAGACTGAGCTGAAAAAGCATATAAAAACAAAAAGCTTCTCGCCTGCCTATGTTATTTACGGCACTGAGCAGATGTTAGTTAAGCGTTACACACAATTGCTTGTTCAGGCTGTTGCAGGCAAGTCTCCGTCAGATTTCAACTATCATGTTTTCAGCGGAGAAATTGACCTTGACGATTTTGCGGCTTCATTGCAGATTATACCGTTTATGAGTGACTGTAACTGCGTTGCGGTAAATGATATTTTCTTTGATGATATGAGCAAGGACGAGGTTGACCGCTTTAGTGATATTACCAAAAGTCCTTATGAGGGTACAGTGCTTATCATTTCAATGCCCACATATACACCTGTAAAAAATAAGTCTGCTTTCTCAGCTCTTATAAAAAGAATTGAAAAGTACGGTTCTGTCTGCGAGTTTAACAAGCTTAATCAATCAATGATTGAGAAGTATATTGCAAAGTGGGCAAATGAGAACGGCAAGCTGATTTCACACATTAACGCATCAAAGTTGATTTCCTGTTGCGGAGACGACCTTAATCTGCTCAGAAATGAGATTGATAAGATTTCTGCATATGCAAAAGGCGAGGAGATTACTCTTGATGACATCAATAAGCTTGCAACTGTAAATCTTGAAACAAAGATATTTGCTCTTTCCGATGCAGTTCTCAAAGGTGACGGACAGCGAGCCTACAATGCGCTTGATTTGCTTTTCTATCAGCGTGAAGAACCGATAGCAATGCTCTATGTGTTGTCAATGTCCTATATTGACGCCTACAGAATTCGTGTTGCAGATGAATGCGGTGTGTTAAAAAATGACGTTGCAAAGGATTTTGCATACAAAAACAGAGCATTTACGCTTGAAAATGCGCGCAAGGCTACTGCGGGAGTGTCAACTCAGGCTTTGCGAAAAAGTCTTGATGTGCTGATTGAAGCTGACGAACGTTTAAAGACATCCTCTGTTGCACCGCGTGTTTATATGGAGCAGATTATAGCTCAGCTTTTGCTGATTGCGAAGGAGGGCAGGCTGTGATGCTTAAGCTCAGGGAAGCTATAATTGTTGAGGGCAGATATGACAAAATCAAGCTAAGTTCGCTTGTTGACGCACCTATAATTGAAACAAACGGTTTTAGAGTTTTTTCAGACAAGGAAAAGCAAAATCTAATTCGCAGAATTGCGGAAGTACGGGGAATTCTTGTGCTTACCGACAGTGACGGCGCAGGCTTTGTAATCCGCAATTTTCTTCGCGGGGCGGTTGATAAGTCAAATGTAAAGCATTGCTATATTCCTCAGATTGAGGGCAAGGAAAAGCGTAAGGCTTACAGGAGCAAAGAGGGATTGCTCGGTGTTGAGGGTGTGAGTGATGATGTCATCATTAATGCCATAAGAGCAAGCGGAGCAACAATAATAGGGGAAGAGGTAAAAGCCGAAAATTCAATTACAAAGGCTGATCTGTTCAAATTAGGTCTTACGGGAGCAGAAAATGCCGATTATAACCGCAAAAATCTTCTCGGATATTTGAATATGCCGACGTATCTTTCGACAAATGCTATGCTTACGGCTCTGAATTGTTTGTATTCTTTTGAAGAATTAAAAGAAATTATGGAAAAAATAAATAATAATAAATAAATCACCGACTTTGGCAGAAACTAAAGTCGGTGATTTTTATGAAAAAAATAAAAGAAAATTGTTTGCTGTTCACAATAGGCGGCATAGGATATTCACTGATTGAGATACTCTATCGTCACAAAACTCATTGGACTATGGCAGTCACGGGGGGAACCTGCTTTTTATCACTATTTAAGTTTTACAGAAAGCACGGAAAAATGAGAATGTTTAATAAATGTATATCGGGCAGTATGATAATAACAATACTGGAATTTATAAGCGGATGCATAGTTAATCTCAAATTTAAACTTAATGTCTGGGATTATTCAAAATGCCGCTTTAATATTAAAGGTCAGATATGCCCGTTTTACAGTATGTTGTGGGCATTTCTGTGTATCCCTGTCAGCAGACTTTGTACACTGCTCAACAACAAGGTAAAATAATTTGTTGCTTAACTTTATCGGTATTGTCAGCAATAAGGATATACGATTTTTGTATATCAGTGGCAGCGCTTATTAGTCGCTGTCGCTATTATTTACCTTGCTGTTTTTGACCATTCTGCCGTTTACAAATATATAATCGCTGTTGCTGTCTGCATTTGCGATAACCTGTTTTTCATATTCAACATCATCCTCTGTCAGCTCGTTTTCGGGTTCAACTCCCACAAATATGCCAACGGTATCTTGGATTCCTTTTGCAATAACGGCATTGATGATGTAACACGCAATCATAGGATATAGGGCGGTAACAGCAATAACCGTAATCACAAACCATACGCCCTGTGAAAATATTAAAGCAAGCATTGCAGCTGCCGATATGACTGCAAGCGCTGCAACAGCAACCAAATTCCTTAAAATTTTACCGAATATCAGTAAAAAGGAATTCTTGTAAATGTCACGCAATCTTAATTTATAGGTTATGGTCATAATCGGCACATAAAACATCATTACAACCAGAAGTACAGAAAAAATCATATAAAGCGTAAGCACAGAGCCGAACACAACATCATCTTGAGCAAGGGCGTAGTAATACAGCAATGCAAAAAAAGAGCAGGCAAATATTACATATAATACTAAACCGTGAAGAATAAATGCCTTGATATTTTCCTTTACGGCAGTGAAAAACGTACTTACAACGCTTACGTCTTGTTTTTCAATCGCATATTTTCTGACAACCATTACAAGTCCTGCCAGAAAAGGGGTAGAGGGAATAATGCCAAGTCCCCAGATGATTATGTTGTTAAACCCTGTGAGATAGCTTATACTTACAAAAATTCCCGAAAATACTGCAAGCGGCAAAGAAAACATAAGTCCTGCAAGCAGCAGCTGTGGAAATCTGCTGAAAAATCTTGAAAAGGCTGATTGATTAAAACTGTTCATAGAAGGTAGTCCTTTATTATTGTATGTAAATAGTGTTTGAATTTAAGATACTGCCTATAAATTTTAACATAGCATATATCGGATTTTCAATAGTATTCATCACATTAAATAATTACAAAAATGTAATTATTTAATGTGATGAATAGGAACTTTGTTATATTATTTGCAAAAAAATCAGACAAAATGCAGAGTTTTGTAATAACGTATTTGTAATAAAATGCCATATTATGTAAATTAAGATACATAAAACAGTATGAATAATTTTTAAAAACAGTATGAATAATTTTTAAAAAATTATTGCAATTAAATAAAAAGTGTGATATTCTTATGATATCAGAGAAAGAAGATACATATTTTCTTCTCGGCGTATGTCTGGCGCTTAATTCAGATAAATATTTTAAAATTAAGGTGAAAACAATGAAAAGAAAACACATTACAAGAGCGGCTGCTCTTACAATGGCAGGTCTTATGGCAGCCTCAGCTCTTGCAGGCTGTAATGGATCATCATCAACAGCAGGTGATTCTTCATCCGCATCCGGAGATGCTTCAAACGGAAAGGTTTATTACCTAAACTTCAAGCCTGAGCAGGATGCTGCTTGGCAGAATCTTGCTGCAAAGTACACAGAGGAAACCGGTATTAAGGTAACAGTTGAAACTGCAGCCGACGGTACTTATGAGGAGACTCTTACAGCTGCTATGGATAAGAGCGAGGCTCCTACATTATTCCAGGTTAACGGTCCTGTAGGTCTTGCAAACTGGAAGGATTATTGCTATGACCTCAGCGGTTCTGATGTTTACGGTCAGCTCACAAGCGATGAGTATGCTCTCATTGAGAATGATGCTGTTTACGGTATTGCTTACGTTATTGAGTCATATGGTATTATCTATAACAAAACTTTACTTCAGTCTTACTTTGATTCAGATTTTTCAACTGTAAAATCAATTGATGATCTCAACAGCTTTAAAGCATTGAAGACTGTTGCTGATGAAATTCAGGCAAATGCAGATACTCTCGGAGTTAAGGCTGCATTCACATCTGCAGGTATGGATTCATCTTCTGACTGGAGATTTAAGACACACCTTGCTAACCTTCCTATTTACTTTGAGTATCAGGAAGACGGTATTACTTCAACAGACGCTATCAAGGGTACATATCTTGATAACTATAAAGATGTAATGGATCTTTATATCACAGATTCAACTTGTGACGGTGCTGATCTTGCAAGCAAGACTATGGCTGATGCTGAGACAGAATTTTCTTCAGGCGAAGCAGTATTCTTCCAGAACGGAAGCTGGGAGTACTCTGTACTTACGGAAGCCGGCATGACTGATGATGATCTCGGAATTCTTCCAATCTACTTTGGTGTTGGTGATGAAGCTAATCAGGGTCTCTGCACAGGTTCAGAGAACTATTGGTGTGTAAACAAGAACGCAAGCGCTGATGATATCGCTGCAACTCTTGAATTCCTCAAATGGTGTGTAACAAGTGAAACAGGTACAGCAGCTCTTGCTGATGATATGGGCTTTGTAATTCCTTTTGAAGCTGCTAAGGAGACTTCAAACGTATTTGTACAGGCTGATGTAGCTTACACAGCAGCAGGTAAAACTCCAATTACATGGAACTTCACAACAATGCCAAGTGAAACTTGGAAGGACGGTGTTGGTACCGCTCTTACACAGTATGCTGCAGGCGGTTCATGGGATGATGTTGTTACAGCATTCGTAAACGGCTGGGCTACAGAGTATGCAGCAGCAAATGCTGAATAATCAATCGCATAAATTATAGCAATGTTTGGTAGGGGGGCGGCAACGCCTCCCTTTTTTTATCAACAGAAAGGCAAAGCACTATGTTTAGAAAACGCTCAAGAAAAATATATTCTCTTATATTTGTTCTTCCTACATTTGCTGCCTTTGTAATCGGTTTTATTTATCCGTTCTTTAGCGGAGTTTATCTTTCCTTTTGTAAGTTCAAGACTACAAGCGATGCTGTTTTCATAGGATTTGACAACTATGTTAAGGCTTTTCAGAATGAGGGCTTCATAAGATCTTTCTGGTTCACGGCTTTGTTTGTTGTTGTTTCGGTTATACTCATAAACCTTGTAGCTTTTTTCGTGGCTTATGCACTTACACTTGGTATTAGAGGCTCCAATATTTTTAGAACCGTATTTTTTATGCCGAACCTTATCGGCGGTATCATTCTCGGTTATATATGGCAGCTTATTTTTAACGGCATTCTTCAGAATTTTGGCACAAACCTTGCGCTTGAAGCTAAATACGGTTTTTGGGGACTCATCATTCTTATGGTATGGCAGCAAGCGGGATATATGATGATTATCTATATAGCGGGTTTCCAGAGTGTTCCTGCTGATTTGTATGAAGCGGCGCGTATTGACGGCGCAGGCAAGCGTCAGGTTCTCACCAAGGTTACAATTCCTATGATGATGCCGTCAATTACAATATGTACATTCCTTACCCTAACTAACTCATTCAAGCTATTCGATCAGAACCTTGCTCTTACAGGCGGTGCTCCCGGTGTTGTTTCTCAAAGCGGAAGTATGATTTATCAGACGCAAATGATGGCCTTGAATATCTACAATACATTCTATGCTAATCAGAATACACGCGGTGTCGGTCAGGCAGAGGCGGTAATATTCTTTGTAATTGTTGTTGTTATCGCACTTGCTCAGCTCTATCTTACAAGAAGAAAAGAGGTGCAGCAGTAATGGCAAAAGTTCAAGCAAAAAAATTAAAAAAAGAGAAGTCCGTTAAGAAAAAACAGACGCTCGGTATGAAAATACTTACAGTACTATTTTCTGTTGTATCAATTTTTTATGTTGTACCCGTTTTTGTTGTTCTAATGGACTCATTCAAAACAAATGCGGGTATAAGCAAATCTCCGTTTGCATTTCCGAATGCAGAAACCTTCTATGGGTTTAAAAGCTATATTACAGGAATGTTTTATGGCAACTTTCCTTTTTGGAAAACTATACTTTGCAGTTTGTTCATTACTGTTGGCGGTGTATTTCTCATACTTTTCTGCACATCTATGTGCGCATGGTATCTTTCAAGGTCTAACAGCATAATCTGTAAGATAATCTATTATTTCTGCATTTTTTCAATGGTAGTACCTTTCCAGATGGTAATGTTTACGCTTTCAAAGACAGCCGATACTCTCAATCTTACAACACCTTGGGGTATCCTTATAATTTATCTTGGTTTTGGTGCAGGTCTTGCGGTATTTATGTTTACCGGATTTGTAAAATCAATTCCGATTGAAATCGAAGAAGCTGCTGATGTTGACGGCGCAGGTCCTTTGAGAACTTTCTTTGGAATTGTGCTTCCAATTATGAAGCCAACCTTTATTTCTGTAGGTATTCTTGAAACAATGTGGATTTGGAACGACTATCTGCTTCCTTATCTTATTCTTGATAAAGGAAAGTATAAAACTATTCCGATTCATATTCAGTACCTCAACGGCAGCTACGGGCATACTGACACGAGCGCAATTATGGCTCTTATTGTTCTTAGTATCGTACCTATTGTTATTTTCTACTTTGCTTGTCAGAAATATATAATTGAAGGCGTTGTTGCAGGCGCAGTCAAGGGTTAATAAAATATAAATTATTTTATAAAAGGATAATTTGATTAAAAAGCGGCATCCGAATGGGTGCCGCTTTTGTCATATTAAAAAATATTTGAGTGTATTTGAAAGGTATCTTACACGTTCTTAAACGGTTGTTTTGAAGATATTAACACTTTTTAGATATGCTTTAATTTTACTTATCAAATGGTATTACAGACAATGACTTATTGACTATTTACTTTTCTCTATTATCTTCTCAGCGCATTTAATTCCGTCAACTGCGGCTGATATAATTCCGCCCGCATATCCTGCGCCCTCACCGCAGGGATACAATCCTTTTATGCCAACGCTTTCAAGACTATCGGAACTTCTTAAAATACGCACAGGGGATGAGCTTCTGCTTTCAATTGCCGTGAGAATTGCGTCGCCGTCATCAAAGCCTTTCAATTTTCTTCCCATTTCAGCAATTCCGCTTTTCATTGATTCACTGATAAATTCTGGATATAATTCGCTTATGTCTGTAAGTGTATAACCGGGCGCTATGCTCGGAATAACCTCGCCAAGTGATGTGCTCTTTTGGCTGTTTAGAAAGTCAGAAACCCTTTGCACAGGAGCGTTGTAATTTTCGCCGCCGAGTCTGAATGCTTTGCTTTCAATTTCTCTTTGGAAATACATCCCCCTCAGCGGATTGTCACCAACAAAATCCTCGGGGTTAACTCCTACCAGAAGTGCGGCGTTTGAGTTGGTTTCATCACGTGCAAACTCACTCATACCGTTTGTCACAAGCCTGCCTTCTTCGCTTGAAGCATTCACAACCTTGCCGCCGGGGCACATACAGAATGTGTAAACTCCTCTGCCATTCTTTATATGGACATTAATTTTATAGTTTGCCGCCCCAAGACGTTTGTTGCCGGCAAATTCACCATACTGTGAGCGGTCAATTGTTTCACGAAGATGCTCGATTCTTGCTCCAACAGAGAACGGCTTAGCTTCAATTGGAATACTTTTTTTATAAAGCATTTCAAATGTATCTCTGGCACTATGGCCTATTGCAAGAATAATACTGTTTGTATCAATAACTTCTTTGGAATCGTTTCTGTCAATAACTGCGGACACAATATGACCGTTGCTTGTATTTATGTCAGTAAGCTTGCTTTCAAACATTACTGTGCCGCCGAGCGAGATTATTTCCTTACGTATATTTTTGACGGTAGTTTTCAGTCTGTCGGTTCCGATGTGGGGCTTTGCATTGTACAGAATTTCGTCAGGGGCACCGTGGGATACAAATTCAATTAATACCTTGCGCTGTCTGATGTCCTTTGTTCCCGTGCTCAGCTTGCCGTCAGAGAATGTTCCAGCTCCCCCTTCGCCAAACTGTACATTTGAGCTTGCGTCAAGCTTACCGCTCAGCCAGAAGCTGTTCACATCCTCAGTACGTCTGTCAACGTCTCTGCCGCGTTCAATTAAAACAGGCTTTGCACCGCTTTGTGCAAGAATAAGAGCGGCAAAGAGCCCTGCAGGACCCGCTCCTACAACAAGCGGAGAGCTTCCTCCGATCCACTTTGGAATATCATATTTGTACGGCTTTACAATTTGTGCATCTTTGCATCTTTTACATATTTTATTTTCATCCGTGTTGACCTCTATATCTGCCGAGGTCAGGAAATAAATGTTGTCCTTTTTTCTTGCGTCAACTGAACGTCTGAAAATTGAGCAGCCATTAATTGCATTTTCGTCAATTCTCAGTTGTTTTGCAATTTTTTTTCTTACAGTTTTGTCTGTGTAATCAAGCGGAAGATGAATGTTACTAACTCTTATCATAAATTTTTTCCTGCCAGATGACCGCTTGAGAATGCAAAATGCAGGTTGAATCCGCCGCATTCTCCGCATATGTCAATTGCTTCTCCTGTTATAAAAAGTCTACTTACAATTTTGCTTTGCATTGTATTCTCGTCAATTTCATTACCGTTAACTCCGCCCAGGGCGCATTGTGCCTGTTCAAAGCCCGTGTTTTCAATTACTTCAAATTTCATAGCTTTTATAGCCTTGCATATTGCTTTCAGCTTGTCATCGCTAATATTTGCACAGCTTTGCGAAAAGTCTTTTATACCGCATAGTTTGAGGACAGCTTGTGCAAGTCTTTTTTGCACAATGCCGGTTAAGATGTTGTCAATTGTAAGAGTTGAAAACAGATTTTTATGTCTTTCCAGAATATTAATTAATTCATTATTAGAAATATCAGGCAATAAATCAAGAATAATTTTATATCCTTTACGGCTATAGACGGATAGATTGAAAATGCATATACCCGATAATGCCGAGTCTGTAAACTGAATCTCGCCTTTTTCTGAGCAAATAATGTTTCCTCTATTGTCAAAAAGTGTTGCATTACACAAAGAGCGAATTCCCTTGAGAGATTTCAAAATATCCGAATTAACCTTTATAGGGCACAGAGCAGGGGAGAACGGTACCATAGTGTGACCAAAATTCTTCAGATAATCACTTGCACTCGCATTACCGCCAAGCTTCGGGGCAGCCTTTGAGCCGCACGCAATCACCAGATTTTCAGAGCAGTACTCTCTTTTATCTGTTATAATAACAAAGCCCTTATTATTTTTGCGAATACTCTTGATATTATCAGAACAAAAAATCTCTGCACCGAGCCTTTCGCACGAAAACCGCAGCACATCAAGAACAGCGCTTGCCTGTTTGCATAAAGGATAAATTCTGCCTTCATTGTCTGAGCAAGTCATAAGACCAAGCCCTGAAAAAATATCAAGCAGACAGTCAGTTGTATAGTGTTCCCAAATTTTACTGCTCTGACTTGAAAAAGAACCTGAGTATTTTTTAGAAGAAATATTCTTATTGGTAAGGTTACATCTTCCGTTGCCTGTTGATAGCAGCTTTTTTCCTACTCGGTCGTTTTTTTCGATGATTGCAACCCTCAGATTATGATTTTTTTGCTTGGCGGAAATTGCACACATCAGTCCAGAGGCACCGCCGCCGATGATTACCGCGTCATAATTCATTTTATTCATATCTCACCTATGAAACAGGGCAGCATAAGCTGCCCGAGTGTTCACATTATTTTTACAGATTTACGGAGCGAAAAAGGTATTAATTCCGTTTGCCACAAGAATTGAGCCTGCACCCATAATTATTCCTGCAATAAGTACACCGCACATAACGGCGATAACGCTTTTTTTGAATCCCATGTCAAGAATACTTGCGGCAAGCGTACCTGTCCATGCACCTGTCCCGGGAATGGGAATACCGACAAAAAGCATAAGTGCAACGAACAGACCTTTGCCTGCCTTTGACTCAAGCTTTTTCCCCCCTTTTTCGCCTTTTTCAAGGCAAAATTTAAAGAATTTTCCGATATACTTTTTGTTTGCGCCCCAGACAAGCACCTTTCTGGCAAAGAGATAAATTATAGGAACAGGCAGCATATTTCCGATTATACAGATAACATATGACCAGTAAATATTAAGTCCGTTTGCTACAGAAACAGGAATTGCACCTCTCAGCTCAATAAGAGGAACCATAGAAATCAGAAAAACAATTAGGTACCACATATTAACTCCTTATTGATTTAAACAAATTATCAGTATCTTTACTTTCAAATATTCTTAAACAAGTATAACAGAATTAAATGTGTATTTCAATACAAATTTGACAAAGATATTATTATGACTGCAACAAAATTTAAGAGCCGATTTTAGATTAATTTTGTCAATTGACGGAGTATATGTTCTCTAAAGTAGCGTAAAGTAAAAAATAAATGAATATTTACACTTATTTATAAAAAAAATTGTGAATAGTAAGCACTGTTGTGGAATATATAATAAATTTGTATTATAATTAAAATAAAACGGGGTTTTGAAATATTTTTGCTGGAGGTTTTTTTATGCCTAAAAGAAAATGTAGTGAAATAGATAAGAATGTCGGATTGAGACTTAAACAGTACCGCATTGCCTGCGGTCTCACTCAGGATCAGGTAGCGTCTGTTCTCAATATTAACAGAACAACCTACACTAAATATGAAACAGGTGTATCAGAGCCGAGTCACGACCTTCTCGGAAGGATTGTGTCGCTTTTCGGAACGGATTATAACTCAATTTTGGGTGAAAAGGATTGTTTTGAGAGCAATGTTTTTGATATGAAGATGCCTCTGTATAATCTTACAAGGGAAGAACAGAGAATTATTGCGGGGTATCGTACGTTTGATGAAGAGGAAAAAGCGCAGCTAAATGACAAGTTTTTGGAGATACTGGCTGAACGCAACAGGCGCTTGCTTGAAAGCGGTAAATAATTCAATAATTATGCAAAAAACTCTTTACTTTTTCTGATCTATGTGTTAAAATATAGCAGTTGACCCGTGCCTCGGAATAAGGATTAAGCCGCAAAGCGGAATTTCACAGCCTTATGCTGAGCTTTGGGTGACAAATATATATTTAAAAGGTGGAATAACAATGTTAAAAGAAGAAAAGCAGGCTATTATTGCCGAGTATGCTACTCATGAAGGCGATACAGGTTCTCCTGAGGTTCAGATTGCTCTTCTCACAAAGAGAATTAACGACCTTACCGAGCACCTCAAGGTTCACAAGAAAGATCACCACAGCAGACGCGGTCTCCTTAAGATGGTTGGTCAGAGAAGAAGCCTTCTTGCATATCTCACAAAGGTAGATATTGAGAGATACCGTTCTATAATCAAGAGACTTGGTATCCGTAAGTAATTATGCTATGAAACTCAGGGCAAGCGTCAGCTTGCCCTAAATTTCGATTTTGAACGGGATTTTTCTTGCTGCTTTTTAGCGGTAAAACGACTGAATAATTGTATGATTTTATTTATACATTTGTTTGGCGGTTTTATTGCTAAATCGGCGTAAAATCCCGTCATAAATATATTGTTGAAGCAAAGCTTCGGAAAGGATTTTACAATGAATAGAATTATGACTTTTGACAAATACAGGGTTTTTGAAACTGAGTTTGCCGGCAGACCGCTCAAGGTTGAAACAGGCAAGATGACTCAGCTGGCGAACGGTGCTTGTCTTGTACACTATGGTGATACTACGGTTCACGTTGCAGTGACGGCTTCTCCAAAGCCGAGAGAGGGAGTTGACTTTTTTCCGCTTTCAGTTGACTATGAGGAGAAGATGTACTCAGTCGGCAAGATTCCCGGTGCTTATCTTAAGAGGGAGGGCAGACCTTCTGAACACGCAATCCTTACAAGCCGTGTAATTGATCGTCCTATCCGTCCTCTTTTTGACAAGAGTATGCGCAATGACGTTTCAATTGTCTGCACAGTTATGAGTGTTGACCCTGATTGTCAGCCTGAAATTGTTGCTATGATTGGTGCCTCAATTGCTATCTCAATTTCTGATGTTCCGTGGAACGGACCGATTTCCGGCTGCTCTGTCGGTATGATTGATGGCGAGTATATTATCAATCCAACCGAGGAACAGCGCAAGCTGTCTCAGATGGCAACAACAGTAGCTTCAACAAGCACAAGAATTGCTATGATTGAAGCAGGCGCAAATTGCGTATCTGATGATGATATGTACAATGCAATTATGTTTGGCCACGAGGCTAACCAGCAGATTATTGAGTTTATTGAAAGAATTAAAGCTGAAATCGGCAAGCCAAAGTTTGAGTTCGCAAGTCTTGAGCCTGACCACGATATGTTTGAGGCAATCAAGGCTTTTGCAGAGGAAGACGTAAAGGCTGCGCTTGATACTGATGACAAGACTGTTCGTGACGAGCGTTTAAAGCCAATCTACGAGGCAGTTCACGAAAAATTTGATGAAATTTATCCCGAGAGCGAGGCTCTTATTGACGAGTGCCTGTATAAGACCCAGAAATTTATTGTTCGTCGCTGGCTCCTTGACGAGCAGAAGCGTGTTGACGGCAGAGGTATGGATGATATTCGTCCTCTTGCAAGTGAGGTTGCGGTTATTCCCAGAGTTCACGGTTCGGGTATGTTTACAAGAGGACAAACCCAGGTTCTCACAATTGCAACACTTGGTCCTGTTTCAGATAAGCAGCTTCTTGACGGCATTGACGGAGAAACTGAGAAAAGGTATATCCACCACTATAACTTCCCAAGCTATTCTGTAGGCGAGACAAAGCCCAGCCGCGGTCCCGGCAGACGTGAAATTGGTCACGGTGCTCTTGCAGAGCGTGCGCTTGTTCCTGTAATTCCGTCAGTTGAGGAGTTCCCATATGCACTCAGACTTGTTTCTGAGGTTCTATCATCAAACGGTTCAACATCACAGGGTTCAATTTGCGGCTCAACTCTTGCTCTTATGGATGCAGGTGTACCGATTAAAGAGCCTGTAGCCGGTATTTCTTGCGGTCTTATCACAGAGGGCGATCGTTGGATGACAATGGTTGATATTCAGGGTCTTGAAGATTTCTTTGGTGATATGGACTTTAAGGTTGCAGGTACACATACGGGTATCACAGCAATCCAGATGGATTTAAAAATCAGC
The DNA here is from genome assembly GCA_964421585.1 of uncultured Ruminococcus sp. Lineage (GTDB taxonomy): Bacteria > Bacillota > Clostridia > Oscillospirales > Acutalibacteraceae > Ruminococcoides. The sequence continues at coordinate 28,079 of CAYQXN010000003.1, read as the reverse complement.
GGTCTTACACCTGAAATGGTTAAAGAAGCACTTGTAAAAACGCACAAAGCACGCAACTTTATACTTGATGAGGTAATGCTCAAGGCTATAGCCGAGCCTAGAGAAGAGCTGTCACCATATGCACCTAAGATGTTCACAACAACAATCCCTGCTGACAAAATCAGCGAGGTTATCGGCAAGAGCGGTAAGGTAATCAAGGAAATTCAGGCTGAATGTGATGTTAAGGTCGATATTGAAGAAGATGGAGAAGTGGGACAGGTATTTGTTGCTGGTATTGATGCTGATAAGTGCAGACGTGCTCTTGAGATTATCAATACGATTGCGGTTGATCCAGAGCCGGGTGCTATGTATCTTGGCAAGGTAACAAGAATTATGGACTTTGGTGCATTTGTTGAAATTGCTCCGGGAAAGGAAGGTCTTGTTCATGTTTCGCAGCTTGATATTAAGCGTACAGAGAATGTTACCGACGTAGTAAATATCGGCGATATAATCAGAGTTAAGGTTATGGAAATTGACGACAAAGGCAGACTTAATCTTTCCCGTCGTCAGGTGCTTATTGATGTTGACGGTCTCACCCCTGAGGTTGACACGGATTCTGACAAAAATACACGTCCGCGCAGACCTCGCAACAATGACCGCAGAAATAATTTTAATAAGAACAGAAAGTAATTATTTTATATCTGTAATTATTCTTCATAGAAACAACAAACAGGTGCACTTTTGTGTACCTGTTTGTTTTCGTATAATAACAAAACTGATTTCTCTTGAAAAAGAAATCAGTTTGTTACTTAAATTTATTTTTTATTATCTATCGTCTTAATGTTTTTATTAACAATATAAGTCAGCCGGAATTTAGAATGTCAGTCCTTTGCTGATTCCTTGACCTCCATATTTTTTGGCAAAAGAAGATTTAAAATTATAGATACAAGGAATACAACAGCTACACAGTTGTCTGCGAAGATATTCTGAACAATCTGGGGGAATATTGAGAATATTTCAGGAACCTGTGTAAAGCCGATTCCTATACTGAGTGATAAAGCTGCAATAGTAATGTTTCTTTGACTATAACCACATTTTCCCACCATTTGCAGACCGCTTACAACAATGGTTCCGAACATCATAATCGTACAGCCGCCAAGAACAGCATCGGGCAGGGTTGCAAGTAAAGACCCAAATACAGGAAAGATACCTGCAATAATCATAATAACGGCGCCCGTGCCAATTACAAATTTGTTTACGACCTTTGTCATTGCAACAAGACCTACGTTTTGGCTGAATGATGTGATAGGCAGACAACCAAATACGGAAGATAATGCACTGACAAAACCGTCACAGGCAAGTGAGCCTGAAATCTCCTTAGTTTTAGCCTCTCTTCCAAGACCTGTTGCTGTCAGCGCAGAAGTATCGCCAATCGTTTCGGTTGCTGAAACAAGGAAGATAAGGACAGCAGAAATAATAGCATTGGGGTTAAATTCCATAGAAAACGGCATAATTGAAGGAAGTGCAATAATCTGAGTGTCTGCAAGGGCAGAGAAGTCAACCTGACTCATACATGCAGCTACAATATAACCGACGATTAATCCAAAAAGTACTGAAAGCTGTTTCCAGAAAGATTTTGCAAAAATGTGGAACAGAATGCAGGCAAGAAGAGTAATCGAACCTAAAACCCAGTTCTGCCAAGAGCCGAAGTTTTCGCTGCCGCTGCCGCCGCCAAAGGAAGCGGCACCAACCGACAGAAGAGAAAAGCCTATTGCTGTTACTACGCAGGCTGATACAATAGGAGTGATAATCTTAATCCAGTATTTTGCAAAAAGACCGAGAATACCTTCAACTATTCCGCCGATAAGGACTGCGCCCATAATTGATGAGTAGCCGTATGTAGCGCCTATAAAGCAGAATACAGAAACAAATGTAAAGCTTATTCCCATTACAATAGGAAGTCCTGAACCTACTTTCCAGAGCGGGCAAAGCTGAATCAGCGTGCCTATACCGGCAATAATCATCGCATTCTGTATGAGTGATGCAGATTGCTTGTCCGTGAGTCCGCTTGCTCCTGCGACAATGAGAATAGGTGCGATATTTGCAACAAACATTGCTAAAATATGCTGCAAGCCAAACGGAATACTTTTTGTTAACGGAACGCGTCCGTTCAAAGTGTAAATATTTTCAACGCTGCTTTTGCTTTTTAGACTTAGCTTCATTTCAATCACCCCTTATGCATTTTGTTCTCTGAATGTTATTTTTCCGGTGTTAGCGTCCATTTTATCAACAATAGCAAGTGATTCAAGACGATAACCGAGGTTTCGAATGGTTTTTCCGCCAATCTGAAAGCCTTTTTCAATAGCAATACCAATTCCTGCAACGTTTGCACCCGCTTGTGTTACTATTGAAATAAGCCCCTGCAATGCACAGCCGTTTGCAAGAAAATCATCGATAATGAGGATATTCTCGTTCGGAGAAATGAAACGTTTAGACACAATAACCTGATTTTTGCATTTGTGGGTAAATGATTCCACTTCAGCTATGTACATATCTCCTTCAATATTAATGCTTTTTGACTTTTTTGCAAATACAACAGGTACATTGAAGTACTTTGCAGTAATGCAGGCAATGCCGATTCCCGAAGCCTCAATAGTCAGGATTTTGTCAATTTGTGTTTCGCTGAAGCGCCGTTTGAATTCTTCGCCCATTTGGTCAAACAAATTAATATCCATTTGGTGATTCAAAAAGTTGTCCACTTTTAGGACGTCGCCTTCTTTGACAACGCCGTCAGCTTGTACTCTTTCTTCAAAAAAATTCATACCCATTCTCCTTATTTTTATATTTTTATGTAATTTAAAGAAAGTCCCTTATATGAATAATAACACTACTTAAAAAACAGTGCTTTACTTCGGATGCTGTTCAGTGCCTGTTGTCACTTGCAGAGCGATAAACAGCAGCCTGTTTCGAACCTTTATTACAAATTCTATTATTTTCTTGTTCAAGGTAACATATGTTTTAATAGAAAGTAGTAATAGTTAAATTGATTTAATTAAAAATATTTCCATTGGTTGTGCATACTCGGGAATGTCAATAACAAAACGGCCGCAATCCTTATATCCCAATTTTCTGTAAAAATGCTGTGCTTCTTCATCTACCTGTGTGGAAGTCATTAATATTCCATAACCCTGCGATTTCATATCTTTTTCCCAATATCTCATAAGTGTTTTTCCATAACCCTTCTTTTGATATGCCCAATCTATAAAAGCATGGTGAAAAATGGAGTATTATCCCAGAAAAGATTATATCGCAATAGTCCTATTGGCTTACTGTCTTTTAATAAAATATAGCCCCTTTTTGTATGAACCTTATTTTCAAATTCTTTTTCTGACAAATGTATGTCAAAGCTATACCAAAAATTTTTATCACTGGTTTCTACATATCTGATATTAATCATAATATATTCACCTGAAAATTCCCTACCTGAAAATTCAATTCACTGCTTTACCCTTGACATCAATACTACGCACTCAATATGCGCAGTATGCGGGAACATATCAACGGGTTGTATTTTCTGCACTCTGTAGCTGCTTTGTTTTACAAGATAGCCAAGGTCACGCGCAAGGGTTTCGGGATTGCAGGAGATATAGACAACCGTTTTAGGCAACATTTTAATCAGGGAACGGAGAAATTTTTCATCACTGCCGGCACGGGGCGGGTCCATAAAAACTATATCGGGCTTGTCATTTTCTTTGGATAAAGCTTCCATAAATTCTCCTGCGTCACTCTTATAAAATCTAATGTTATCAAGTCCGTTTGTACGTGCGTTTACGATTGCGTCGCGAACGGCGTCAGGGTTCAGCTCAACCCCTATAACTCTGCCTGCGCCGTGCTTTGCCGCAACAATTCCGATTGTACCTGTCCCGCAATAGGTATCAAGAACAGTTTCGTTGCCCCTTAAGTTTGCAAAGTTCATTGCCGTGTTATAGAGTATCTCGGTTTGTACGGGATTTATCTGATAAAAGCTTTTCGGTGAAATTCTGAATTTGCAGCCGCAGAGAATATCTTCAATATAACCCTTGCCAAACAGAATCTTTTGATTATCTCCAAGCACAAGATTTGTTCGATAAGGATTAACATTCTGTACAACAGTAGTAATTTCGGGAAACTGCCTTCGAATTTCTTTGACAAAATTGTTTTTTGAGGGAAAAACAGGAGTTCCCGTAACGAGTACGAGCATAATTTGGTTTGTTGCAAATCCGCGCTTTACAAGCACGTGACGCAAAAATCCCTTTCCGGTGTCTTCGTTATAAGTTGTCAGCTTAAAGGAAGGCAGCAGCTTTCGGACGGCAACAATAATTCTGTCGGCAATTATATCCTCGGTTTGACAGCTGTCAATGCCGACAATATGGTGTGTGCCAGATTGATATACTCCGGAAATAATTTTGCCCTTTCGGTCGGTACGAAAGGCAGCCTGCACCTTGTTGCGATAGTGATATGGATTATCCATTCCGATTATCTGTTCAACTCTGCAAAATTTTTTCAGCAGCTTTTCAACCTTGTCTTGCTTGAATTCAAGTTGTTTTTTATAGCTTAGATTTTGCAGTTGACACCCGCCGCATTTTTTATATACAGGACAGCTTCCGTTCTTTATATGTTCCTTTGTATTGCTCATTGTTATCCCCGTATAAATAAAAATAATATAGTCTTATATTACCATTAATTATGTGGATTTGCAACTTATTTTTATACTAAATACCTATGAAAATTAAATTAATTTATTATAAATATATCCGCCTTACAATTGGCGTTGCCTGTACTTCTATAAGCTCATAAAAATGCATATAAATTAGCGGTGATGTTTTTGAAAAAGCTATTGTGTGTATTTTTAGCAGTAATTCTGCTTGCAATTGCAGTTATGCCTTTGTTCGGCGGTGCTGATCCGCAGAAGGGGGGAAACTACATAAAATATGTTGAGTTCAATGTTACACGTGAGGCTTTCAGGGCTGCAATTGAAGAGGACATAAACTCTGAGGAAGAGGATATTCATATTGATTTCATAACTGTGCTTGCGTATCTTGGCGCAAAGTACGGAGGCGATTTTGCAAATTATAAATATTCCGATTTGTCAGCATTTGTTACACAGCTTAAGGACGGAGAAAGTGTGGAGGACATTACAAAGGATATGCAGTATTTTTCATATTACAAAGAGGCATATACCGCAGCGCTCAACGGAATGGTGGGAAGCTTTGAGGAGGAAAACGACAGCGGAGAAATGGAGCAGAAGTATGGCATAAAGTGGTATTCGCCTATTGCAAAAACTTTTCCGTATTCTTGTTTTGATGATTTCGGCGTTTTGCGTACATATGGTTACACACGACCGCATTTAGGACACGATTTAATGGCGGCAGTCGGTACCCCCGTCATTGCAGTTGAGTCAGGCACAGTTGAATGTCTTGGCTGGAATCAATACGGAGGCTGGAGAATAGGCATACGCTCTGATGACGGTCTGCGTTATTGGTACTATGCACATCTCAGGCAGAATCGTCCGTATGCAGAAAACCTCAAAGAGGGAGACAAGGTGAGCGCAGGAGACGTTATCGGATATGTGGGCAGAACAGGCTACAGCACCACAGAGAATGTGAATAATATTGATGAATACCACTTGCATCTGGGACTTGAACTCATATTTGATGAAAGTCAAAAGGAAAGTGATAATGAAATATGGATTGACATAAGCGCAATGACAAGTATATTGGAATCACACCAAAGCGCGGTTGTAAGAAACAGTGAAACAAAGGAATTTACACGGCAGTATAAATACAATGAGCTTGAATAAAAGTTAAACGAAATTTAATTAAAAAGTGAACCGAACCGATTTGTGCGAGCAGCATAAATCGGTTCGGTTTATTTGTAAAGATATTCTTGTTAGAAAATTAAAATAATTCGGCTGTCAGCCTGATTTGCTTGTAGAAAAAGTTTTTATCTGTGACCTATGGAAAGTGTGGTTATTTAAGCCATACAATATCCGTATCTGTTGCAAGATTATCAATGCCGTACAGCACTACAACTTCATCAGCCTTTTCCTGCTCCACAAGCTCGGAAACGCTCAGCTTGTAATAGCGTAAATCAACAAGGACAACTTTGCTGTAGTTATCAGCAAGGAACGGAGCAAGACAGTGTGAAAAGCTGTC
>CAYQXN010000003.1:0-21896 GCA_964421585.1 uncultured Ruminococcus sp. | reverse complement strand
TAATCACTACTATTGTGCCGCCTGCTGCGTTAGAATTTGTAATTTCTGTAAGAGTGTGATTACCGTCAATAAACACAGGATATTTGTCGTCTTCGTCAAGATGGTCATAAAAATACATTGAATTGTAGGTTTCGCTTTCGGTTCCGTCAGTGATTGTGACGGTAATATTTTGTTCGGAGTTTTCAGGGTTATTCCATATCTCAATTGTATCCGGTTCGGTCAACCAGAATCCGCTTGTTGAGTAGGTTGTACCATAAAATCCTTCGTAGCTTTCAATTTCAAAGCTGTTTTTTGGGGTTGGTGTAATGCCAAGACTTTCACATAGCTTTACATATGCCGTATAGGCGCCCTCAGTAGTCCAATGATGATCGGTTTTGTAATAAAGCATAGTTCCGTTCTCGTATTCACTTTTAAAGGTGTCCCTAATATCAACAAAGCTTATTCCGTCAGCAGTCAGCGTTTGGCTTATATTTTCAAAATATTCATCATCGTTATAGCTGTCGTGAACAGACGGAAGAACATCGCCGGCAATGTAGCCCGTAGAGGGCACAAGCATTACTGTGACAGGAACATCTGTATTGTGGCTGAAGTTTGTGACAGCCTTGATGTTTTTTTCGATATAATTATCGATTGATACGGGAGTGTTGATAAGATAGCCGTCGTCGCAGTTATATACACCGTTTGCGCCGTTATTGCCTGTATAAAGATTATAGTAGGCATTAAAGCCCACCCAGAGGTTTCTCATAGGAAATTGGTCGGCAAAGTATTCTTCAAACTCACTTCCAAATTCACCGTTTGCTACGTTTTCAAGTGACGCTTCAGGAAATTGCTGAAGATAGCGTTTTTCTGATGAACTGTATTCCAGCTTTGGAAAAAGCAGAAAACAGGCAGCCATACCAAATATAAAAATCATAAAAACAAATGCAGGCACATATCTGCTTTTGAATATTTTTTTAATGTGCATATTTATTTCACCTCCGATAAAAAGCAACAAAATTAAAATCTAAAATATAAGAACGGATTGTAGCTTTGATTTACAAGGCTTGCCGTGCTGATGACAATAACCGCCGCGCAGAACAACGTTTCTGCAATCCAAATAAACTTCTTTTTGCTTAGTTTTTTGTAAAGCTTCGCCATAAGCGGTGTACTTGCAACAACAGCAACAAGTAATATCGGCAGATATCTGATAACAAGAGTGAAGGCTTGTGAGCCAATCAGTCCGTTTCCAAAGTTGAACAGGTCGGAAACAAACTCTCCGAGCTGTGCCATATCGGTAAAATAGAAGAGCCCCCAGCCGAAAGCCACGATAATGAGTGTGTAAATGTGCTGAATAACAACAGGTAGTCTGTCAAGAATACGTTTTAGCAGTAACTTTTCAATAATAAGTAAAAGTCCGTAATATAATCCCCATAACAAAAAGTTCCATGAGGCACCGTGCCACAGACCTGTAAGCCCCCAGACTATTAGGAGATTTAATATCTGCCTTTTAATTCCTTTTCTGTTTCCTCCAAGCGGAATATAAACATATTCTTTAAACCACGTTGAAAGAGAAATGTGCCATCTTCTCCAGAAGTCAGTGATTGATTTTGAAATATAGGGGTAGTTGAAATTCTTAAGAAATTCAAAGCCCAGCATATTGCCGAGTCCGCAAGCCATATCCGAGTAACCCGAAAAGTCAAAATAAATCTGAAAGGCATATGCTATAATTCCCACCCAGGTTCCGATAACTCCATTCTCGCCCGAGGTAGAAAACATTGCGGTGGTCAGTGTGCCCATAGGATTTGCTATAAGCACCTTTTTTCCAAGGCCAACCGAAAATAGTTTAACTCCCTTAGTAAATTGTTCAAGGCTTTCTCTGCGATTGGTCAGCTGATATGCAACATCTCTGTATCTTACAATGGGACCGGCAATCAGCTGCGGGAACAGTGCAACATATGTACCAAAGTTGATAAAGCTCTTTGACGCAGGAGCGTCATCTCGATAAACATCTATAACATAGCTCATTGTCTGGAAGGTGTAAAAGCTTATTCCAATGGGCAGACTTATTTGCAGTTCGGGAATGTTGAGGAATGGCAGCAAATTGATTGTTTCTGTTATCATTCCGGTATATTTGAATACAGAGAGTATTCCTATATCAAGAATACAAGTCAGCACAAGAAACAGTTTTTTCTTTTTGGCATCTTGTCTGTATTTATCTACAAGCCATCCTCCAAGATAGTTGAAAAAGATGTTAAAAACCATCAGCAGAACAAGAGTAGGTTCACCCCAGCCGTAGAAAACGAGGTTTATGATAAAAAGAAAAATGTTTCTGCCCTGTCTCGGAACAATATAATAAATAAGCAGTGTCATAGGAAGATACGCAAACAAAAACACAAGGCTTGAAAATACCACTTAATTTCCCCCTGAAATGTTCAAATTACTCGTCATTATATCATAAGTGTGTTAAAAAAACGGACTCATAAATTATGAACATAAAAATATAATAAATTGCACTTTTATATAATTTTAACCTATGAGCGCAGCTGAGTCAATAATTAATAAAATTTTGTAAAAATTATTAAAAAACGGCTGCTGCAACGCAGTAGCCGTTAAAGGATTAAAATAAACTTATTCGGTTGCGTCAAATTCAATCTCTGTAATTGTTGTTCCGTCAGCATTCAAGAGCTTGATAACAACAACAGGGTTTTCTATGCCGATTTCTGATTTAAGCTCGTTTGCAATAGACTCAAATGTTGAGGACATAGCGTTGAATGAAGCGTCAAGCTGATCCTTCATTGTATCAATAAGATCATCTGAAATCTGTGTTGTATATGTAAATTCGTAAACAAGTTTGTTTTCCTCAGCTTTAACGTCAATATCCAGTGTTGAACCGAATGATGTTTTAAGAGAATCAAGCTGGCTCTGGAAAGTGTCAGATTCAATATATGTGCTGAGTTTTTCCTCAGGGGATGCACCGCATGCTGTCAAACTGAGGGCTAATGTTGTTGCTACAACTATAGCAACGATTGCAGTGATTAATTTTTTCATTGTCTGTTACTCCTCTTAATATGATAATATCTGTACGATATTTCAAGAGGAATTATACAATATTGTTATAAAGTTGTTAATGTTTTGTTTTGGTGAAAATTTTTTAATAATAATTCAAATAAATAAATTATTCATAAGTATGGTCGCATATTTCGTTGATTTTATCCCGCAGAATCAAAAAATCATTGAATGCGTCAGGTTTTCTTCTGGGGTCGCGCAAAAGTGCGGCGGGGTGCAGCATAGCCATCATCTGTATGTTGCCTTTCTCAATCCACATTCCGTGTTCCTTAGTAATTTTAATATCGGGCTTAATGATTTTTGCTGCAGCAATTCTGCCAAGACATACAATAATTTTTGGTCTTATTAGCCTGACCTGTTCTCTGAGCCATTCAATGCACATCTCCTGCTCATCGGGTTTTGGGTCACGGTTCTGAGGAGGACGGCACTTGACAATGTTTGCAATATAAATATTCTTATTGCGGTCAAGGTCAACTGCTGTCAGCATTTTGTCAAGCAGCTTGCCTGCTCTGCCTACAAACGGCTCACCCTGCAAATCCTCGTTTTCTCCCGGACCTTCGCCAATAAACATTACCTCGGCTTTTGCATTGCCCACACCCACAACAACATTGTGCCTTGTCTGACAAAGTCCGCATTTTGTGCACTGCTCACAAGCAGCCCTTAAATCTTCCCAATTTGTGTACATAATTAATCTCCTTTTATTTAACGGCAAAAAATCCTGCCTGCATATATGAAGTCCATAAAATATCGGCTGTCTTAAAGCCGCATTTTCTAAGCAAACTCAAATGCTCCTCTATTGTAATAGGAAATACCTCATTCCCTCGTCTTGAAATGTGCTCTTCAATCTCATCTGTACTTTTTCCGTGGATGGCCATATACTTAATCCAACGTTTAATACTAATATTATCGCTTATTTTATCAGACATTGCAATATTTTCAAATGTGATATAAACTCCGTTTTCCCTCAAAGCACTGTAACATTTTTGAGTAGCGCAAATTCTCTCTGACGCATTAAGATAGTGATGAGCCTGAATTGCAGTTACTACATCAAATGTATTTTTATAGTCAAACTGCTGGGAGGATATATTTCTAAAGTTTATATTGCATAAGCCCAAAAGCTTGTTTTTTGCAATTTTAAGCATATTCGGCGACGGGTCGCATAGGGTGAAATCGACTGCTTTAAAATGCTCTGCTGCTTTGTCAACAAGTCTGCCTGTTCCGCATCCGGTATCAAGCCACTTGAAATTATCTTTATACATTGTGAATATCAAATCAATGACCTGATTATGAAAATCAGAATAATAAAGCAAAACCGCAGTAATACCTCGGTCATATAACGCTGAATCAAATGACGATTTGTTATCATTCATAGAACTTGACCTTCTTTTCAATAAAACTAATAAGTGGTTGAAATTTAGAATAATTAGTAGTAAAATATATTCAAAGCCAAATAAACGGCAAAAATTTTCTGAATGGTGGTAAATTAAATGAAAGTAATGGTTGAAACATCAGCTCATCATGTTCACGTTACAAAAGAAACTCTTGAGGCTATTTACGGCAAGGGTGCAAAGCTCACAAACAAAAAGGATCTTTCTCAACCGGGGCAGTTTGCCTGCGTTGAAAAGGTTACCGTTGTAGGTCCGAGAGGTGAAATGAAAATGTCAATTCTCGGTCCTGAGAGAAGTGCCGATCAGGTTGAGGTATCTCTCACAGACGCCCGTAAATTAGGCATTGCTGCTCCTGTAAGAGAGTCAGGCGATATTAAAGGAACGCCGGGCTGCAAGCTTGTAGGCCCTGAAGGCGAAGTTGAAATTGAGTGCGGTGTTATTGCAGCAAAGAGACATATCCACCTTGATCCTGCAACAGCTGAGGAGTTTGGTCTTAAAGACAAGCAAATTGTTTCTGTCAAGGTTGGAGAGAACTCAGGCAGAGCTACAACATTTGGCGATGTTGTAATCAGAGTAAGCCCAAGCTACGCTCCTGCAATGCATATTGATACGGATGAATCAAATGCAGCGGGTCTCGGCGGAACGGTTGACGGCGAAATAATTGCATAATTAAATTATATTTTTGCAAAGGACAGCCTCTTTGGTTGTCCTTTTTATTTCAAATTCAGCACTGTATGCAGAAAATCCGGAAAAATCTCTCTCCATGCCTTTTCATTATGGTCGTTCTCAAGCAAAATAACCTCGTTCATCATATCATACGGATAGCCTGTTTCAGGGAGTAAATCGTACATCATTTCAACACTGGGAAAAATATCCTTTTCAAAACCTGCCGCACCGCTGTATATATAGAGATATGGCATATTATCCGTTATTTTTCTTAGAAGATATTCCCTCCAGCTGTTTTCACTGTATAGCAGAAATGCAGGGGAAAACGCACCTACATAAGCGAATCTGTCATTGTGCTCAATTCCTGCAAAAAATGCCTGCAAGCCTCCTGACGAACAGCCGCAAACGGACATATTTGCTCTGCCTTTTTTTACAGGGAAATTTGCTTCAATATGCGGGATTACCGTATTCATCAGAAAGTCGTCAAAAATTTCTCCTTCGGGCTTTGAAAAGTTATCCATTGACTCAGGTCTTATAATTTCTCCTATTGATGCAGGAGTAAGCTCGTTATCACGCCATTCGTTACCATTATCTATGCCTACAATCACAGCGCCCTTGCCGCTGTTTTGCATTTCAGCTTCAACAGCTTTCTCAACTCCCAGACTGCCATAAGGCGAAGGGAATTCATCAAAAAGACCTTGTCCGTCAGTCATATAGATTACGGGCAGAGTTTCGTTTTCGCAATGCTTTGGCACATATATCCAAACCTTTCTGTCACCCTTTTCGGGATACGGCAACGATATAGTATAAATTTTTGCTTCAATCATTTTTATCACCTGTTAAAATAAATATTTTATAATTATTAAAACATAAAAAACTCTTTGTTGCAATGGTATATAATAAAAAATTCGGTTAACAATACCTCAAGAGGTGATTTTTATGATTAATGATGCAGAAATGCTTAATTATGTTCTGCAAAATGCAGAAATGGGATGTCAGGGCATTAATGTTGTACGCAAGAGGATTCATGACAGCAAGGTTGACGGTGTTTTGTGCGACCATCTTGTAAAATACGGTAAAATATATCATTGTGCAAACAATATGCTTCGCAACCGAGGTGAGGAAATACATCATGTAAGTCCTGTAGCAAAGGCTATGACTCGTATTGCAGCGGCTAGAGACCTGCGCCGTGATTCCTCATCATCGCATATTGCCGAGATGATGATTAAGGGTACGACAATGGGAATAAACAAGATGACCAGACATATACGTGAATACGATAAAAATGACAGAAATATCAGTATGCTGGCAAAGAAAATGTTTGACACGGAGGAAGAAAACCTGCGTGAAATGAAAGCGTTTTTGTAAGCGCAAAATAATCAAAATGTTGAGTTTATCTATAACGAAAAGCCTTCCGATTTCTTGTATTCGGAAGGCTTTTGATATGAGTATATTAGATTTAAGAAACAGTCGGGTAAATCACGCATAAAAGATGCGTGCATTTTTTCACTGTATTGACAAAAAATCAGCTCTGGGGCGTCAAGTTGTAACCGATTATTTGTCCAATCTTACGTCTTAATTTGTAAAAACAATTAATCAGAATTCCACTGATTTAAAATTATTTTTCACTGAGATAATCCTTCAGAAAATCAATCAATGCCCGCATCTCATCCTCAGTTCCTATCGTTATTCTAAGGTAATTGTCAATTCTTGGCTGATTGAAATATCTCACGAATATGTGCTTTTCTCTGAGAGCATTAAAAATATCAACAGCTTTAACTTTTTTGTGCTTTGCAAAAATAAAGTTGCTTTTTGAATCTTTGAATTCAAAGTTAAGTTTTGAAAGCTCGGCTTTGGTTTTCTCTCTTGTAGCGATTATCTTTGCTGTTGTTTCCTTAAAATATTTGTCATCTTTAATTGTAGCTGAGCCTGCTTTGAGTGTTAGCGAATTCATTGTATAAGAATTATATGAATTTTTTACTGCGTTGAGCACAGAAATAAGCTCCTTGTCTGCAATAGCAAAACCGATACGCAGACCTGCAAGAGAACGTGACTTTGAAAATGTTTGAACCACCACAAGATTTTTATATTTTTTAACAAGAGGTAATGCTGTTTTTGCACCAAAATCTACATAGGCTTCATCAACAATCACAATTCTGTCTTGGTTATATTGTATAATTTCCTCAATAGTATCGAGCGAAAGCTCCACACCTGTAGGAGCATTAGGATTTGGGAATACAACGCCGCCGTTTTCTACCAGGTAATCATCTTTAACAATTTCAAAGTCTTCATTAAGCGGCTTTGTTTCATATTTTATATCGAAAAGATTTGCCCATACGGGATAGAATGAATATGTAATATCGGGGAACAGAATCGGTTTTCCTGAATTGAAGAAAGACAAAAAGCACATTGCAAGCACATCGTCTGAGCCGACTCCTGTAAAAACCATATCCCTGTCAACACTGTAATAGTCTGCAATTGCCTGTACAAGTTCGCTTGCATTGGGGTCGGGATATAGCTTGAGGTCATCAACGTCAAAGCTTTCAAGTACCCTCTTAACAGCAGGGGAGGGAGGATAGGGATTTTCGTTTGTATTCAACTTTATTTTATCAGCATACTGTGGTTGTTCGCCGGGAACATACGGTTCTATGTCTTTAAAATTTTTTTGCAATTCAGTCATATCTGCAACTCCATTACGATTTATCATTAATCAGTGCTTACCTAGTATATAACAATTTAAAATAAAATACAAGTTTTGTATGTGTTTATGAATTGAATTTTGCAAAATACCTCTATTGTGTTTTTCCATATTCAATAATCATACGTTCAAGCTCTCTTGCCGCTATGCTCAGCGGTTGGTCGGTGCGCTTGATATAGCAAACAGAGCGTGACGGCAATTCCTCTTTCAGCTTCAATATGAACACATCGCCGCTGTTCTTATCGTTTAAAAAATCTTCAGGCACAAATCCAATGCCGAGATTATTTTTTACCATCGGCAAAATCTGATCCGCTGATGTTGTCTCAATATCAGGCGAAAACGACAGACCGTTTTTTGCAAACAACTCGCAGTAAAAATCATAGGTTTTTGTATGCGCGCCCAGTGAAATAATAGAGTGTTTTGATAATTCCTTAAAAGAAAGTATTTTGCCTGTCAGACCTGCAAAGGCTGAGCTGCAAACGGCAACTTCACGGTATTCTTTGATATTCTTTACCTTGAGTGATTTTGTATCTCCCAACGGTGTTGTTACAACAGCAATATCAACCGAACCGTTTTTTAAAGCTGAAATCGGTTTCGGCGTCGGCTGATTTAATATACGCAGACGCACTCCTGGATAAAGCCTGTGATACTCATTCAGAACAGGCAGCAGAAAGCATTGTAAAGCAACTTCGCTTGCTCCTATGGATATGATGCCGCTTTGCAGAGTTCTGTCTGTTGAAAGCAGCTCTTCTCCCATTTGGATTTGCTCAACGGCAACCTGAATGTGAGCATATAGCTTTTCTCCCTCAGGCGTCAGATTTACACCGCGGTTTGAACGAATGAACAAGGTACAGCCCAGTTCTCTTTCAAGGTTTTTGATAGTGCGGGTTACATTTGGCTGATTACTCATCAATGCGGCGGCAGCCTGCGTAAAATTACGATATTTTGCCACATAGTAAAATATCCTGTAATATTCATAGCTTATGTTCATAGTTATCCTTCTTGTTTTGATATATCATATTTGTATATTTATAATATCAATCATATATTTTACATATCTTAATGGAAATATTATATTAAAATAGTAATTATGTGTAAATCAAATTATAATATACTTTATTTACAACTCTACAAGGGAGAGTCAGATAATGAACAAGGATTTGACGGTTGGAAATCCGTACTCGGTATTATGGAAATTCTGTTTACCGTTATTTGGGAGCGTTATTTTTCAACAATTATATAATATTGCAGACAGCCTTGTGGCAGGCAAATTTGTCGGAGAGGATGCTCTTGCCGCAGTCGGAAACGGCTATGAGATAACGCTGATTTTTATTGCCTTTGCGTTCGGCTGCAATATAGGATGCTCGGTTATCGTGTCACAGCTGTTTGGCGCTAAGGAGTACAAACAAATGAAGACTGCGGTTTATACAACGCTGATTGCAGGCGGTGTTGTATGCGCAGTATTAATGGTTGTTGGAATGATTTTTTGCACGGATTTACTGCTTCTGATAAATACGCCTGATAATATCCTTGAAGATTCAAAGCTGTATCTCTATATTTACATATTAAGCCTTCCTTTTGTTTTTTACTACAATGTTGCAACAGGAATTTTCTCGGCGCTGGGCGATTCAAAAACACCTTTCATTTTTCTGATGATTTCTTCACTTGTAAATATCGGAATGGATATTCTGTTTGTAACTGCACTTTCTCCGATTTTTGCAAGAGGTGTTGACGGCGTTGCTTGGGCGACATTCCTGTGTCAGGGTGTAAGCTGTATTTTTGCAATTATTTTTGTGCTAAGGCGTTTTAAAAAAATAGAAATACAGGGAAGAGCGCCAATTTTTTCGTGGAAGATACTCGGAAAAATTGCAGTAATTGCTGTTCCGAGTATTTTGCAGCAGAGCTTTATCTCGGTTGGAAATATCATCATTCAAGGTATTATCAATTCTTTTGGCTCAAGCGTAATTGCCGGTTATTCAGCCGCAGTCAAGCTTAATAATCTTGTGATTACCTCTCTGACAACACTGGGTAACGGTATTTCAAACTTTACAGCACAAAACCTCGGAGCAGAAAAGCTGCCGAGAGTACGCAGCGGCTTTAAAGCAGGGCTGAAGCAGGTGTGGATAATTTGCATACCGCTTGTGTTGATTTATTTTTTTGCAGGAAGGTATCTTATCTCTGTTTTCCTTGATAATACCACCGGAACAGCAATGGACATCGGAATAACATTCCTTAAAATTGTAGCTCCGTTTTATTTTATTGTATCAGTAAAGCTTGTATCAGACGGTATTCTGCGTAGGGCAGGAATGATGAACAAGTTTATGATAGCCACATTTACTGACCTTATTATTCGTGTAATACTTGCAAATGTACTTTCTGATATTTTCGGCACAACAGGTATTTGGTTTGCTTGGCCAATCGGTTGGACGGTTGCGCTTGTTTTATCCCTTATCTTTTATCGAACGGGAAAATGGAGAAATTGTACAAAGGAAGAAACTGCAGCAGATTCTTCTGATAAATAATGTTTTAACAGATTAAGTGAATTTTCGGGCAACCGTTCTTTGTTCTTTATCAAAATATCAGCTCAATATGGTTTTCGGGGTTCAGGCAAATTGTAATTCATCTTATATAATAAATTTTTTACAGACTAACGCCCCCTCCTTTGAATACTTATATTCAAAGGAGGGGGCGTTAATATTGTTTTATTCTTTATCAGAATTATTACTTTTTGAATCATCAAGCTTTTTAACAACCACTTTTATGATTCTCTGGTCTTTTACATCCATAATTGTGAATCTGAATCCGTCTGATTCCAGCTTCTCACGTTTATGAGGAATAGTTCCTGCGTGTTCAAGTATATAACCGCCAACGGTAACGCTGTCGCTTTCAATGCTGTCCTCCTCCATATCAAACAGAGCAAGCATATCATCAAGTTCAATATCACCGTTTACAAGGAATTCGCCTTTTCCGATTTTGTAGTAACTGTGCTCTATTTCTTCATCCTCATCCCAGATTTCTCCCACAATTTCCTCAAGCAAATCTTCCATTGTTACAATGCCGAGTGTACCGCCGTATTCGTCGGTTACGATTGCCATATGCATCTTTGTACGCTTGAAAGCACTTAGAATTTTAGACAACTTCTGTGTTTTAAAGACAAAGTAAGGAGGAGCCATAATTTCTCTGACATCGGGTGCTTTGCCGTCAGCAAGCGACTCAAGATAATCTCTCGTGTGAAGCACTCCGACCACGTGATCGACAGTACCGTCATAGACAGGAATTCTTGAATATCTGTTCTCAATGATAATATCTTTGATTTCATCCTGAGTATCCTCGGTGCTGATAAAGGTAACGTCAACTCGCGGAGTGATAATCTCTTCGGCAGTCTTTTCATCAAAATCAAGCGCTGAGCGAACCATTTCACTTTCGCTTTCTTCAAGAACGCCTTCCTCTTCAATACTTTCAACAATGTATTTAAGTTCATTTTCAGTTACGGAAGGACTGTCGCCGGAGCTTCCTGCAATTCTGAGAGCAAGACTTTTCAGCTTTAAAAACAGAAATACAAGAGGCTTTAAAATAAACATCAGTGCCCTCAGAAAGCTTGCTGTAGTCATCGAAAAGTTGTCGCAGTGTTCCTTTGCAAGACATTTAGGAACAACCTCGCCGAAGGTCAGCACCAGAAGAGTGGTGGCGCCGGTGGCTATTGCTGAGCCTATATCTCCGAAAATATTAAGGCAGAGAACTGTTGCGATTGATGAACAGCTCAGATTTACAACATTGTTGCATATTAATATTGTTGTAAGGGCATTATCAAAATTATTAATTACATAAAGTGCAGTTTTTGCTTTTTTATTTCCGTCCTCAGCCTTTTGTTGAATTCTGATTTTGTTCACAAACGAAAAGGCTGTTTCGGTTGCCGAGAAAAAAGCAGACATAGCTACAAGCACAATGACGATAATGCCCATTATTATGTCAGATGTCAATTAATTTTCACTCCAAATTTTATATAATTACTTATTATATTACAATAATTCTTTAAAATAATTATTGTATATAAGAAATATAAATATAAAAAGATTGAAAAATATTCCTCATAATGTTATAATTACAAATGAATATACATTATATAGTACATTTCGGAGATAATAAGTCTTGGAGGTGTACAGTAATGTCACAAAAATCAAAACAGCATAAGGAAACAAAAAAATCAAAGGGTAATTTTGTAAAAAATCCAAACGCTGACGATAATCCGCAAAAGATTGAAAATGACAGCCCGATAAATGAAGATCATACCGATCAGATTAACGAAACAGGTTCTATTCTTACCTCGCATAAGGACAGTATAATTCACTGCCTTACTATTATAGGTCAGATAGAAGGGCACTACATTCTTTCTCAACAGAACAAAACCACCAAGTATGAACACGTCATTCCTCTGCTTGTCTCAATTGAAGAGGATGAGCGTATTGACGGTCTGCTTATACTGCTTAATACAGTCGGCGGTGATGTAGAAGCGGGGCTTGCAATTGCCGAGGTTATTTCGGGAATGAAAAAGCCAACGGTTTCAATAGTGCTTGGCGGAGGTCACTCAATCGGAATTCCCCTTGCGGTTGCTGCAAAAAAGAGCTTTATTGCAAAGAGCGCTTCAATGACCGTTCACCCGGTGCGCACCACAGGACTGACGCTCGGCGTGCCACAGACCTTCGAATATTTTAGGAAGATGCAGGACAGAATTACAACCTTTGTATGCGAAAATTCAGGCATCTCAAAGGAGCGGTACAATCAGCTTGTGCTGAATACAGGCGAGCTTGTTACTGACATAGGTACAATTCTTGAAGGTGAAGAGGCAGTTGACGAGGGGCTGATTGATTCAGTTGGAACTGTTTCTGAGGCTATTGACGCTCTTTATGATATGATTAAGGAGAGTAAAAAGCCAAAACGCAGGACGCGTGCTAAAAAATCTGACAATGCTGAAAATTCAGAGAATTCAGATAACAAATAAATACGGATGATTTTTCATTCGTATTACATATAATTATATATTAAAATATATTAAGGAGTACATATTATGACGATAATTGACGCTATAATTCAGGGTATTGTTCAGGGACTTACAGAATTTTTGCCTGTATCAAGCAGCGGTCATCTTGCGATTACACAGCATATTTTAGGTTCAGACGGTGAAGGAAATCTTTTCTTCAATGTTATGCTTCATGTGGGCACACTTGTAGCTGTTGTGGCATTCTATCATAAATTAATCTGGAACCTTATCAAAGAGCTTTTTTCAATGCTTAAGGATATATTCACAGGAAATTTCAAGTGGAGCACAATGAATTATGAACGCAATCTCATCGTTATGCTTATAATAGGTCTTATTCCATTGTTCCTGCTGTTTATTCCAATCCCCGGCACTGATATGAAAATCAAGGATATTGCCGATGAACTGTCGGCAAGTCCTATACTTCTTGTGTCCGCTGTTGCTTTGCTTGCAACGAGCGTGCTTCTTACGATTGGGATTTTCTGCAATAAAAAGAATACACCGGGTAAATACAAGCATCTTAAAGGTTCTGACGGTATTGCCGAGGCAGGCAGAGAGAGCTACACTGTTCTTGATGCGGTTGTAGTAGGAGTTACGCAGGTGTGTGCAGCACTTATTCCGGGTCTTTCACGTTCAGGCTCAACGCTTGCTGTTGCCGAAATGAGAGGAATTAACAAGCAAAAGGCGCTTGACTACACCTTCATCCTCGGAATTCCGTCAATCCTTGCGGCAGCAGTTCTTGAAGGTGCGGATGCAGTAAAGTCGCCCGGAGGAATCAATGTTGACCCGATAGTTTTAATTGTCGGTATTGTTGTGTCGGCAATTGTCGGCTATCTTTCTATTGTGATTTTTAAATGGTTCCTTAAGACGGATAAAATGAGTATTTTTGTAATCTACACCGCAGTTGTAGGCGTTGCATTTATTGTAATAACAATAATAGAAATAAGTACGGGAACGAACATATTCAGCGGTTCTGTCCTCAATATATAAGTATTTTAATTACAGGAGTGAGTACGGTTGTCAGCGAATAGGCAGACAGAAAAAAAGAAAACAAAAGCGTCAGCACAAAAAAGTAAATCGAATTCAAAATTATCTAACAGGTCAGGTTCCCCTCCAGCAAAAAGCAGAGGAACAAAAAAGACCGCACCTGAACCAAAGCAACCTTTGCTCAGTTCGAGGGTAAAGGCAATTTTGTTTGGCCTTGCGGCTGCGGTGTTTTTTTTGCTCATATTCATAAAAGGCGCAATAGGCTGGGCTACAGTCAGAGGATTTTTCTTCGGCGTGTTTGGAATCTGTATTTTTCTTATTCCGTTTGTTTTCATATATCTGTGCTTCATAACCGAAAAAGAAAAGCAGGTAGCTCATCTTAAGGCAAAAATTGTACTTTGTGTTTTTACAATTTTGTTTGTGAGTGCATTTACATATGTTGCGTGCGGTGCGAATTTCAATAATTTTAACTATTTTGCCTGTCTTGGCAAGCTCTATATGCAGACGGCTGATACCTCTGTTTATATGACCTTGGGCAGCGGATTTTTAGGCGGACTTCTCGGATATCCGTTATCAGTCTTTTGCGGAAATACAGTCGCAATATTCCTCTGTGTTTTTATAATTATTGCGCTTCTGTTTATTCTTCTGGGAATTTCGGTTCGCGATATAGGCAGAGCAGCG
Organism: uncultured Ruminococcus sp.; assembly: GCA_964421585.1. Lineage (GTDB taxonomy): Bacteria > Bacillota > Clostridia > Oscillospirales > Acutalibacteraceae > Ruminococcoides. Next base: position 7,396 of record CAYQXN010000003.1, on the reverse strand, counting down.
TCAAGAAGAGTGACGCGCGTTCGTGAGGCAGGAGAACGTCGTTCAAGACAGAATGAAGAGCGTATGGAAGAAACTCAGGGGAGTGGGCAGGCTTCTTCAGGCGGCAAAAAGCGAAAGGGGACAAGCAGTGCTCCCGGCTCAATTGACATTCCTCTTGATGATTCAAAAATATCAAAGGGTAAAAAGAAGAAAAAACGCATAACAGAAAAGCACGGAATTGATGTTGATATAGAGGATCCTGATGAAGGAAACGCAGCAGACCGAGATTTTTCTGCTGACCTCATTAATATAATAAATCGTGCCAGCAAACCGCACGGCGAGGATGCCGAAACAACAATTGAGGACATTGCAAATGATATTACCAACGAAAAGGTTTCTCAGCATGTTGAAGAGGGGGCAAAGCAGCCTGACCCTCAAACGGTTCCTGTTAAGGAAACAAAAGGCAGGAAGAAGAGCACCGCAGATGATGGTGATGATACGGCAATTCCAGAGCTTGATGATGCGGGATACAGCATTGATAATTCCTATGCGCAAGAAAAGCCTGAAAAAATTTATCATTATCCTCCTGTACAGCTTCTCAAGCTGCCGGACAACAGTAACGACCGCAATGCAATGGAGGAAATGCAGATTAATGCTAAAAAGCTTATTGAAACCCTCAATAGCTTTGGGGTCAAGGCTACAATTACAAATATATGCCGAGGTCCTTCTGTAACGCGTTATGAGTTACAGCCTGCTCCCGGTGTAAAAATCAGTAAAATCACAAATCTTTCAGATGATATTGCCCTCAATCTTGCTGCAAACGGCGTTCGCATTGAAGCGCCTATTCCGGGCAAGGCGGCAGTCGGCATTGAAGTTCCTAACAAGGTCGTAAGTATGGTTTCAATGCGCGAGCTTATCGACTCAGACAGGTTCCGTAATGCAAAGAGCAAGCTTACAGCTGTTTTGGGCAGAGATATTTCGGGTGATATTGTTGTAACCGATTTGGCAAAAATGCCTCACTTGCTCATAGCAGGTACAACGGGTTCAGGTAAGTCCGTATGCGTAAACTCGCTTCTCATAAGCATACTCTACAAGGCAACTCCTGATGAGGTGAAGCTGCTGCTTATTGACCCTAAGATGGTTGAATTTTCAAAGTATAAGGGAATTCCTCATTTGCTTGTCCCCGTGGTTTCTGATGCCAAGAAGGCAGCGGGTGCGCTTGCTTGGGCGGTAAACGAAATGCTTCAGCGTTATAAGATATTCTCTGAATTCGACTGCAAGGATATTGACTCCTACAATGCGCTTGTTGAAAAAAATATTGAATATATAAAGAATAATCCGCCTGTAGAAAATGATGAGGGCGAGCTTGTACAACCTACGCTTGAGATCAACGGACTTCCTGTGGCAAAAGAGAAGATGAGCAGGGTTGTAATAGCAATAGACGAGCTTGCCGACCTTATGATGGCTGCTCCGAGCGAGGTAGAGGACTCAATATGCCGACTTGCACAGATGGCTCGTGCAGCAGGTATGCACCTTATCCTGGCAACCCAGCGTCCAACAGTTAATGTAATCACAGGTCTTATCAAGGCGAATGTGCCAAGCCGTATCGCTCTTAAAGTGAGCTCAAATATGGATTCCAGAACTATTCTTGATACGGGCGGCGGTGAAAAGCTGATTGGACGTGGAGATATGCTGTTTTCTCCGGTCGGTGCGCCTAAGCCTTTACGTGTGCAGGGTTGCTATGCCTCTGATTCCGAAATTGAAGGGGTTACGGGTTACATAAAAAAATCATACACAGCTCAGTATAATGCCGATATCGAGGAATCAATCAAACGTATTGCAGCAGAGGAAATTGCCACTGGCAAGAAAGGCTCTGACAGCAGCTCAGGTGCTGATGACGGTCTTGATGTTGACTCGCTTATGGACGAAGCAATCAAAATTGTTGTTGATGCGGGACAGGCTTCAACCTCGCTTATTCAGCGCAGACTTAAGGTGGGCTATGCACGTGCGGGACGAATGATAGACGATATGGAGCAGCTCGGTGTTGTAGGACCTCATCAGGGTTCAAAGCCCCGAGATGTGCTTATGACCTATAATGAATGGCTGGAGCGCAGAAATGTGCTTCAAAATCGAGGTGATTAAGCAAAACTTTTAAAAAAGGATGCTTAATATTTTGATTTCCGTTCTTTTTATAATAGGATCGGATAACAAGAATAAAAAATAACCTCAATTCATACAAAAAGAATTCAGGGATAAGTATGCAAAATACAGACGAAAAAGCAAAATTCGTTGCTCATAAATTGAAAAAGATTTCTGTTATTGCAGTTTGTGTTGCACTTGTAATATGCACACTTTTTATAACATTTGGCAATTCACTCGGAATTCCGTCGTGGAACAATATATTTGCTTTCTGCGGTGTATCTGCTGATTTGGGAGACAACCTTTCACTCAGCTTTGTTAATGTCGGTTCTGCTGATGCTTGCTTCATAAAATGCGGTGATAAAAACATTCTGATTGATGCAGGCACAAGTCTGAGCGCAGACAAGCTCAGTACGTATCTTAGGCGTAACGGCTGCACTCATTTTGACGCAGTTATTCTTTCTCATCCTGACAGCGACCACATTGGAGGAATTGCAAGCATCATTGAGAATTTTGGCACAGATATAATTTATATGAGCCGTATTCCCGATGATATAATTCCTGAAACAGCAGAGTACAAGGGGTTGCTTAGTTCTGTAAAAGAAAATAAAATTGACGTTTGTTACCCTGAAATTCCGAGCACGATTATGATAGGAGATATGAGCTTTACTTTTATATCTCCCAATGGCGAATATTCAAGTACTAACGATAATTCACTTGTTGTGCGCTTGCAGTATAAGAATGTTTCTGCTCTGTTTACGGGCGATATATCTAATGAAGTTGAAGCCGATTTAATTAATTCTGATACAGAATTAAAATCCGATATACTTAAGGTTGCTCACCATGGAAGCAAAACCTCATCATCTGACGATTTTCTTAAGGCTGTAAGTCCTAACATTTCGGTGGTCAGTGTCGGTTCGTCGGATAATTCCCTTCCTGATTATAATACTATGGCTCGCATAAGTCATTATTCTGATTTTCTTTACAGAACTGATAAGGACGGAGTAGTTGTAATTACTTCTGACGGCAATAATCTGGAGGTTCAAACTCACGCTTGACTAAAATATAATTTCAATATATACTAAAAAACGTATAATCTACCATATAATGAAAGGACTTGTAAAAATGGGAGTATATGAGGAGCTTGTAGCAAGAGGTCTTATAGCTCAGGTAACAGATGAAGAAGAAATCAGAGAGCTTGTGAACACAGGCAAGGCTGTATTTTATATAGGTTTTGACCCTACAGCAGATAGTCTGCACGTTGGGCATTTTATGGCACTGTGTCTTATGAAGCGTTTGCAGATGGCAGGCAATAAGCCGATTGCACTTATCGGCGGCGGTACTGCTATGATTGGCGACCCTTCGGGCAGAACAGATATGCGCCAAATGATGACAAAAGAGACTATCAATCAAAATGTTGAGTGCTTTAAAAAGCAGATGAGCCGTTTTATTGACTTTTCCGACGATAAGGCGCTTCTTATTAATAATGCCGACTGGCTGCTTGATTTGAACTATGTTGAGGTTCTGCGTGAGGTTGGCGCACATTTTTCTGTAAACAATATGCTTCGTGCCGAGTGCTACAAGCAGAGAATGGAAAAAGGACTTTCATTCCTTGAATTTAATTATATGATTATGCAGTCATACGATTTCTATGCACTCTATCAAAAATACGGCTGTAATATGCAGTTCGGCGGTGATGACCAGTGGAGCAATATGCTTGGCGGTACTGAGCTGATAAGACGAAAGCTCGGCAAGGACGCATATGCAATGACCATAAATCTGCTGCTTAATTCCGAGGGCAAGAAGATGGGCAAAACTCAGTCGGGAGCAGTATGGCTTTCTGCCGAAAAAACATCTCCTTATGATTTTTACCAGTATTGGAGAAATGTAGATGACGGCGATGTAATCAAGTGTCTTAGGATGCTTACCTTTGTTCCTCTTGAGCAGATTGAAGAGCTTGCAAGGCTTGAGGGCAGTGAAATAAATAAGGCAAAAGAAGTGCTTGCATATGAGCTTACAGAGCTTGTACACGGCAAAGAAGAGGCTGACAAAGCGCAGGAAGCTGCAAGGGCGTTATTCGGAAATAAGACAAATACTGACAATATGCCTTCAACTGAGCTTAGTGAGGCTGATTTTGAGAACGGCTCAATCAAAATCCTTGATCTCCTCAAAAAGTGCAGTCTTATTCCTTCAAACGGTGAAGGTCGCCGTTTAATTCAGCAGGGTGGTATCTCTGTTGACGGCGAAAAGATAACCGATGTGTATGCAGAAATACCCGTATCAGCATTTGAAAAGGGGCATGTAATTGTCAAGAAGGGCAAAAAAGTTTTCCATAAGGCTGTTTTATAAATTCAAATTTTTCTGATAATTATAGTTTGTCGGGAGCGCCGACAATCAAATTGGACAGGTAGTTTGGATAAAAAACAAAGAACGGTTACCCTAAAATTCACTTACAAATAGTTTTAATAATCCAGTTTTCTGATTTAGCCGAAGTTTGTCTTTATTTGATGCATGTAGTGATGCCCGGTGGACATCTCACTAAGAATGTGCAATTTTCTTGAGACGATAAATTTCAGTTCTTATTTGTTACGTGTTAAGGCAGTAACCGACTAATGATAATTTATCGGGTTTATTTCAATAGATTTTTATTTTAAAATATTTTAGAAAGTGGGAATTTAATATGAAAAAGTTTTTTAGTGAATTCAAAACATTCATTATGCGAGGAAATGTGCTTGATCTTGCTGTCGGTGTAATTATAGGTGCAGCTTTTCAGGCGATTGTAACCTCACTTACAGACGACATTATTTCGCCTTTGCTCGGTCTGTTCGGAGGTATGAATTTTGACCAATTTGCATTCAGCTTCAACGGTGTTACAATCGGCTACGGCAAATTTATTACTGCGGTAATCAATTTTATCATTATGGCTTTCGTAATTTTCCTGATTGTGAAACTTGTAAATAGGATTATGTCAATCGGCAAGAAAGCTGAGGAACCTTCTGCCCCTACAACAAAGGAGTGTCCGTTCTGCTGCAGCGAGGTTGATATTAAAGCAACAAAATGCCCGCACTGCACAAGTGATATTCCTGCCGAAACAGATAAAGAATAATTACACAATTTTGTATAAAAAGCAACGGCAATGCAGTTTTGTTCTGCATTGCCGTAATTTTATTCTTCGTTTTCAAATATGATTATATCCTCAACCCTGCATTTCAAAATCTTGCACAGGTCATCAATTTTCATTGTGCTGATTCCTTTATTTTTCCTCAGTCTGTCTATTGTGGCACTGCTGATGCCGTATTTGTTAATCAGAGTGTATGTGCTTTCGTTGCTTTTTTTCAGCGTCTCCCAAAACGGAGTATATTTAATCATTTAATCACCAATATAAAATTAAACTATGTTCACATACTTGACAATGGTCATAAATATGACTATAATAAAAGTAAACGAAAAGCCAATTGTATATAATGTGCTAAAAAGTTCTATATTATTCTTGATTTTAGTGTATATGTATGATATACTAAATGTGCGACACGAATTAAATATTTTTTGCCATGGAAGAAGTGTGTATTTTTATTTTGGTAAAAATACAGGCTCTATATTCACATTTCTTCTTGGTGGAATATAATTTGTGTCGCAGCAAACGAGCTATGTATTTTTCGTGCGTAGCTTCGGCTGCGCACTTTTTATTTTAGGAGGAATTTTTTATGAGAAGACTTTGCAAAAAAATTATTTCAATACTGCTTGTAACGATTATGCTGTTTGCTATAGTTCCAATCGAAACATCTGCATTAACACAAAATGATATTGTTAGTTGGATGGATTCTAAAAATGGAACTACAATTTACGATGGAGGGACCCAATGCGTTGCCGCTTTTAATTCATATTTACGTTATTGGGGTATATCAAATCCTATTTCCAAATACCCTGTAAATTATGCATATCAGATTTTTAACTATAATGCACCTGACGGCTGGCAAAAAATATCAGGAAGCGGTAATTATCAGGTTGGCGATGTAGTAATATGGGGTAGTTCAGTAGGTGGAGGATGCGGTCATGTTGGAATGGTATATTCAACAAGTGGTGGAACAGTAAAAATCTTTGATCAAAATTATGTGTCAAAAAATGTATGCGGTGTACATAATATTGCACAGACCAGTGCCATTAGAGGAGTATTTAGACCCAATATTTCAAATCCAGGCAGTAATCCTACAGGTTGTGTAGATTCGGTAACCGGAGGGACAGGCACAGTTACTGTAAGTGGTTGGGCTTTTGATAGAGATGATACATCGCAATCTTTAAATATTCATGTATATATCGGTGGACCAACAGGTTCTTCAAATGTGGAAGGTCATGGTTACATAACTGCTAACTTAGGAAGAGCAGATGTAAATTCAGCATATGGTTGCGGTGATTACCATGGATTCAGCGTAACCATACCCACAACAAAAACAGGTACACAATCAGTATATATTTACGCAATTAATGTGGGCGGTGGGGAAAATGTTTGTATTGGTTCAGGAACTGTTAATATTAATGCCGATACTGAAAATCCAACCATTGAAACTAAATATTTGTCACAAATAACTACTGATTCATTTAGAGTATGTATTATTCCAAAGGATAATGTTGGAATAAAAAGTGTCAGAATAGCAACTTGGACACAGCCCGATCAATCTGATTTAATATGGCATGATGCAATGTATAATGGAGCAGGAACATATTTTGTGGATTTAAAGCGTTCAGACTATTCAAAAACAGGTAACTCAATTTATCATAATCACGCATATGTATATGACTATGTGGGCAATTCTGGTTTTGCTGGTATAGATATGGATTACAGAGTTAAGTCTGATACTGGGCAAACATTAGCTAACGGAGAATATAGAATTGTAACATCGGTTTCTGAAAGTAAGGCTCTTGATGTTGCAGATGCAAATAAGACAGATGGCGCAAATATTCAAATATATTCTAATCTTAGTGATGCTAAACAAACTTTCGATTTAGAATATATAGGAGATGGCTTTTATACGATATTTAGTCATTACGCAGAAAAACCAATTGATGTATCTGGAGATACATATCAATCTGGCACTAATGTCATTATATCAAAATATCACAATGGTGCAAATCAACAATGGATAGTTAAGCCAACAGATGATGGTTATTATACAATTATTGCTCGTTCTAACGGTTTAGCATTAGATTTGGCTTATGCTAAAAATGAGGATGGAGCTAATGTACAAGTACATACTGTAAATAATTCAGCTGCTCAGAAATG
>CAYQXN010000002.1:45478-50905 GCA_964421585.1 uncultured Ruminococcus sp. | reverse complement strand
CAACTACGCCTCGGTGGATTTTCACCACAGAGCATTGATATGCCCGTCATACAAACTAAAACTCCACGTCTTTTCAGACGCGGAGTTTTTCATTTACTTTCAGTTATTATTTCAATCATTGCATACGCTTTCTTCAACATCGGCCTCATGACTGCGATTTCTGCCGTCCGTTATTCTATGCGGAATAAAGTTTCTGATAAAGCCTACTTTCTTCCCTCTGTACCTCAGGAAGAAAAATCCTGAAATATTAAATACAATCGCACCGACAAAGTTTACGAGCAAATCCTTCATAGTGTCAATCAGACCGATGTCAAGATACCCGTCAATACCAAGGCTTTTACCGTTTACAACGGTGTCGGTTATTCCGCTGATTCTTGTGATTTCATTTGTTTCTCCGCCCGAAATCAGAACAGAATTTATAGCGGTAACAACGGTATCCTTCTGCATATCCTTGCCAAACAGCATATCCATACTGAACTCAAAAAACTCCCATATGGTGCCCGCCGTCATAGAGAAGCAGAACGAAAACAGACATACAAACAACGGTGAAAGACTGATTTTGATCTTATCGTTCTCGTTAAGAATATCAATCAATCCAAAGCCTACGGCAGCGCAGATAAATCCGTTGAGAGTATGCAAAATGGTATCAAGCATAGGAATTTTTTCGTAAAACGAACCTATTTCGCCGAGTATGTTAGCCGCAAACACAAAGCATAAAACAAAAATTTCGAGCATATTCGGCAAATCAATCTTCATTGTCTTTTCAATAAAGGACGGGACGGTCAGCAAAATCAGCGTCAAAAAACAGGTGAGTGTATTCTCATAGTTGCCTTTTATTATGCTTAAAACCGCAATCACCACAATAATGATACGCATTGCAATACTGATGATTGTTTTGACTTTATGCTGCTTTGCCTCCTCAATATTTAAAATAATCTTTGCCTTATCTGTTTTCCTGCCCATACTCCTGCCCTTTCTGTAATGCATATTGCGGTTAGTATTGATTATTATTTACTGAACCCTGCCTATATATAATGTTTGCTGAATAAACGGCAACCCAACTCTGCCGTTTTGCAGAAACAACAAAAGACTTTTTTACGCAAAATCTGACGATTTTGATTCAGTTCGCTATTTGATAAGCCTCTTTTGCAGGAAAACGCCTTTCCTGCAAATTCAAGTTTTTTAGCGTGTAAGCCCCAAAAACTTGCCCCTAAACAATTCAAAAGCTATTAATTGTATGCGATTTGTATGCGATTTATATGTTTTTTATTTTTCAGCAGGCATTATATAAACTTATGATACTACTTTGTTTATTATTTGCCAAAAAACGAAATTTTAAATCCGTATAACAAAAGGGCGGATAAATCCGCCCGCATTTTGATATATAGCTTGATAAAATTATATTTATCCGTGTCCAGCGCCGCAGAAAAAATCTCCATAAAAACAGAGATATTGCGCCTGCGTAACGGAAGATTAAACAAGATATACCAATATTTTTTATTATCAGTCAACCATAACTGCCGGCTCCTTTACAAAGAAGCTTTTTCTATCAAGTCTTTTAATGAGGCATACCTTAAAAGCGCCGATATGTTTAAAACAAAGGAATTTTTTCAATACCAGTAAAAACTTTTCAGATATATCAGAGTATTCCAAGAAATTCTAAAGCAGGAATGTGATAAAATATTCGTTCCGTATGACCCGATATAAAATCACGTTGTCGGCTCAATGCTCTGCTCAAGCCTCTCCTTGCCGACTGCAAGCATCAGCTTGATACGGTTTTCCTGATTAACCTTCGGCGCACCGGGGTCATAGTCTATTGTAACAATGTTTGCGTCCGGCGAAACCTCTTTTATTTTACGGATTGCACCCTTGCCGTTGATGTGATTAGGCAGGCAGCCAAACGGCTGCGTACACACAATGTTCTCATAACCTGTTTCGGCAAGCTCCAGCATTTCGGCAGTAAGCAGCCAGCCCTCGCCCATCTTGCTTCCATATCCGATAACGCCCTTTACAAGCTCCTTGGTGTGGGAATATTGATGCGGGGGTACAAAGCCGTATTTCTTTGCAGCCTCAATCATAAGCGTTTCAAGGCTTGTAAGATAATTGAGAAGCATCTGACACGCTTTTAATTTCAGACCGTTACCGCCGAACATTTTAATGTCCTCAATACGGTTGTCAACCTTAAAGGACGCAAAGCCCATAAGACCCGGCAAGCATACTTCACAATTCTGCTCAGCCAGAAAGTCCTCAAGTCCGTTGTTTGCCATCTTTGAATATTTTACGTAAATCTCGCCCACAATGCCAACCTTGACCTTAGGCTCCTTCTTCAGCTCAATTTTGGAGAATGACTTCGTAATTTTATCAAGAGTTTCGTCAATCTCTTCAAGCGTATAGCCCTTGCCCTCAATGAGCATTTGCGAAACTTTGTTGCTCCATTCGTTCACAAGAGCCATACTCTCACCTTTATTTACCTCATAAGGCTTTGTCTGGTTTGAAAGCAGCATAAGCTGGTCACCATAGACAAGACCGCCCACAAAGCGTCTGATAAGAGGAATTGTAAGCGAAAATCCGCTGTTCTTTTCCATACCGAACGAAAGTGAAATAACAGGCACAAATTCGAGACCTGCTTTCTTTAAAGCCTTTCTCAAAAGGAAAATATAGTTCGAAGCACGGCAGCCGCCGCCTGTTTGGGTAATCATCAGCGCCACCTTGTGAACGTCAAACTTACCGCTCTGCAGTGCGTTAATGAACTGACCGATTACAAGAAGTGCAGGATAGCAGGTATCGTTATGAACATATTTAAGTCCTGTCTGTGCAATTTCGGGGCCTGTAGTCTCAAGCAGCTCCGACTTATAACCATAATATGTAAATACCTTCTGCAATATTCTGAAATGAATAGGCGCCATATTCGGCATAAGGATTGTGTATTCCTTTTTCATCTGCTTTGTGAATATCAGACGACCTGTCTTTTTGTCATACTTAAGCTCAGCCATAATACACCTTCCTTTCGATTAGTCATTATCAATGGCAGCAAGCAGACTGCGCACACGTATTTTGACCGCGCCGAGGTTTGTAATTTCATCTATTTTAATCTGAGTGTAAATCTTGTTTTCGGTTTCAAGGATTTCACGCACCTCGTCTGTCGTGATAGCGTCAACTCCGCAGCCAAAGGAAACAAGCTGTACAAGCTCCATATCCTTGCGGGTGGTAACGTATTTTGCAGCCGCATAAAGGCGTGAATGATAGGTCCACTGATTAAGAACGTTAGTCCTGAATTTGCTCACCCTTGCAGCCACAACATCCTCACTGACGATAGCAACGTCAAAGCCTGCTATCAGCTTGTCAATTCCGTGATTTATTTCGGGGTCAATGTGATAGGGACGTCCCGCAAGGACAAAAATCTTCTTGCCGTCACGCTCTGCCTTGTCAATTATTTCGTTACCCTTTTCAAGCACCTTTTGCTTGTATGCGTCCTGCTCTTCATACGCTTTTTTTGCTGCCATTCTGACCTCGTTTAGGGTGAGGTCAGGGAAGTGATGCGAAAGCCTCTCATAGGCTTTCTGCGGAAAGTCCTTTGGACGGTGCACACCAAGATATTCCTTGATAAACCTAACCTTGCGGACATCCTTCATATTATTTTTTATAACCTCAGGATAGTAGGCAACAACCGGACAGTTGTAGTTATTGTCGCCCAGGTGTTCGTCAAAGTTATAGGAAAGACAAGGGTAAAAAATTGTTTCAATTCCATCATCAATAAGCGTCTGCACGTGACCGTGTATGAGCTTTGCAGGGAAGCAAACTGTATCGCTCGGGATAGTCTGCTGACCTTTCTGATAAAGCTTTCGGCTTGAAAACGGAGAATGTACAACCTCAAACTTAAGCTCCGTAAAAAATCTGTACCAGAACGGATACATCTCGTACATATTAAGACCCATAGGAAGTCCGAGCTTACCTCTTAACCCCTCAACAGGCTTGTATGAGTTAATCAGCTTTAATTTATAGGCATACATATTCAAGTCGGACGATGCCGCGCGCTTTGTAATCGGACGTTCGCATCTGTTGCCGGCAATGAATTTTCTGCCGCCGCCGAATGAATTTATGGTAAGTCTGCAATTGTTGTTACACATACCGCAGTTTGTAACCTTTATTTCGTGAACAAAATTATTGAGCGCATTGCTGTCGGCGATGGAGCTTTTGCCCTCGCCCTTGCATTTTTTCTTTGCATAAAGCGCCGCACCGTAGGCGCCCATAAGTCCCGCAATGTTCGGACGTACAACCTCAACGCCCATTTCCTGCTCAAATGCACGCAGAACAGCGTCATTAAGGAAAGTTCCGCCCTGGACTACAACCTTTTTGCCAAGCTCCTCAGGACTTGACGCACGAATAACCTTGTAGAGCGCATTCTTTACAACACTCAGAGAAAGACCTGATGAAATATCTTCAATTGTTGCGCCGTCCTTCTGAGCCTGCTTAACGCTTGAATTCATAAATACCGTACAGCGTGAGCCCAGGTCAACAGGACGCTTTGCAAACAATCCCAGCTTTGCAAAATCGGCAATATCGTAGCCGAGAGCATTTGCAAAGGTCTGCAAAAAGCTTCCGCAGCCCGATGAACAAGCCTCATTAAGAAAAATGTTGTCAATTGCGCCGTTATGAATTTTAAAGCACTTAATATCCTGACCGCCTATGTCGATAATAAACTCAACGTCGGGCATAAAATATTTTGCCGCCGTAAAATGAGCAATAGTCTCAACAATGCCGTAGTCAACATCAAATGCATTTTTGATAATGTCCTCACCATAGCCTGTAACAGCGGAGGAAACGACATTCAATTCGGGATTTATACTGTAAACCTCTTCAAGAAAAGCCTTGATTATATCAACGGGATTTCCCTTTGAGGGAAGATATTTTGAATAGAGCAGCTCGCCGTTGTCATTTAGTACAACGCCCTTAACCGTAGTTGAGCCTGCATCCATACCTATGTAGGCCTTTCCCTTGTAGCCCTTGAGCTCCTTTTGCTTTACATCTGCCTTTGCGTGGCGTACACAGAATTTTTTGTATTCCTCCTCATCGGCAAAGAGCGGCGGATTGAAGGCAAAGTTGCCCGAACCTCTGTAGTCCTTTACCTCATTTATAACCTTGTCGAAATCAATCGGCTTTTTGGCGCACAAAGCAGCGCCGCAGGCTACATAATAAAGAGAATTTTCCGGGCAGATACCCTTTGTATTGAGAGTGCGGTCAAAGCAGTTTCTGAGCTCGCTCATAAATGTGAGGGGTCCGCCGAGATATACAATCTGACCCTCAATCTCTCTGCCCTGTGCAAGACCTGCAACAGTCTGGCTTACAACAGCATTGAAAATGCTCTCCGCAATATCGCTCTTGCGTGCTCCCTGATTGAGAAGCGGCTGAATATCCGATTTTGCAAAA
>CAYQXN010000002.1:0-45468 GCA_964421585.1 uncultured Ruminococcus sp. | reverse complement strand
GCCGCAGCGTGAAGCAATCGTATATGTTTTTTCATACTGCTTTGCAAGCTCATCCATATCCTCAAGCTTTACGTTAAGCAGTGTTGCCATCTGGTCAATAAATGCACCTGTACCGCCTGCACAGGTTCCGTTCATTCTTACCTCAAGTCCGTTTGACAGAAAAAGAATCTTTGCGTCCTCGCCGCCAAGCTCAATTATAACGTCTGTACCCGGGATAAAGGTATTTGCAGCCACACGAGTTGCATAAACCTCTTGCACAAAGTCAATGCCGCAGGACTCGGCAACACCCATACCGGCAGAGCCCGACATTGCCACGCTTGCATTTTCAACTCCGTCAACCTTTGAACGAACAGAAGCAAGAATTTCGCCGATTTTTTCGGTAATCTGAGAATAATGGCGCTCATAAGTACTGTAAATAAGCTTATTATCGTCGTTAAGCACAACGCACTTGATTGTGGTTGAACCTATATCAAGTCCTAATTTCAAAATGCCGCCTCCATATTCTTTATCAAATCCGCAATATCAAGACACACCTGCGTAATGAGCAAGTTATAACTCAATGTAAGTTTTTGCATGAATTATTCGGTATTGCCTTAATCAAGCTACGGTAAAATTCTTTATATACATATTCTTTTTAATTATAATATTAAATGCATTATTTTTAATTCTTTAAAGCAAAATTACGCGCTTTGAATTATTTTATCATTAAGTATTAAATAAATCAATCTACAATTATTGGATTATGTATAAAATTCTTATCTTGACAAAGCGAAATAATATTGTGTACAAATCAACAACAGCGCGTCAGATTTTAACACAGCCTTGTTCCTCAGTGACTTTTTTGATATTAAGGCTTGTTTCACTCAGCGGTTTCTGTATTGGGGGCAGACTTATCATTATTCCGAGCCGACAAGAACTGCTCAATCAAATCTGCCGCATATCGGCACAGCTCCGGACAAGGGCGTTTTTTGTAATACTGCTCTGTGCGCTCTGAGGGAACGGGGGTATCACTGCGTTTTGTGCCTAATCCGAGCAGGTCGCGGCATATAATAGAGCCGTTATCCGTCTTGAACTTTTCTGCAAGCAGCTGAACATTCTTGTAAAGCCTCGTCTTGCCCTCCCTATCAGCAGGGTCATAATAGCCCTGAGCAAGTCCGAGCACCAAATACATAGCGCTGACTGTTCCGCAAACTTCTCTCATTCTGCCCATTCCTCCGCCAAAGGGAGAAGCAAGCATAAGCGCAGTCTTTTGGTCTATTCCAAAATCATTGCAAAAAGCAAGCAGAACAGCCTGAGTGCAGTTGTAACCTTCCAGAAAATATTGCTTTGCAATTTCTCCCTTTGTCATAATATCCGCTCCAAATTCCAAATAATAATTTATTATAACATTTCTAAATATATGCGGCAACCTTTCTCTTGTGAAAATCTCCGACTTATGATATACTGTTCTTAATTATAGCTTAGGGCAAACCCTTTTATTAAGAAATATTAAGAAAAAGGTGATTTACATTGTCTTTTCCACAAGATAAAATAAGAAATTTCAGCATTATAGCTCATATCGACCACGGCAAAAGCACGCTTGCCGACCGAATTCTTGAGCAGACAAACGCCGTTTCTCAGCGCGATATGGAGGCTCAGCTTCTTGATGATATGGAGCTTGAACGGGAAAGAGGCATTACAATCAAGGCACGAGCCGTCAGCGTTACCTATGACGCCGACGACGGAGAAAAATATCTCTTTAACCTCATTGATACTCCCGGTCACGTTGACTTTAACTACGAGGTTTCTCGTTCTCTTGCAGCATGCGAGGGTGCGATTCTGGTTGTTGACGCCTCTCAAGGAATAGAGGCGCAGACGCTTGCAAACACGTATCTTGCCGTTGACGGCGGACTTGAAATTGTTCCCGTTGTAAACAAAATTGATTTGCCGAGCGCCGACCCCGACCGAGTTATACACGAAATCGAGGACGTAATCGGAATTCCTGCCGAGGACGCACCGAAAATCTCTGCAAAAGCAGGTATAAACATTCACTCTGTTCTCGAAAAGGTTGTTTCTGACGTTCCTGCCCCCGCAGGAGACGTCAATGCTCCTCTTAGAGCATTGATTTTTGACAGCTACTACGACAGCTACAAGGGCGTTATCATTTATGTGAGGCTAAAGGAAGGGCAGATTCACCCCGGAGACGAATTCAAGCTTATGGCTACAGGAAGCGTTTTCAACGTAGTCGAGTGCGGACTTATGCACGCAACCTCGCTTGAAAAAACAGACGGTCTATATGCCGGTGAGGTTGGATACATCGCCGCCTCAATCAAAACCCTTGCAGACGCAAAGGTGGGCGACACTGTTACCCTGACTTCAAATCCTGCTCCCGAGCCTCTGCCGGGCTACCGTGAGGCTCAGCCTATGGTATTCTGCGGTATCTATCCCGTTGACGGCGCCCGCTACGGCGACCTCAAGGACGCGCTTGAAAAGCTCCGGCTTAATGACGCCGCGCTTTCATTTGAGGCAGAAACCTCTGTTGCTCTTGGGTTTGGCTTCCGCTGCGGTTTTCTCGGTCTGCTCCATATGGAAATCATTCAGGAACGGCTTGAACGTGAATACCAGCTTGACCTTATAACAACTGCACCCAGCGTTATTTATAAAATCACGCTGACTGACGGAACTGTAAAGCTGATTGACAACCCTACAAATTATCCGGACCCGTCTCTTATCGCAATGGCAGAAGAGCCTGTAACCGACGCCCATATCTACAGCCCAAAGGAATATGTGGGCAATATTATGGAGCTTTGTCAAGACAGACGAGGCACATTTATTGATATGCAGTACATTGACGCAGACCGCGTGGATTTGCACTATGTTCTTCCGCTTGCGGAGATTATTTATGACTTTTTTGATACTCTCAAATCACGCACAAGGGGCTATGCTTCGTTTGACTACGAGATGAAAGACTACGTAAAGAGCGACCTTGTAAAGCTTGATATTATGCTAAACGGTGACGTTGTAGATGCACTTTCATTCATTATCCACAAGGACAAGGCTTACGGCAGAGCACGCAAAATGGCGGAAAAGCTCAAGGAGAAAATCCCCCGACAGCTGTTTGAGGTTCCCATTCAGGCGTGCATCGGAGGCAAAATCATTGCAAGAGAAACCGTCAAGGCTATGCGCAAAGACGTTCTTGCCAAGTGCTACGGCGGTGACATTACCCGTAAGAAAAAGCTGCTTGAAAAGCAGAAGGAAGGCAAAAAACGTATGCGCCAGCTAGGCTCTGTTGAGGTTCCTCAGGAAGCATTTATGGCTGTGCTGAAGCTTGATACAGACTGAGTATTCCAAAACCGCATATTCGATATAACGGTAAGTTGTAATAATTATGGCTTCTCTATCACATAATTATGACTGTAAGTCAAACGCAGCTTGCCGCTGCGATTTGATAAATAAGGTAAAATTTCAAACAATTATACTGTCGGGCAGATGTCCTTGTTTTTATACGAAAAACCTGCTCGGCCGGGGTGCAGCGTCACGTTGCCTGTCGGCGCTCCCGACGGGAGGAATATATGAAACTGCTTTTCGTTTTTACAGGCGGAACCATTGGCAGCACGTTTAACGGCGGCTACATTTCAACCGATAAAAACAAACCATATACTCTTATTAATATGTATATGGAAAATTTTGAATTCAATGATAGCTATGATATAATTGAGCCTTACACGGCTCTGAGCGAAAACAACAGCGGAAAAACCATAAAAATGCTTGTAAAAAGCGTTTTGCAAAACCTTGGTAAAGCCTACGACGGGATTATCGTAACGCACGGCACGGATACAATTCAGTATTCGTCAGCGGCGCTTGCCTATGCTGTCGGAAACACAAGTATTCCTATATGCCTTGTATCAAGCAATTATCCTGTTGAGGATTGCAGAGCAAACGCTATTTATAATCTTCATTCAGCTGTAAAATTCATAAGAGAACAGAAACAAAACGGTGTGTGGGTGCCCTATAAAAATCCAAATGAACCGATAAAAATCCACAGAGCCTCAAGACTTCTTGCAGGACAGGCTTTCTCAAGCCGTCTTGACAGCATATTGGACTCGCATTTCGGATACTACGACAACAATTTTATTTTTCATAAAAACTGCAATTTTTATGAAAGCGCCGATGAAATCACACCTATGAACATCGAGGGACTCGCAGATTCCTGCGACAATATACTGAGAGTTCTGCCTTATCCGGGTATGGTATATCACGAGCTTAACGACAAAATAAAATATGTCATTTGTGAAAGCTACCATTCAGGCACCATAAATACAAAATCTTCGGAAACACTGCGCTTTCTTGAAAGTGCGGCAGAACGTGAGATTGAAGTATTTTTGACAGGAATTTCAAATGAAAAAGCCTATGAAAGCACCAAGGCATTAAAAAAATACAACATACATCCGCTTTTCAATTCTGCGCCCATAGCAATGTTTATGAAGCTGTGGATTGCCTCCTCGTCGGGCACAGACCCAAAGCTGATTATGAATAAATCACTGGCAGGCGACATTTCAGCTAACGGAGCATTACGCTGCCAAGGTTAAAAAGCGCAGAAAATCAGTTAAAAAGGTTGGCTATATATGAGAGAAACTGCATTATTCTATAATTTCAGCGAAGAACGTCTGCGTAAAGCAAAATTGGCGCTTTTGCCGCTAAAAATCAGCATAAAGTCTGTTGACAAAGAGGATTACGGTCATCCGCTCGGTTATCTTGCAGGTGTAAACGGAATATCCGCCTGCGATATTCCATACAATGGCAGCGGCTTTGATGACGAAATGATTGTTATGCACAATTTTACAAATAAATCCTTTGACGCAATGATACGCGCACTTAATAAATGCGGGGTGGGCAGAGTGCCGCTTAAAGCTGTTGTTACACCTACCAACAAGAATTGGAACAGCGTTCAGCTCTATGAAGCCGTAAAGGCTGACCACGAACAAATGACAGGCAAAACCGATTGATAAAACATATATATTATAAAAATCACAGCCCGAAAAACAAAATTGTTTTTCGGGCTGTTGCAGCGCATAGTACGTATTAGTTTTGTTCTGTGTCAGGCTCCCAGCTTACCGACTATATCGGCAATATACTTTTGAATAAGAGTTGCGTCATCAATTGTAACTTCGCCGTCAGCGTTTGCGTCGGCAGCTTCAGTTTGTTCTGCGTCAAACTCAGTAATATCGGCAATAAACTTTTGTACGAGAGTTGCGTCATCAACTGTAACCCCGCCGTCCCCGTTTACATCACCAAGCTCCAAACCGTCTGAAATAACTTTAATCGAATAAGTTTTTGAAACAGCGGGATTGTATTTTGATTGTATGGTAATTGAAGCCGTACCGCCTTTGAGCATATCAATATATGTGTCTCCCTCTGCGTCAGTTTTTATTTCTGCAACAGCAGAGTTTGAACTGATATATTCAAACTCATCTTCAACATTGCTCGGTACAGTATCCAATTTTATATACAGCTTATCTCCAACGTTATGCTCGTATTTGAAAACCGAGCTGTAAGATACGGTGTAACCGCCATATGAATTATATGTCTTTGTACCTGTCCACACCTTGATACCGGTGGCAAGACTGATAGTCTTTATATCGCCGCAAACAGAACATTCAAGCGTTGCCTTACCGTCCTCAACGCTTATTGTCACATATTTATGTCCGTTTTCAATCGCTGTGCTGCCGCCGTTTAATGTGCTGAGATTTATTGAATAGAATTCAATTACCTTATTATTCCATACATACCACTTAAGCTCGTTTCCTACTACCGCAGGAACGCAATCAGACAGATTACCTTCCATTGAATGAATACTGCCAACACAATTTCCGCTGCCATCAAGCTGAGTATAGTAAACCGTATTGTCTCTTGACCAAATAAGCATAAATGTATCATTGCCTGTCTGAACAAGGTGAGGTGTACTTGCATCCTCTGTACCGTCCTGATAAGAGGTAATATATTTTGTTGTAACCTTATTTGTGGATTTATTTATTGCAGATACAAAAATATTTCTGATTTCTGTTTCCTGATTTGCCCACGAATAATCTACATATGTATCGTAATTTACCGCCGAGCCTGCAATAATATAGTCTGTGCTCGAAATTTCAAATCCGCCCACAGAGGCGCCTGTATAGTTATTTCCTATTGTACCCGGAAACTTAACAAAATCAGTTCCGCTGCAACAACCATAGCAGCTTGCAAAAGAACCTTCAAGCAGATTTGTATTATATTTGCAAAGAACAATGCTGCGCGGAACGGCGTCGCCATGGTCAACTGCAACAATTTTATTATCCTCAACCTTGATAAACTGATTAAACGAATGGCTCACATATCCCATAGATATATTCATAATCGATGTGTATGAGTCCGTAATCTTCATACTGTCGGTATCAACCTGAATTGTAACATTTGCCTGATGATTAAATCCATCGCTTGTTGTGTACATCTCGTGGCTTGTTCTGATGACAAGATAGTTTTCACATTCTGCAACACGAACACTGCCTGCGTCAAACGGAACCGTGGTATTGCAGTCATACAAACCAACTGAAGAAATCCTGTTCCAGCTTTTGTCGTATTTTGTTATTCTAAAGCATTCAACGTCAGATAGCTCACTTGGATTTTTCTGACCAGAAATTATGTAGTAATTTGTCGCAGTTTCATAAAATGCACCGAACAGCGGAAGCTCAGCCGGAATGCTTTTGGAGCTTAAATAATTGTAATCTGAGTCATAGTATGTAACCACAGCATAATTTGTGCTGTTAATATGCTGAACTGTCATCAGCCTTCCGTCTGATGTGTATGACAAATAGGAATACACAGGGCTTGCCCATGTCTGATAGTTCTGATCCTCCTTATTGCTGCCCGAATAGGTATCACATGTTGTGGTTACCGCGCCCGCCGATACTGCAAATAAGGAGCACACCAGCAAAAGAGCAACAAAAACCGAAACGATTTTTATTAAACGTTTTTTCATTGTTTTCTCTCCTCCGTAAGATGTTAAATTTACAAAAAACCGCACATAAAACCTTAAAAAACGGCTTTACAATGCGGTTTTTGCTGTGGAGCTGATAACGGGATTTGAACCCGTGACCTCGTCCTTACCAAGGACGCACTCTACCTCCTGAGCTATATCAGCACACCAATTATTACAGACAAATAATTATGCAATAATTCGGCGTGTTTCAACACTGTCGGGTGTCATAAATAATGTCTGAAAGTTATCTTAACATATCTTATAGAAAAATTCAAGTATCTTGTAAAAATATTTTATAATAAAAACTGTGAGGCGTTCCAAGTGGAAGGCCTCACAAAAATTCGTATCATTTTAAACATTTACAGTCTGAAATCAGAACAACTCTTCGTCGGTTGACTCTGTATCATCCGAAGCGTCAGTATCATATGCTATATTATCAGCGCTCTGTACAGTCTCCGTCTCGGACTCAGGCTGCACGCTTAACTCAGGCTCCGGCTCTGTATTCTCTGAGCTGAAAGGTGAGCTTGCATACTCGTTTTCATTTGAGCAGGCAACCGTGATATCAACAATCTCATCGGACGTTACTTCGTCTGATGCGTTTTCGGCAGGCTGACCGTAGAATATATCATTCTGGCTGTCAATAATCTTTCTGTAGCATTCACGTGCTTTGGCAATCTTTTGCTTTGAGCTTTCAACTACGGCAAACAGCTTTTCCTGAGCCTCTGTCGGGGTATATTCGCCTGTTTTCTGCATTTCAAAATACTGCTTTCCAAGCGCAATATATGCTCTGTTCATAAGCTCGCTTTCGTTCTTCATAATAAGTCTCAGTCTGTTGAGCTTTGCGTTCGTTTTATTTTTCTCGACCAACGCCTGTGTAACGGTTGAAATCGTATCTACGGCAGTATTTACCGTGCCTTTTAATACCTTGAATACAGTCATAACAATTCTCCTTATATCCGCGTGCTATATACTCTGTACTAATCATACAGATGTAATAAATTATAAATATGTTTTTTATTATTATGACAGATAATTTTGATAAAATCAACATTTTTTTAAAATTTACTTGTTAAAATAAACATCTGTTGATATAATTATTTTCAAAGAGGTGTTTACTGTGCCTGAAAACAAGTTAACAAAGGCTATTGTCTGTCCTATGTGCGGAGAGCTCAGCAAGGCTGAAATATATACAAGTGTAAATCCTACCGTCAATAAAACGTTCAGAAACAGCGTGCTTGACGGCAGCTTGTTTGCGTGGTCCTGCCCCGAATGCAGATACAACGCACGTCTTACTTATCCCACTCTTTACAATGATATGAAAAACAGGTTTATGATATACTTGATTCCAAAAATTGACCGTTTTCAGCTTTGTGACAAGGAGCTTGAAGAAAAGTACGGCAATCTGCGAAATATAAACAAGCGCATTGTGCCTACCTTCAACACCTTTAAGGAAAAGATTTTTATATTTGAATCGGGACTTGACGATATGGCTGTGGAGCTGACAAAGCTTGCAATCAGCCAGACGGTTTCCAAAAAACTCGGCGGCGCCGAAATCACGGAAGGTTATCTCTCAATGTACAACAGGGAGAGCAATACAATGGGCTTCACCTACTTTACAGGCAAAAACAACAAGCCCTATGTACAGACGGCTCGTCTTGAGATTTACGGCAAATCAAAAGGAATTATCGAACGTTTTGCCGTTAAGGACAAAAAGCTTAAGGGTTTTATTAAAATTGATCGCGAATGGGCGGAAAATATTCTCTACCGCTACAAACGTGCAAAACACATAGAAAAGCTCAACAAGCTGCAGGAGACTTAATCCCTCCTGATTTCTATATCTTATCAAAGGGATGCAAATAATGGATAGGGATACAAAAAAACAGATGATTACACATTTTGCTGTAAGCTCCTTCGGGGGATTTATGGGCGGATATGCAATAATCAACTTTTGTGAATTGTTTGCTAACGCACAAACCGCAAATATGATTCATCTTGTCAGCAAGCTGTTTGAAAAGGATTACAGCGGTCTTGTGTTTGTTATAGCTTCACTTTTTTCATATATGGCGGGTAACAGCTTCTGTGTGCTCTTTAAAAAATTTACAAATAAAGATATGAGAGCATCATCTCTTATAATGGATGTCTTTGTTGTTGCTGCAGTCGGCATACTTGTGCATTTTACAAGTATAAGCTTTGTTTTGCTGCCAATACTGTTTGTGATGCCTGTTCAGTGGAACGCTTTTAATGATGACGCAGGATACATCAGTTCAACTATTTTTTCAACAAACAATCTTCGTCAGGCTACTATGTCGCTGGTAAGTTATCTTACAGACAAGGACAAAGCGCAGCTGAAAAAAACAAAATTCTTTTGGCTAACTATTCTTTCGTTTCATATTGGTGTGGCAATGGTCTGCGCCGCAAGCCTTTATCTCGGCACCTCAAGCATATGGTTTGGTTTTATTCCTGCTTTTGCCGCCGTTGCTGCTTACTGCAATCAGAAGAACATCTTTTCTATTCTCAGAATGAGACTTCGCAGATTAAGAAAAAATCCTAAATCTGCCTGAATTTCTATATCAGGTTAAGGAAGTATGCTTATGAATTATGAAATATACAATCAAGCACAGCTTGCCGCTGAGGAGCTGTGCGAAAAAGCAAAGCTCAAAAAAGGCAGTATTATGGTAATCGGCTGCTCCTCAAGCGAGGTTGCAGGCGGAGTTATCGGACGCAACTCAAACCTTGAAACTGCCGAGGCAGTTTTCAGCGGAATTTATGAGGTGCTTAAAAGCAAGGAAATTTTTCTTGCCGCCCAGTGCTGCGAACACCTGAACAGAGCAATTATTGTTGAGCGCGAGGCTGTACCGTTTGCCGAGCCCGTGAATGTTGTTCCCCAACCAAAGGCAGGCGGCTCGTTTGCCACAACCGCCTACAGAACCTTTGAAAATCCAATTGCCCTTGAAAAAATCAGGGCTGACGCGGGACTTGACATAGGCGGAACACTAATAGGTATGCAGCTTAAGGAAGTAGCTGTTCCAACGCGCCTGAGCATTGACCATGTGGGCAGTGCAATACTTCTTGCGGCACGCACAAGACCAAAATTTATCGGCGGCTGCCGTGCTGTGTATGACGAAAACAATATGTAAACCTGGATTTAGTAAATCTTAAAACACTAAGTGACAGTTTAACGATTGAAATTAAGTGATTTATAATTTAGTATATTATATTTTAATGCACAACACGTAGGGATGCCCATTGGTCGTCTCAAAAATTTTACGCTTTTTTATTGAGATGCCCAATGGGCATCCCTACGATTTGCTCTATAAAACGTGTAAGTCTGAATTTTCAAATAGGATTTTTGCTAAAATGCGATTTACTAAAATACAAATTACTAAATCATACGACACTAAATACGGTTACCAAATCGTAATATACTAAACTTTAATTTGCTTAACTGTAGTTACCGAATTGTGATATACTAAATCATAATTTACCTAATTATAGTTGCTAAATTATGATATACTAAATCATAATTTAGTACACGTTTATTTTAATGCACAACACATAGAGACGACCATTAGTCGTCTCAAGATTATTGCACTTTTTTTGAGATAACTGCCAAGCTCCTCGCGATTTGCTCTGTAAGGATATATTCATATGATTTCAAACTATAAATTCATCTTATAAAATAGCATTTTTTGCAATATGATAAGGGTGTGTAGAATTCTAACTGCACACCCTTTATTTTGTGGATTATTAAATTTATTGCACCGCTGTTAATTAGTAAATTACGAGCAATTAAAGTTAGTTTAAAACCATACACTATATCAAAATTTACTAAATCATAGATTACTAAAATCATCACGCAAAGTAAAAATATATCGTGATTTACTTACTTGCGATGTACTAAACAGTAAATCACTAAACTGCAATATAACAAATCAAGATAATAAAACATAATTTACTAAATTTAGTTTGACTATTTTTTGGATGAACTTCGGGATTAGTATATCCTGATTTACTAAGTTATAGATTACAAATTACAGCTCTCTTGATTTTTTATTGCTGTATTGTGATTTACTATCTCATAATTTACTAAATCATATCTAACAAATCTTGCTTCACTGTATCGTAGATAAAAAGTTGCAGATAGCTGAATCATAATTTATATGAAAATATGATTGAGAACGGGTTTCCAAAGTGGGTACCCTTTGGTCGGTTAGGAAATAGGAAAAGGGGATTTTTAAGGGAAAATGGAATCGAAATCACTTTCCCCCTGAACTTGCTTTCTTTTCGTTCTTTTCTTTTCAAATAAAAGAAAAGGCTATTATTTATGGTTTAAAATTATATATAATATATCATCTTCTACGGAATAAATTGCAATGATGCCAGGCGGGAATCTAATTAAAAATCTGCAAATTTCATGAGACTGCCAATGGTTGTCTCTGCTTACTGTATGAAAGAGCAAATTTCATATAGACTATATTGTGTTTATCGACAGGCCGTAGCTTTAATAACATTAGAATGCTTTTAAAAATCATCCTGACCAAAATTGAAAATCAATAATTCCACCTGTCAAAAAAACGTACCTCCTGATAGGTAAGTATATAATTCTGACTTTCGTGAAATGCGCTCGACACAAGATTAGGATTGTACATATACATCAGTCTGTGCTGAACTGCATCGTGATTTTCGTCAAAAATATAGCTAACCGCCTGCTTGCATACAGCTGTTGTGCCTGCGTCCGTACTGCCCGTATAGTGGCAGTTAATAATAACCGATTCCACAGTAGGATAACCGTCAAAGCACATTGCGTCCTTAACCGACTGTGCTATCAGAGCCGCACCAATAAAACCGCCCGAACCGAACTCTCCGTAGCAGAGTCTTTCAAGCAAATCCCTGTCCTCGTCGGTAAGCGTTACCTTTGCACATTCATATGTCTTATCGGGATTATCTATAGCAACAAGATAACCCGCCGCCCATTGTTCATTATAATCGGCAGGCTCAGCAGGAGGGATAGCCGTTGCAAACGGTATGGTCTGCTCGGCAGTTGTTGCCTCAGTGGTTGCTTCTGTTGTAGTCTTGGCGGTAACCGGAGCAGTTGTAGTTTTTTCACTTGGCTTTGTTGTTGCGCTCTCTTTGGAAGCCGTTGTTTCAACAGGTTCAGTAGCAGCGTCTGTAGTGATTACAATTCCGCTGTTTGCACATACCTGCTGAACATAATTCGGGTTTATCCTTGACATATATGCCGTATCCGCAGTTGATTCGCCCGCCGAAAGAATACTGCCCGAAAAAATTGCCTGTATTGTTATCAGTACCGAAATAATTACAAGCGCAATTGACAGGACAGCGTTTGTCCTTTTGCCAAAAAACTTATTCACGTTATTTCTCCTAAAATCAATTTACAATCGCATTTATTTTATCATATAACCTGTAGTTTGTCGAGAGAAAACCATCCTTTGATCTTACACTTTTATTTTAATCATTCATCTGACCTGTTTGGTCGCCGATACCTTCAGATAAAATATAAAAAATTAATCCGTGGGCAAGGTTGCAATATATGTCTCATAGTCAGTAATTTGCCATTCAGTCTTCAATGCTTCCGAAATCGGAAAAATTCTGAACAGCATTGTATTGTTTTCACTATTTTCATTGTCGTCATTTGTATCCATACAAAAAACATTGCCCTCATAATAAAGCGAATCAACATTTTCAAACGTTGTTCGATAAAAAATATCCTGAAGCACATCAAGACTGTTTTCATTAAATCCGCACACGGCAGCAGCCTCAATAGCACACGCGTGTAATATGGTATCGCTGTTGTTCACATCATTCTCCTGAGTTACAAAGGTATTCATAGTTGTGCCGCAGCCAACATTCATAATCTTGCCCGACTCAATCTCAACAGCGGCAGTAATCGTAAAAAGCTCCTCGTTATAGTAGTAGAGCTGATACTCAACACCATTGTTGTCCTCTTGAACGGCCCCCTGCTTTTTCCAGTTAGCCCTATACAGATAATCTGTACCTCCTGTATCCATCATAATAGAATTATACCTGCCGGTAAATTCTTGCAGGGTTGCTGTATAATGTGCTCCGTTTATATTTTCGCTCTCCTCAACGGCATCGGGACTTTGCGTAGGATGAACCTCGTCTGATGTTGAAAGTCCCTCAGGCTTTTCAACATTAGTCAATCCACCCTCGCCGCTTGAACAGGCTGTAAGAAAAATCGTAATGCAAATTATAAAAACGGGAATTATTTTTTTATACATTTTTCCTCCGTATAAACAACGGAGGATTTTTTAAATCCTCCGCAATAAAATATTAATTATTCCTCTGTTGTACTTGCTTGTGCATTATCAGCCGTCTGCTCTGCAACCTCGGATTCGGTTTTATCCGCTGCGCTTTCAGGCTGTTCTTCCTCGTGAGGAGCAGTTGCAAGCGTAACAATTTTGTCGTCTCCTGCAAATTTCATCACTGTTACACCCTTTGACGGACGGTTGCACACTCTGACTGACTCAGCCGCAATTCTTATGATTACTCCGTCGCGTGAAATCATAATAATGTCATCGTTCATATCAACAATGCTCAGCGCCGCAACGTCGCCGTACTTTTCAACGTGATAGTTTGTAAGACCCTTGCCGCCTCTTGACTGAACACGATAATCACCGGGTTTTGAAAGCCGTCCGTAGCCTGTCTCGCTGACCGTAAGCACATATCCGTCCTCACGCACAACACTCATACCTACAACGTTGTCGCCTTCCTTAAGACTGAGAGCCTTAACACCCCTTGCAAGCCTTCCCATAGGACGTACGTCTGTTTCGTTAAAGCGGATTGCCATACCCTTTTTGGTAGCAACAATCACGTCGTCATTGCCGTCTGTCATTCTTACCCAGGCAAGCTCGTCGCCCTCATTAAGCTCAAGAGCAATCAGTCCGCCCTTGCGCTGAGTATTGTATGCATTAAGTGAAATGCGCTTTACAATACCTCGGCGTGTTATCATAATCAGATACTTACTCTCATCAAATTCAGGCACCTTAATCATTGAGGTTACCTTTTCATCGGGAGTAATCGGCAGAAGATTTGCAATATTTATGCCCTTTGCCTGTCTGCTCGCTTCGGGAACCTCATAGCATTTGAGCCTGTAAACTCTGCCCTTGTCGGTAAAGAAGAGCACATAATCGTGAGAATTGATGACAAACATCTCTGTAGCCACATCCTCTTCACGGCGCGACATACCCGACACACCTCTGCCGCCTCTGCGCTGAATTTTATAAGTATCAGCCGCAAGTCTCTTTACATATCCAAACTGAGTGAGCGTAAGTACGCACTCCTCCTTTGGAATAAGGTCTTCAACGTCAACCTCACCGCTTACTGTACAGATTTCGGTACGTCTCGGATCGGCATACTTATTGCGGAGGGCAGTAAGCTCCTCCTTAACAATTTCGAGTTTTCTTGTTTCGCTGGCAAGAATTTCGTTATATTCCTTGATTTTTGCCATAAGAGCTGCGATTTCATCTTCAATTTTATGACGTTCCATATTGGTGAACTGTCCCAAACGCATCTGCACAATAGCCTGAGCCTGAATATCATCAAGACCGAAACGCTCCATTAACGCAAGCTTTGCGCTTGAAGTATCCTTGCTTCTGCGTATAATTGCGATAACCTCGTCAATAAAGTCAATTGCAATTTTCAAGCCCTCAAGGATATGAGCCCTGTCCTTGGCCTTTTTGAGGTCATAGGCTGTACGCCTTGCAATAACCTCCTCCTGAAACTCTATGTAGCACGCAAGCAACTCCTTGAGCGACAAAATTTTAGGCTCGCCGTTAACAATCGCAAGCATAATTGCGCCAAAGGTTGATTGCAGCTGAGTGAATGAAAACAGCTGATTGAGTACAATTTGAGGAGACGCGTCACGCTTGATGTCAATTTCTATGTGCATACCGTTACGGTCAGAGTGGTCCTCAATATTAGAGATGCCCTCAATCCTCTTATCCTTAACGAGGTCTGCAATATTTTCAATGAGCCTTGCCTTGTTTACAACGTAAGGCAGCTCGGTAACAATAATTTTGTATCTGCCGTTTTTAGCCTCAACAATTTCAGTTTTGGCACGAACAATAATTTTTCCCTTACCCGTAGCATAAGCGGAACGAATGCCGCTTCTTCCCATAATTATGCCGCCTGTAGGAAAGTCAGGACCCGGAATACACTCCATTAGCTCGGAAAGCTCCGCTTCGGGATTATCAATCAGCAGACAAACTGCGTCTATAACCTCACCAAGATTGTGCGGAGGAATATTTGTAGCCATACCGACGGCAATACCGCTTGAACCGTTGACGAGCAGGTTAGGAAACTTGCTCGGCAAAACTGTAGGTTCCTTGAGGCGGTCGTCATAGTTCGGAACAAAATCAACAGTGTCCTTATCAATGTCAGTAAGCATATCCATTGCGATTTTGCTCATTCTTGCCTCAGTATATCTGTAGGCAGCAGGCGGGTCGCCGTCAACCGAACCAAAGTTGCCGTGACCGTCAACGAGCATATATCTCATAGAAAAGTCCTGAGCAAGTCGTACCATAGCGTCATAAACGGACGCGTCACCGTGAGGGTGATATGCACCGAGCACAGAACCTACTGTATCGGCACATTTATGATATGGCTTTGAAGGCTCCAGACCTCTCTCATACATTGTGTAAAGAATACGTCTGTGAACAGGCTTCAGACCGTCACGCACATCAGGCAAGGCACGACTCACAATTACGCTCATTGAGTAGTCAAGAAAGCTCTGACGCATTTCCTTTTGCAGGTCAACATCTATTATTCTCTTGTCATTTATCTGCTCATTATCCATTTTAATAACCTCTGTCTTTCGGTTTATTGCATATTTCTTATTCGTGATAAAAAACGATTTGCACCGCTAAAAATCAAAAATGCTTTACACAGCAGTTAATTTTTTCATACAGCTCGGGAATTCTTTTTTTAATACTGCAAGGTCTGAAGGTTGTTGAATCAACAAAGCCGTGCTCAGTAGTACCGTAGCCGAGCTCGGTTTCCGAGCCGTCGTCCTCAAGTCTTTTTACAGTGTAGGAAAATACTATTCTTGCGGCAGTAATTGTTATGCACCACGTGCGGATTATCAGCTCGTCGTCATATCTTGCAGGCAGTCCGAAATGACAAGTCATATTCAACAGCGGAGTCATTATTCCTGCGCTTTCCATTTTTCTGTAGCTTGTATCAAACATTTTGATATAGTCGGTTCTGCCAACCTCATACCACACAGGGTAGTTTGAGTGGTGAACAATGCCCATACGGTCAGTCTCGACATATCTCACGTTTATTCTTGTTCTTGAATGCATTTCTTCATCTCCGAGAATAGTATGTCTGTTATTACACTGTAAATTTCCACAGCATTTTAACAAACGTTAAATATGTTTCTTTCAAAAATTACCTGTTTGCGTAAAAATCACATACGGATAATTTTTTGTTTATGATAATTGTTTTTTTCGTTTTATTTATTTTATACTAATAATCAAACATCCAAATTCTGAACATATTTTGCATTTTCGGCAATAAATTCACGTCTTGGCTCAACCTTGTCACCCATAAGTATTGTAAATGTCTCGTCGGCAGCCTCGGCGTCGCTCAGCTCAACTCTGAGCATTAATCTTGTTTCGGGATTCATTGTTGTCTCCCAGAGCTGTTCGGAGTCCATTTCACCAAGACCTTTATAACGCTGAATTTCAGTTTTGCCCTCAATTGTTCCCAGAATCTGGTCACGCTCAATGTCTGAATAAGCGTATTTATGCTCCTTGCCCTTTGTTATTCTATAGAGAGGAGGCTGTGCGATATACACGTGTCCTGTCTCAATAAGCGGCCTCATATATCTAAAAAAGAAAGTAAGCAGCAGGGTTCTGATATGCGAGCCGTCAACATCGGCGTCCGCCATAATTATGACCTTGTCATATCTCAGCTTTTCAATATCAAAATCATCGCTTATTCCCGTGCCGAGCGCCGTAATAACAGGCATCAGCTTGTCGTTGCCATATACACGGTCAATTCTTGCCTTTTCAACATTGAGCATCTTGCCCCACAAAGGAAGTATAGCCTGAATTCTTCTGTCTCTGCCGCCCTTTGCAGAGCCGCCTGCAGAGTCTCCCTCGACGATAAAAATCTCGGTCTCGCTCGTATCCTTTGACTGACAGTCGGCAAGTTTGCCCGGAAGCTGTGCAGATTCAAGCGCAGATTTTCTTCTTACGCTTTCTCTTGCCTTTCTTGCCGCCTCCCTTGCACGAGCCGAAGCAAGCGCCTTTTCAAAAATTGCCTTTGAAACGGCAGGATTTTCTTCAAGGAAAACCATAAGCTTGTCCTTGATAAGCTTTTCAACCATTGACCTGACCTCGGTATTGCCGAGTTTTGCCTTGGTCTGACCTTCAAACTGAGCTTCTTTAAGCTTTACGCTTACAATCGCCGTCAGACCCTCGCGTACATCTTCACCGCTTAGGTTCTTATCGTTATCCTTAAGCTTGCCGAATTTGCGAGCATAGTCGTTCATAACATAGGTAAGGGCACGCTTGAAGCCCTCCTCGTGAGTTCCGCCGTCAGTGGTATGAATATTATTTGCAAATGTCAGTATATTTTCGTTATAGCTTTCGTTGTACTGCATAGCAATTTCAACGGCTATTGTGTCATCTTTATTGCGTGATGAAAAGTAAATTACGTCGGGATGAATAGTTTCAAGAGAACGCTTTTTGTGAATAAAATCTACAAAGCTCCTTATACCGCCCTCATAGAGATAATTATTTTTTATTATATTTTCCTCGTCACGCTCATCTCTCAGCTCGATGTGAACTCCCGCGTTGAGGAATGCCTGCTCGCGCAGACGTTTTTCAAGTACGGAGTAGTCATACACAGTGGTTTCGGTAAACATTTCGGGGTCAGCCTTAAAGCGAACCTCCGTTCCCTTAATATCCGACTTGCCTGTTTTTTCAAGCTCAGTTATGATTTTGCCCCTCTCATAACGCTGGAAATAAACATCTTCGCCGTCGCAGACCTTAACCTCAA
This sequence comes from uncultured Ruminococcus sp., assembly GCA_964421585.1. Classification (GTDB taxonomy): domain Bacteria; phylum Bacillota; class Clostridia; order Oscillospirales; family Acutalibacteraceae; genus Ruminococcoides. The sequence goes on along the minus strand of CAYQXN010000002.1, from coordinate 27,428 downwards.
GCCACTCGGAAAGCGCATTAACTACGGATGCGCCAACGCCGTGCAGACCGCCCGAAACCTTATATCCTCCTCCGCCGAACTTACCGCCTGCGTGCAGAACCGTAAATACAACAGTTACCGCAGGAAGACCTGTCTTGCTGTTCACACCCACAGGAATACCTCTTCCATTGTCAGTTACACGGATAATGTTATCCCTTTCAATAACAACGTCAATCTTTGTACAGTAACCGGCAAGAGCCTCGTCAATTGAGTTATCAACTATTTCATACACAAGGTGATGCAGACCTCTGGGACCTGTTGAGCCTATGTACATACCCGGGCGCTTTCTTACGGCTTCAAGACCTTCAAGCACCTGAATTTCATCGGCGCCGTACTCCTGCTCAACCTTTGTCATTTCCATATTTTCTTCGGGATTGTCAATGTCAGTAAGCTCGACAGCGTCGATTTTTTCCATTTCCAATTCTTCTGCACTTTTTTCAACATTTTCAATATTTTCAATGTTAGCCAAAGTATTTACCTCCATTTATCTGCATCTTCGCATCATATAGATAAATTTTTATTTCTACAGGCTGTATGAAACAATAAATTTCATCTTTATTTTCTCTTTTTATTATAATCTCGTGTGTCTATTGCTTTTTTATTTATATTCGTATTCGTCTTATCAAAAGGAATGTCGGGCTTTTTGAATTTTATAAAGAATGGTCGAAGAAAAAGCCCGACAAACATGAATATTACATTGGCAGCAAAGAGCTCCCCAAAGCTCATACGTGCTACCGTATACAGCGAAATAACATCAAAAATTGCACAAATTAATGCAATTTCCAAAAATAAAATTAAAAATTTCTTTTTTGAAACCCGAAATTTTTTTCCGCAGTGATAGCAGACGCATTCCTTGTGTTTTGAATTTTTTCCAACATCTTTATATCTGTAAATCGTATTACAATACGGACAAACCGGCAGCTTAAACATAATCAGAACCTTCTGTTTGCAGAATATCTGTTACCGGTGTTCTGCTTTTTTTCATTTACTGATTGCTCCGTTTTATCCTGCTCATCTATATAGTGTCGGCTTCTGCTGACCGAGCGTGCATTATCCGAATGAATTCTTCTCAAGGGTACAGAAGCAGAAGCGTGTTCCTCCTTGATGTTTTCAATAACAGGCACAAGTCTTGTTTTTTCATCTGCCTTATCTGTATTTATTTCAATATCAGATGAGCTTGACAAAATATTGTTGCCGTCAAGATTAGCCCTTGCGGCTGTACGTTCGGCTTTTATTTTATTAAACACATCAGAATTAATTTTAAAGCTGTCCGTACTATCCGCAGAAGATAAACCAATCGGGGCGCTTTCTGTACTTTCAAGCTCGGCAGCCGCTATATTATCATAATATTCAATGCCTGCTTTACGAGCTTCCATAGACTTTTTATATTTTTTCAAAGGCTCAAAACGTACAAAAGCAGGGGAAATAAAAAGAAAAACAATCAACGGAATTGCCACAAACAGAATGTACATAGGATTATGTAAATCATCTGTCATAAAACAGAAAGCAATAATTGCAAGAGCAATAATTACAAACAGCATAAAAAACAGGAAAACCAGCTTACTTATAACAACTTTCATTTCTTTACTGCACCTGTTACACACATATTCGCCTTTTCTTCTGCTTGCAAATGCAGAAACATATGATATTCTTCTTCCGCAATACGGACACTTTTTTCTCTTCATTGTTACCTCCGTACAGAGTCTGCTTAATATTAAAAAGTTAATAAAACAAGATATTCTTATCCTATGGCGGACACAGCTCCTAATTTGAAATATTTATAAACCAAATCAAACAGTTATGCCAAATCATAAATTGTATACTACAACTTGATATACAATTAATATTAAAATATAAAATATAAAAATCTAAAATTTTCCACCTAAACGCAAAAGCAATGTTTTTGCGGAAATCTGACTAATATAAACGGCTGTGCTTCCGTCCTTTTCGCATACCACAAACGATTTCGGCAGTTCATAAGAAACATTAACCACACGCTTATTTTTTTCGGCTGCGGCGAGATAATCTCTTGTTTTTTTTGACACAGTACACGCGTCAATATCAAATATTCCTATTATGCTTTCGACGGTCACCACCGTATCCTGACCAAGATGCAGATACATCAGCTGATTACTCCGTTTTCAAGATAAAATATTTTTCCGTTTCTGAGCTGCTCTTTATTTGACTTTTCACAGCAGGTTATAAAAACCTGACAGTCTTTAAGCTCATTAAGCAGAAAATCCTGTCTTTTTGCGTCCAACTCAGACAGCACGTCGTCAAGCAAAATTATCGGCTCCTCACCCAGTTTTTCTCTGAGCACCGACGCTTCTGCAAGCTTAAGCGAAAGCACGGCGCTCCTATGCTGACCTTGAGAAGCAAAAGTTTTTGCATTTTTATCGTTTATCAATATTTCGATATCGTCTCTATGAGGTCCTGCATTTGTAAAACCTGTTCTTATATCGTCATATCTGTTGCTTTCAAATTTTTTTCTTAATTTTTCCTCAATCTGTTCTATGTTATCATCAAACTCAATACCTGTTGATGAAATATAGCGTATTTTCAGTTCTTCACTGCCCTTTGAAATTCCCTTATGATAGTCTGCGGCACGCTTTGACAGCATTTTGATATAATCCATACGCTTTTTTATCAGCAATGCACCGTTTTTTATCAGCGGCTCATCCCAAATTGACAGCGTTTCTTCAAGAGAAGGTCTTTTATATATATCTTTAAGCAGCGAATTACGCTGATTGAGAATTCTGTTATATTTTGAAAGAATAACTGCATTTTTGAGTTTTTCTCTGCAAATTGCGCTGTCAATAAATTTTCTTCGTTCACCCGGACCCCTTTTTACAAGGTTAAGATGCTCGGGCGAGAACACCACAGCACAGTATTTTTCAATAAGCGACGCCGCTGATTTTTTTTCAACACCGTTAATTTCAACCTTTTTTGTGCTGCCCTTTATGCTGCCTCCGATAAGCGTGATTTTTGCCTTTTGCTCACGCTCCTGTCCTTCAAATTTCATTTGAAGCCTTGCAAAGTCTTTATCCCACTTTATTACCTCATTGTCCTTTGAAGCCCTGAAGGAATGACCTCCGCAGAACAGCCACAATGCTTCAAGCAAATTAGTCTTACCCTGAGCATTGTCGCCATAGATTATATTTACACCCTCGCAAGGAGATATAATATCATCTTTTAAATTTCTGTAGTTTTCAAATTTAAGCGCAATTACTTTCAATTTTACCTCCGACCTGCGGTACGGATAAATTTATTCGACAATAAGCGTCAAATCTTCAAAAACAGCCGCGTCACCCTTACGCATTTTTTTGCCGCGCATAGTACAAATCTCACCGTTTACGGTAACCTCTCCATTCTGCACGATTACCTTAGCAATTCCTCCGGTTTGTGCAGCGCCGCCAAGCTTTAGCAAATCCTGCAATTTTATAAACTCACTGTCAATCTTGATTTTCTCAGTTCTCATTTGCAAGCCTCATCGGTACTACAATACTCAAAAAGCAATCTCCCTTGACAGGCTTTATTATAAGCGGAGCAAGAGAACCGTTAAGCACAAGCTTAACTTCATCTGTATCTGTATTTTTAAGAGCGTCAAGTAAATATCTGTTATTAAAGCCGATTTCCACGGACTCGCCTATAATCGGCACAGAAACTACATCATTTGCTCTTCCCACAGCAGAAATACATGAAAGTCTTATTTCATCATCAGAGAAGTTGCATCTGACAGGGCTTTGAATTCTGTCGTTATTCAGTAATGACATACGCTCAACAGCGTCGATAATTTTTCTTGTATTTATAACAACCTCTGTCTTAGTTTCAGAAGGAATTGTTGTCTTATAATCAAGGAATGTACCCTCAATAAGCCTTGAAATAACACGATAATTTTTGATTTTGAAGGTGATATGTCTCATTCCGATGATAATTTCAACATTTTCTTCATCATCAGTGAGAAGCTTTAATACTTCAAGCTGAGTTTTTCCGGGAACAACAAATTCAGTATTGCTGTCGCTGTCAACATTTTCACTTCTGATTGCCATTCTGTAGCCGTCAACTGCAACTATTTTCAACATTCCGTTCTCAATTTCAAAAAGAGAGCCTGTATAAATCGGTTTTGCAGTATTTTCACTTACGGCATAAACAGTTTCTCTTATCATTTCACGCAAAGTTTTTGCATTTACGGTAATACCGTCTGTTTGTTCAAAGAAAGGTAAATCTGGGTATTCAACAGACGACATACCTACAATCTGATAGTCAACCTGACCGCAGGTTATATATGTAACCATTCTGTCGTCGGTTTCAACAGAGACAATTTCTTCAGGAAGCTTTCTTACTATATCAAGAAAAAGCTTTGCACTGACAACAATTTCACCTTCGTTTAAAATAGTTGCTTCTATATCCGTGGTAATTCCTATTTCAAGATTATAACCCGAAATATTCAAATGACTGCCGTATGCTTTTATCAATACGCCTTCAAGAGCCGGTAATGAAGCCTTGGTTGAAACTGCTCTTGAAACATTTGACACAGCATTTGCAAGGTCTGTTCTTAAACAAGTAATTTTCACTGTGTAACCTCTCCTAATAATAATTATAATATTTTTATAGTAGTCGTAGTAGGGAATGTTAAAATATTGAAAAACCTTTAAAAAAGGCTTGTTTACTTAAAAATTTAATACACAAAATTTTCCACACTTTTTTAACATAATTTTTATCAATATGGAAATTACTGTATTTGTTAACATCACATTAATAAATGTTAGTTGAATGTTGAATAATTTATTAAAACTCAAATTAAAAAAGAAAGTGCATATGATTATAGTGCTTCATAAAAAACAGGCAGATATTTTTATAAATGTCAAAGGTTATACCGCAATTGACCTAGGTAAAAAATACTTATGAAACATATTTAATTATCCTCCACGCAAGCGTGAAACTTTCTTAAAAAAGTGATTTTATGAATTGATAAAAAATTTTATTTTAACTGACAGACTATAAAAAATTGTCGGGAAAAATTTTGTCTCATATCAGTCTATTACTATCTGTCACGGATATTTTTAATTGTATCCTCGATAATTTCCTTGACTTTGTGGTCAGTATTCATTTTTTTCTGAATATCTTTGATTGTATATATAATAGTAGTATAATGTCTTTTGCCAAATTCTTCGCCGATTGCAACCATAGACAAGGTTGTAAGCTCACGTGTTACATAAATTGCAATTTTTCTTGCATTGCTGATATTTGCGCTTCTGTTTTTGCTTGAGCGGATTTCATCAGCAGAAATGCCGTAGGTGCGCGCAACCTCGTCAATAATTCTTTCAACGGTTACCTCAGGCGGAATATCGTTGTTGAGAATGTCGGCAATAACCTCTTGAACAGAGGAGATTGTGATTTTTTCTTTATTATTAAGATATGATTTAGCTTTAAGCTTCTTGACAGTACCCTCAAGCTGACGAATATTTGCTTTAATTTTTGACGCAATATATTCGCATACTTCATTTGTAAGCTCAATGTCAAGCAATTCAGCCTTACGCTTGATTATGGCAATTCTTGTTTCCATATCGGGAGGCTGAATATCGGCAATCAAATCCTGCTCAAAGCGTGAGCGAAGTCTGTCGTCAAGTGTTTTTATTTCCTTTGGAGGACGGTCTGATGTAAGCACAATCTGCTTGTGTGCGTCATGAAGAGCATTGAAGGTGTGGAAAAATTCCTCCTGTGTGCTCTCCTTGCCTCCAATGAACTGAACATCGTCAACAAGCAAAATATCGGCATGTCTGTATTTGAGTCTGAAATCAGCCATTTTTGCCATTCTCAGAGATTCAATAAGCTCATTTGTAAAATCGTCGCCCTTTATGTAGCAGATAATCTTTGAAGGATCGTTCTTTTTTATTTCATTTCCTATTGCATAAAGAAGATGAGTTTTTCCAAGACCGGAATTGCCGTAGAGAAAAAGCGGATTATAAGCTCTTGAAGGATTTGTTGCTACAGCAAGACACGCTGCGTGGGCAAATTTATTTGATGAACCTACTATAAATGTATCGAATGTATATTCATAGTTGGTGTCGATCAGCTCCTCAACAGGCTGTTGATTATTGGGAGCGGAGTCAATTTCTTCAGGCGTTTTGAATTCAATTATAAATTTGTTGTCAAAAACAGCTTCAAAAGCTTCGTTAAGCAGAGGGACATAACAGCGTTTGAGAGTCTGACGATGAAAATCGTTTGGAACAAGTAGATAAGCCGTGTTTTTCTCAAAATTAAGATTTAAGGGTTTAATTTTTTTTATCCAAGTGTTGTAAGCTACGTCGGTTATTTTTGTTTTGCAATATTCACATATTACTTTCCAGGCATCTTCAAATGAATCCATAAGATTAAATATTCCTCCCCATTAAGGCGCTTTTAACTATATACCCTTATTACCCTTATTAAAGCGCCTGTTTTATTTTCGTAAATAATTACTCAAAAACATATAATTATTCATAATACAATTCCATTTTATTATACCTCAATTCTGAATAAATTGCAATATTTATTTATCAGTAATGAATATTGTGAAAATTTTTTCTTTTTGATTTTATTTTTAATTCTGTTTAAAATTCTGTTTAAAGTATATGAAGATTATTTGTTTATAAATTCGGTGCACATTTTTTATGCACAACACGTAGGGACGACCATTGGTCGTCTTTAATTACTAAATCGTAATGTACTAAATTATAATTTAGTAAACATTTATTTTAATGTACAACGCGTAGGGACGGCCATATACAACTAAATTTAATAAAAACTTTAATAAAAATTCATATGAAAATTCGCATATAGTCCAAACAAAATAAAAGTATTGACTTAAAGGAAAAAATAAGATATAATGCTATATTGCAAAGGTTATAATGTGAAGGGAGGTTTTCATTTTATGTTGAGAACTTATCAGCCTAAGAAACTCCACAGAAAAAAGGAGCACGGCTTCAGAAAGAGAATGGCAACTTCAAACGGCAGAAAGGTTTTAGCAAGAAGAAGAGCTAAAGGCAGAAAAAGGTTGTCTTATTAAGTAAATTCTTATTTCAGTACATCGGGGTGTGTTTTCTGCATACCTCTTTAAGCCATATTATATGGTTAATTCCCCTTTATAAAGCGCTTTTATGTTTCATTAATTGTGCTGATGTACTGATGTCGAAAACCGGTATTTACTTAAAAGAAGACCACTAAGGTGGTCTTTCTTTATTTAGCACAGTCCGGACCTTTTTGGTGGTATTTATTAGATGAGTGAATATATTACGTTAAAGGATAACAAGGATTTTTCACGGCTTTACAGAAAAGGAAAATCCTTTGTAAGTCCTGTATTGGTAACTTACGTTTTGAAAAATAAATCAGGTAACCTGCGTTTTGGAATTACCACGGGCAAAAAAATAGGCAAGGCTGTCAAGCGCACAAGAGCAAGAAGAGTTATAAGAGCGGCTTACTATGAATTATATCCGCATATGAAAACAGGATATGACATTGTATTTGTAGCCAGAGGCAAGACTCCGTATGTAAAAAGTCAGATTGTTTTAAGGGCTATGAAAAAACATCTTTTTGAAGCGGAAGTACTTGATTTTAATAATAACAGATGAAGTAATTAGCAGTAATTCTTACTTTTTTAAAGAATAAACTGTCTCTGATTTGATTTTTTGATGAAATGAAAAAAATTCTTCTGGCACTAATTAAATTTTACAGGATTGCAATTTCTCCTCATACTCAGGCACACTGCAAATATTTTCCTACCTGTTCGCAGTATGGGCTTGAAGCGATTGAAAGATTTGGAGCTTTCAAGGGTACTGCACTGACGGTTTGGCGAATACTCAGATGCAATCCTTTTTCAAAGGGCGGATACGACCCTGTACCCGAAAAAAAGGAAAGAAAACAAAAGTGAGGTAAACACATTATGATGCAAATCTTCGGTTTTCTGGGAAACTGGCTCGGCTGGATTCTTTGGGGATCATTCTATTTTCTAAAAGATTTCGGTCTGTCGATAATAGTTTTTACTATTATAGTAAAAGCTTGTCTGTTTCCTTTTTCCGTAAAACAGCAGAAATCTATGGCGGGTACCGCCAGATTAAATAAAAAGCAAAAAGAAATTCAGGAAAAATACGCCAACAATAAGCAAAAAGCTCAGGAAGAGGTTCAGAAGCTTTATGAAAAAGAAGGCGTCAAGCCTATGGGCGGATGCGTTACAATGCTTCTTCCTATGATTGTGCTTTTCGGTATTTTTTATGCTGTTGGTTGGCCTCTAACAAACACATTGCATCTTGACAGCACTTCTGTAAGTGATGCAATAACGTATGTAAATACAATTCCCGGCTATTCGGCTGCAACGGGAATGTATAATTATCAGGAAATAAATCTTCTTAAAATTTTCCCTAACATAGCAAATACAGAAGCAATTCAGAGTATATTCTCTGCTGCTGATATTACAAAAATAAATGAACTGTATAAGGGATTTACAATGGTCGGCGGCATAGACTTGCTTGCGGTTCCCAGTGAATACGGCATATTCTCCTTGTATTTTCTGTTCCCCGTACTCTGCTTTGCCTCTAATGTAGGTTCACAGCTTATTATTCAAAGAGTCAACAAAAACCAGATGGCTCAACAGCAGGGTTGTATGAAGGTTATGATATTTGCTTTGCCTCTGTTCTCGGCATATATTGCGTACGTTGTTCCTGCCGCAATGGCTTTCTATTGGATTATTTCGGCATTAATCAGCCTTGTTCAGTCAATAGTTCTCGGCAAGATTTTCAGTCCTGCTCAGCTTACTGCAAATTCTGAAGCAAGACACGCAGCGCTCATGTTTGAAAATGAATCAAAGATTCAGTATGTATATGCTCCCAGAGAAACAGCTTCTGCTTACAATGTAAATTCAAAGCAAAATAAAAATAAGAAAAAGAAGTAAAGAATTAAGGTGAAATAATTATGATTAAAGAAGTTATCGGTACAGGCGCAACAGAAATGGAAGCGCTTGAAGACGCTAAAAAACAGCTTGGTCTTGGTGATACAGATGACGTTGAATTTGAAGTAATTCAGCGTGCAGAAAAAAAGAAATTCGGTATTTTCGGCGGCTCACTTGCAAAAGTTAAAGTTACAATCAAGTCAACGCCTGTTGAAGCAGCTGAAAAATTTCTTAGAGACGTACTTAACGGAATGAAGCTTGAAGGCGTTGAAATTAACAAAAATGAATCTGATGGTGCAGTTGAATTTGACCTTTCGGGCGAGAATGTAGGTTTTGTAATCGGCAGAAGAGGCGAGACACTTGACTCTTTGCAGTATTTGACCAGTCTTGTTGCAAATCACGGCTCCTCAGATTATCTGAAGGTTACAATCAATACAGGCAATTACAGAGAAAAAAGAGAGAAAACTCTTGAAATTCTTGGCAGAAAGCTTGCTTTTAAGGCTGTTAAGACAGGCAAAAAGACAAGTCTTGAGCCTATGAATCCTTATGAGAGAAGAATTATACATACTTCTGTTCAGAATATAAACGGTGCAATTTCCTGGAGCGAGGGAGAAAATTCTAACCGTCACGTTGTAATAGGACCCGATCCTAAGGCTAAGAATAATTATCGTAAGGGCAATTACAATAATAACAGGGGAAGCAGACGTCCGTACAATGGCAACCGTTCCGAACGTCAGATAACCGTTAATCCTGACAGAGAGCCGCTTAATGAAGGCGGAGCTACAGGTCTTTACGGAAGAATAGACAAATAATCAGAGGAGCGGCAAATCCGCTCCTTTTTCTTTTGAAATATTCTTTAGAAAAGGGGCAGTCAGAGACGGCTGACTTATGGGTAAATAATTATAATATTATTTATCTTCGTTTTTCCAAGGGTGATACCTCCTTTGAAAAGGAGGCTTTTCTGCAATATATAAGTTCTGTTCGGAGGCAAAAATGAAAAATTCAACAATCGCCGCAATTAGTACAGCGCAGGGTGAGGGCGGTATAGGTGTTATAAGAATTTCGGGCGATGACGCGCTCACAGTTGCCGATAAAATTTTTACTAATGTTTCGGGAAGAAAAATAACTGAGATGAAGGGTTATACTGCTGCTTTCGGCAAAGTATCTGACAGCGGAGAACAAATTGACGAGGCTGTTGCTCTTGTATATCGTGCGCCCCACAGCTATACAGGCGAAAATGTTGTGGAGCTTTCCTGCCACGGGGGAATATATATTACTCAGAGGGTTTTGCGTGCAGTTTTTAATGCGGGAGCTGTTCCTGCACAGGCAGGTGAATTTACAAAGCGAGCATTTTTAAACGGCAAAATTGATTTGACTGAGGCTGAGGCTGTTATGGATTTAATCGGTGCAAAGAGCCGCAGCGCCGCACGTGCCGCTTTATTTGTAAAGGACGGAGCTTTGAGACGAAAAATTGACGCTGTCAAGGAAAATCTACTTTCACAGACGGCTCATCTTTCTGCCTGGGCAGATTATCCCGAGGAGGATATTGCAGAGGTGTCTGATGATGATATTTTTACAACCTGCAATTCAGCGATTGAAACACTTGAAATTCTGTTGAGTACCTATGACAGCGGACAGGCTGTCAAGCAGGGAATTGATACCGTTATTGCAGGCAGACCGAATGTGGGTAAAAGCACGCTGATGAATTTACTTTCGGGCTATGAAAAGAGCATTGTAACTGAAATTGCAGGCACAACAAGGGATATTGTTGAGGACACAGTTGTTTTGGGCGATGTAATTTTAAGATTAAGCGACACAGCGGGACTCAGAGACACTGATGACAGAGTTGAAAAAATTGGTGTTGACAGAGCAAAAAAGCGTCTTGAACAGTGCGGACTGCTGCTTGCTGTATTTGATAATAGCAGCGAGCTTACAAATGACGACAAAGCTTTGATTGAAAGCGCTAAAAGTGTTCCGACAGTGGCTGTCATAAATAAAAATGACCTTGAACAAAAATTAGATATTGAATATATTGCTCAAAACATAGAAAATATTGTTTTTATTTCTGCAAAGAACGGTGAGGGCAGGAACGAACTTGTAAGTGTTGTTGAAAAGATTGCCGGTACGGAGAATTTGAATCCGAGCGAAGGAATACTTTCAAACGAGCGACAGCGGCTTGCGGTTGCAAATGCGCTTAAGGCTGTTAAGGAGGCAAAATCTGCACTTGAAAGCGGATTTACTTATGATGCTGTTACTGTTTCATTTGAAGAAGCAATATCTCAGCTTTTGGAGCTGACAGGCGAGAGCACAAGTGAAGAAGTAATTGATAGAGTTTTCCATAATTTTTGCGTGGGTAAGTAGTTTATAGTTTAGAAGATTTTTACTTTGCACACAACAGTCTGGGTCGAACTGTATTTGCCTATGAAGTTGATATTTGATTATGAGGTGAATACAGTCAGTCTCGGCATTTTGATAAGTAGGAAGAATTAATGTGATTTAATATTACCCGTCTGCTTAAAGGTGAAAAACGGAGGTAAAATATGAAGTACTTTGCAGGTGAATATGATGTAGCTGTAATCGGTGCCGGTCACGCAGGTATTGAAGCTGCATTGGCTGCCGCACGTCTCGGCTGCAAAACTGCTGTTTTTACGATTAATATGGACGCTGTAGGCAACTGTCCATGCAATCCGTCAATCGGAGGTACTGCAAAGGGTCATCTTGTGAGAGAAGTTGACGCTCTGGGTGGAGAAATGGGCAAAACGGCTGACGAATGTTTTTTGCAGTCACGAATGCTCAACCGAGGAAAAGGTCCTGCCGTTCATTCTCTGCGTGCTCAGATTGACAGGAGAAAATATTCCGATGTAATGAAGCACAAGCTTGAAATTCAGCCGAATTTGGAACTTCGTCAGGCTGAAATAACAGATATAAAAAGAAAAGACGACGGCTACGAGCTTACAACACGTATGCTTGCTGTGTTTAATTGCAAGGCTGTCATCATTGCTACGGGAACATATCTTGGAGGCAGAATTTTTGTGGGAGAGGTTTCCTATGAGAGCGGACCCGACGGAATTTTTCCTGCAACCTTTCTAGGTCAGAGCTTAAAAAAGCTTGGTTTGCCCTTGCGCCGCTTTAAGACGGGTACTCCTGCACGTGTGCTCAAAAGCTCAATTGACTTTTCCGAGCTTGAAGTACAAAAGGGTGACGAGCCGCCTCAGCCCTTTTCTTATGAAACCGAAAGCCTTGGCGATAATAGGGTTGACTGCCATATAAGCTGGACAAATGAAGATACAAAGCAGATTATTCTTGATAATATTCATCGTTCACCTCTGTATGCAGGCAAAATTGAAGGGGTTGGACCTCGCTACTGTCCGAGTTTTGAGGACAAGATTATGCGCTTTAAGGATAAGAAGCGACATCAGCTATTTATAGAGCCCTGCGGATTAAACACAGAGGAAATGTATATGCAGGGAATGAGCTCTTCTTTGCCTGAGGAGGTTCAGCTAAAATTTTACCGCACAATTAAAGGGCTTGAAAACTGCATTATTATGCGCCCTGCTTATGCGATTGAATATGATTGTGTTGACCCATTGGCTATGAACGCAACGCTTGAGTTCAAGAATTTTCCGAATTTGTACGGCGCCGGACAGTTTAACGGCAGTTCAGGTTATGAGGAAGCTGCCGCACAGGGGCTTGTTGCAGGAATTAACGCCGCTCTAAAGGTGCTCGGCAGGGAGCAGATTGTCTTTACCCGTGCAAATTCTTATATCGGCACACTTATTGACGACCTTGTTACAAAGGGAGCAAATGAACCGTACAGAATGATGACCTCTCGAAGTGAGTACAGACTTGTGCTCCGTCAGGATAATGCCGACGAGAGGCTTACCCCCCTTGGATATGAAATCGGACTGATAAGCGATAAGCGCTACAAGAAATTTCTTGAAAAGCAGCAGATGAAAAAGGCAGAAATCAAGAGACTTATGCAAACGGTAATTTCTCCGTCTGAAAAAGTAAATAAAATACTTGTTTCACGTGAAACATCTGAAATCACAACAGGTGTTCATCTTATTGACCTTTTAAGGAGACCCCAGCTGGATTATGACTGCCTTAAAGAAATTGATGATACTCGTCCCGACCTTGATCGCAATATTTTTGAACAGGTTGAAATTGAAATCAAGTATGAGGGATATATTCAGAAGCAGTTAAATCAGGTTGACCGTATGAAAAAACTTGAAAATAAGCTGTTGCCTGATGACTTTGACTACAGAAATATAAAAGGATTAAGGATTGAGGCGCAGGAAAAGCTTAATAAAATCAAGCCGTACAACATAGGTCAGGCGTCACGTATTTCGGGAGTTTCGCCCGCAGACATCAGCGTGCTGTTAATATGGATAGCACAGAACAGGGGGCATACGAATGAGTATTAAGGATAGCCTTAAAGATGCTTTAAAGGACTTCAAAATTCAGCTCAGCGAATATCAGTATGAACAGCTTGAAACTTATTATGATTTGCTTGCCGAGTGGAACGAGAAAATCAATTTGACTGCAATTACAGACCCCGAGGGAGTTGCTGTAAAGCATTTTGCAGATAGTTTGACTTTGTTTAATTACATAGATATTCCGCAGGGCGCAAGCGTTATTGATGTAGGCACAGGCGCAGGATTTCCGGGTGTTGTTATCAAAATTGCAAGACCTGACGTACATCTTACCCTGCTTGACAGCCTGAATAAACGACTTGTGTTTTTGCAGGAGGTTCTGGATAAAACGGAGCTATCAGCAACAATTATCCACAGCAGGGCTGAGGACGGTGCCGTAAATAAGGAATTGCGTGAAAGCTTTGATTTTGCACTTTCACGTGCTGTTGCTCAGCTTAACGTTCTTGCAGAATATTGTCTTGGCTATGTAAGAGTTGGCGGATGTTTTGTTGCACTCAAGGGACCAAATGCAGACGAAGAACTGAAAGCGGCAAAAAAAGCTCTTGGTATTCTCGGCGGTAAAATCAGCGGAAAATATGAATTTGCTCTGCCTCAAAACGGCGGTGACAGAACCATACTTGAAATTACAAAGGTAAAGCGTACACCGGAAAAATATCCGCGCAATTCAGGAAAGATAAAATCCGCTCCTTTATAAATATAAAGGTATAAGGAATATGAAATTACAGTTGTTAATCGTGATATACTAAATGGCGGTTTACCTAATTGCAGTTACTGAATTGTGATATACTAAATCATAATTTTTTAAACGTTTATTTTAATCCACAACACGTAGAGGCGCCCAATGGTCGTCTCAAGAAATTTATATACATTTTGTATTGAGTTGCTCACCGAGCATTCCTACGATTTGCTCTGTAAGGATATATTCTATATATTTCAAACTATAAATTTATCTCGTAAATAGCTTTTTCTATAATCTGATAATGTTAATCAATTTTCTTTGTCCTTTTCTTTTATTTGAAAAGAAAAGAACGAAAAGAAAGCAAATTCAAGGGGAAAGGGATTTCGATTCCCTTTCCCCTTGAAAATCCCCTTTTCCTAACCGACCAAAGGGTTCCCCTTTGGAAACCCTTTCTCTCTCATATTTTTCATCTAAAGTATAATTTACTTAACTGTAATTACTAAATCTTAATATACTAAATGTTAATTCATTTAACTGTAATTGCTGAATTGTGGATATACTAAATCATAATTTATTACACATTTATATTAATGCAAAAAGCGTAGGGCGGCCATTGGCCGGCTCAAAAATTTTGCATGTTTTTTATTGAGATGCTCACCGGGCATCTCTTCAATTTCCTCTGTAAGGATATATTCTATATATTTTAAACTATAAATTTATTTTGTAAAATAGCTTTTTCTAAAGTCCAAATCTTTTTGAGGAGCTTTTGTTGATTATCGGAAGGTGTTTTTTGACTTAATTCTGCAAATTTTTTAAAAAATGCCAAAAAACGGGAAAACCTTACATAAAAGTCATTCACACTACGACAAATTCTGAGCACGCTAAGTGTTATTATAATAGCACAGGGACAACCCCTGATGCTATACAAGACACGGAGTGGCAAGGGTGAATTTTGTAATCAAAAACGACAACAAAATTTGTGAAATACCGATTATCAAAATCAGGCCAAACAAAGCCCAGCCCCGCAAAGCGTTCAATGAAGACGAGCTTGAAGCATTATCGCAATCAATTGCCGAGAATGGCATTTTGCAGCCTATAACGGTTCGCAGAATGTCGGTTTCTGAATATGAGCTGATTGCAGGTGAACGCCGCTTGCGCGCATCTGTGCTTGCAGGTCTAAAAAAGGTTCCGTGTATAGTCATCAAGTGCTCTGATAAAGAGTCAGCAGTTTTTGCTCTCCTTGAAAATCTCCAGCGAAGCGACCTCGGAATTTTCGAGGAAGCTCGCGGGATTTCAAAGCTGATTCGCAGATATGGCCTCACACAGGAGGAGGCGGCACGACGACTCGGAAAATCACAATCTACAATTGCTAACAAGCTCAGACTGCTCCGACTTACATATGAAGAACAGGAGTGGATAACAGGCGCGGGTCTCAGCGAGAGACATGCAAGGGCACTTTTGAGGATTGAGAATGAAAACCTCAGGCGTGAAGCACTGTCAAAGATAATCTCCGAAGGACTTAACACTCAGCAGACGGATTCTCTTGTAAGCATAATGTTAAATGATTGCTCTGAAACAGTACAAAAACATCAGGGCATAAACAAAGCGGTGATAAAGGACGTCAGGATATTTGTAAATACAATCAATAAAGCTATTGATACAATGCGTCTTGCGGGGATTGACGCGCAATCGAATAAAACCGATACAGATAATTTTATCGAATACACAATAAGAATTCCCAAAAAACAGGTATCAGCTGACGCAGATAAAACTGCTTGACTTTTGCTGATTGATTTATGAAACGCAGTATGTTTTCATTATATCAACCGCAGAAAAATTAAATTACTTTCCAGTGGATGCGAAAGCATCCGTTCCACTCATACCCATTTCCTTATCTAAACCCCTTGCGAAAAGCCGCACACTGTTGTGTGCGGCTTTTTGCTGCCTTTTTGATAAAAGTATTAAAGCGGTATATTACTATCCGAACATACTCATTATATTTGCTACAATCAGTCCGCCGCCGGTACCTATAACATAGCCGAGCAAAGCCATTATGATGCCAACAGGAACAAGCGCACTGCTGTATGTGCCTGCAAGAACAGGAGCCGTTGCCGTTCCTCCTATATTTGCAAGGGACGCAACTGCGCAGGTAAAAATATCAAGCTTCAAGAGCTTTGCGAGAATAAGCATAATAAGCACATGGATAGCCAGAATAATCAGACCCGACAGCAGCCATACAGGAGCATTACCCATACTTGCAAGGTCAGCGCGCGAGGCTATAAGTGCAATTACAATATAGAGTAGTACATTTGAGATTTCTTCCGTGCCCTTGAGCTTTCCAAACGGAGTAAGTGCAAGAACAAGTCCGAGAAGCGTTACAACAAGAACTGTCCAGGTGGCGCTGTCAAAGAAAGGAAGATAGGTGTTAATCAATCCTCCAATCTGTTGTGAAAATGCAGAGACAATAAGACCTGATCCTAACAGGATAATAATATTCTGCCAAGTAAGTGTTTTTGTATTTGCTCTTGCCTCTGCTTCAAGAGCCAGTCCTACCTCGTCAATAATGTGCGTGTCAGCCTTTGTCCACTTATTAAACTTCTTTGAAAAGCCTATAGCCCAAAGCAGGAACATCACATAAAGGGTCGCGCATATTGAGTCCATAACAAGTGCATAAGCCATTGTTGATTCATCAACATTGAGAGCCGCTTGAATTGCAAGCATATTGCCGCCGCCGCCCATCCAGCTGCCGCATAGTGCACCCAGCGCCTTCCAGGAGCCGTCGCCGAGTGCACCGTGCATAATAGCATATGAAGCCACAAATCCAAGACCGATAGATATTGTTGCTGCGAAAAATCCAATCAGCATTTTGGGACCTAATTTAATAATCTTTTTAAGGTCACATCTGAGCAGCATTATAAACAGCATTGCATAGAGCAACGGATTTTTCATTGTCGAATAGGCTTCGGCAGTTGCGTCAAGGTCCCATAATCTGAATGTACATAAAATCATAAGACCGAGGTAGATAAGAACGATTGGCGGTGCAAATTTAAAGATGTTCTGCGCTGTCTTGCCCTTAAAAATTTTAGGAAGGCACACCAGCAATGCGGCTATAAATACAAGAGCCGCAATGTATATAAAGCCATCTTTTATCATAATATGTTTTCCTTTCTTATAATTATTTTATATGCATTTTTCAAGTACCTTAACAAGAAGATTCCAACATCTCTCCACAGACGCAACATTCATTCTCTCGTTAGGTGTGTGAACATTTTCAATGTCAGGACCAAACGAAATCAAATCAATGTCCTTAATTTTGCCTGAAAGAATTCCGCATTCAAGTCCTGCGTGAATAGATGTAATTTTAGGAGCGTTCCCATAAACCTCCTTGAATGCGTTAATCATATTATTTCTCAGCGGGGATTCAGCCCTGTATTCCCATACAGGATAGTCGTTTTTGAAAACAACTGTTCCGTACAAGTAGTCAACAAAGGATTGCAGCTTTTGCACGACAAGCTGTTTGCCTGTAGAGGCATTACTCCTTATCAGATAGCCCATTTTAAGATTATGCTCTGCAAGAGAAAGCTTGCCCATATTTAGTGAGGTCTGAACCATATCAGGAATATCGGGACTCATACTTTGAATTCCGTTAGGTATTTGTTGAAGTGTAAAAATCAGCGTGCGTGTGCTCCCGCTGTCGGTATGCTCTTTTGGAAGCGTACAGGCTTTGCAGGAAATGCTCACCTGAGGTTCGGTAAAGGCAAGTTCATTCGAAATTATTGAACTGAATTCTTCAACAGAATGTACAAGGTCTTTGCCGTTTTCCTTTGCTGTACATAAAACGGCAAAAGCGTGCTGAGGAATTACATTGGTTTTTTTGCCGCCTCCAATATCAGCCACAGTGAAATTAACGGTTCCTGCAATATGATTAAGCAGTCGTCCCATTAGCAAATGTGCGTTTTTGCGGTGCTTGTTAATGTCAATTCCCGAATGACCGCCCAAAAGACCGGAAACATCAATTCTGTAAGCTGTCTCGTTGTTGTCGGAATCAGCAAAATTAAGAGGAAGGCTGCAATAGGCACGCACGCCGCCGGCACAGCTTACAGTGAGAACTCCCTCTTCCTCAGAATCAATGTTAATTAGCCTTTTTCCTCTGAGAAGAGATGCATCCAGCTCTCTTGCACCAATCATTCCGATTTCCTCATCGGTTGTGAGCAAGGCTTCAATCGGCGGATGCGGTATGTTCGGCGAATCAAGCAGAGCAAGAATATAAGCAACAGCAATTCCGTTATCTCCGCCAAGAGTTGTGCCGTCAGCCCGGACGTACTCGCCGTCTGTACAAAGCCGAGGCCCTTGGACGGCCATATCAATGTTGCAGTCGGCGGTCTTTTCGCACACCATATCCAGGTGTCCCTGTAAAATCACAGGCTCACTATACTCATAGCCTTTGGTTCCGTCTGCGTAAATTACAACGTTGCCTGCATTATCTCTTACAGCCCTTAGCTTTCTTTTTTTTGCAAATTCAATGCAATATTCGGCAACAGCCGATGTGTTGCCTGAGCCGCGGGGTATGCTTGATATTTGCTCAAAAAACTCAAATACCTTATTGGGCGTCAGATCTGTAATCTTTAACATATTATCCTCCTTTCTTTAAAATTAGGCATACGTCTTAGGACAAGATATATCTGAGCGCTTTTGTTACGGTTAAAACGGGCTTGTCCTAATTTGAAAATATGCAATCGTCTGCGCCGTTTATTCTGCATTAAAAACGGGCAAGAACTTATATGAATTTTACTACAAAAAAAACAATGTTTCAATTGTAATTTTGTATGATTTTTTTAGTCATATTTTAGTAAAAAAGTTGAATAATTGTTTTTGTTAGTATAACTTATCAATAGAATTATTATCAGTTTGTGCTGTAACATATAAATTTTTGCAGTGCCGTTAATGTCAAAATTTAAAAGAAAAAACAGATGTTTCACGTGAAACATCAAAAAATTTCAATAAAAGTAAAAATACTCTTTTAAATCAATCATAATTATGATATACTAAAAAGGTATCATAAATACGCCTGAATTTCAAAAAATTATAAAAAGGTGATTTTTTGGCAAAGATAATTGCAATTTCCAACCAAAAAGGCGGTGTGGGCAAGACTACCACAGCCGTCAACCTTGCGGCGTGCCTCGGTTCGCTCGGCAGGAAAACTCTGCTTGTTGACACTGACCCCCAGGGCAATGCCACGAGCGGTGTTGCCATTGATAAAAGCAAGGTAAAAAATTCTACATACAATATTTTGGTAGATGGTGAAAAAGCAAAGGAATGTGTTCTCACAACTCCATATACCAATCTTCATCTAATACCGTCAAGCCTTGAACTTGCTGCAGCCGAGCTTGAAATCGCAGAAAAGAGCCACAGAGAGGCTCTGCTCAAAAATGCTTTGCTTCCTATTAAGCAGTATTATGATTATATAATTATCGACTGTCCGCCGTCGCTCGGTCTTATTACGGCGAATGCTCTCACGGTTGCCGATACTTTTTTGGTGCCGATTCAATGTGAATATTATGCATTGGAGGGTTTATCTCAGCTGATAGGTACAGTTCGCAGAATTAAAAGGCAGTACAACCCGACAATTGAACTTGAGGGAGTGCTGCTCACAATGTATGACGGTCGCCTCAATCTTACTCAGCAGGTTGTTGAGGAGGTCAAAAAATTCTTTCCGCGCAAGGTGTTTGCAACAGTAATCCCACGTGGAGTAAGGCTGTCCGAGGCTCCGAGCTTTGGTATGCCTGTAATATATTACGATAAATCCTGCAAGGGCAGTGAAGCGTACACTTTGCTCGCACAGGAAATTGCAGGAAAGGAGCGGTAAAATGGCAAAGAAAAAACTTGGAGGACTCGGCAAGGGTCTGAATACAATATTTATAGAAAACGACAGCGAGGATAATGATTCAAGCGTTACTTTGCGGATTTCCGAAATTGAACCTAACCGCTCACAGCCCCGAAAGGAGTTTGATGAAAAGGCGCTTGCAGAGCTTGCTGAGAGTATATCTCAGCACGGACTTTTGCAACCGCTGCTTGTTCGTCCTCTTCCGTTAGGCGGCTATCAGATTGTTGCAGGCGAACGCAGATACAGAGCGTGCCGTATGGCAGGGCTCACAGAGGTGCCTGTAATTATTCGTGAGCTTACCGATACGGAGACTATGGAAATAGCTCTTATTGAAAACCTGCAGCGTGAGGATTTGACGCCTCTTGAAGAGGCTCTCGGTTACAAAGGGTTAATGGACGAGCACGGGTTTTCCCAGGATGATGTTGCAAAGTCGGTAGGAAAGTCACGTCCTGCCGTTGCAAATGCACTCAGACTTCTAAAGCTTCCCGACAGCATTGCAGAATATCTGAAAAACGGCAGTATTTCAGCAGGTCACGCAAGAGCGCTTCTTGCGCTTGAAACCGAGGAGCAGATGAAAACAGTAGCCGACGAAATTGTAAGCAGAGATTTGTCGGTTCGTCAGGTTGAGAAGCTCTGTAAGGATATTCAGAAGGAAAGTCCCAATACTGACAATAAGCCGGAAAAAAAGCCTTCGTTTTACAGTATGGTGGAGCTTGCACTCAATGAAAGTCTTGGCAGAAAAATTACAGTAACCAAAAACAAGGGCAAAGAGGGCGGTGTGCTTCAGATTGAATTTTATTCGGACGAAGAGTTGACTGAATTATCAAATAAGCTCAAATAAATAACAGGAGAGGTAAAAATGATAGACATAAAATTTCTAAGGGAAAATCCTGAGGCAGTAAAAGAAAATATTAAAAAGAAGTTTCAGGACAGCAAACTGCCGCTTGTTGATGAGGTAATTGAGCTTGACGCTCAAAGCAGAGTCGCAAAACAGCAGGCTGATGAGCTTCGTTCAAACAGAAACAAGATTTCAAAGCAGATTGGTGCTCTTATGGCTCAGGGCAAAAAGGAAGAGGGCTTGGCTCTTAAGGCGGAGGTCACAAAGCAGGCTGAGCAGCTCGCAGAGCTTGAGCAAAAGGAACAGGAATTAAGCGCAAAAGTAACCGAGATTATGATGCAGATTCCGCAGATTATCGATCCGTCAGTTCCGATAGGCAAGGATGACAGTCAGAATGTTGAGGTTGAAAAATTCGGTGAGCCTGTTGTGCCTGATTTCGAAATTCCTTACCATACTGATATAATGGAAAAGCTCGGCGGAATTGACCTTGACTCTGCACGTAAGGTTGCAGGCAACGGTTTCTATTATCTTATGGGCGACATTGCAAGACTTCACAGCGCAGTAATTTCTTATGCGAGAGACTTTATGATTGACAGAGGTTTTACCTACTGTGTTCCGCCCTTTATGATAAGAAGCAACGTTGTTACAGGCGTGATGAGCTTTGCTGAAATGGACTCAATGATGTACAAAATTGAGGGAGAGGATTTGTACCTTATCGGCACAAGCGAACACTCAATGATAGGCAAGTTTATTGACACAATACACAAGGAAGAACAGCTGCCTTACACCCTTACAAGCTATTCACCCTGCTTCCGCAAGGAAAAGGGCGCACACGGCATTGAGGAAAGAGGCGTCTACAGAATTCACCAGTTTGAAAAGCAGGAAATGATTGTTGTCTGCAAGCCCGAAGAAAGCAAAATGTGGTTTGAGAAGCTCTGGCAGAACACAGTTGATTTATTCCGTTCGCTTGATATTCCTGTACGCACACTTGAGTGTTGCTCCGGCGACCTTGCAGATCTCAAGGTTCGTTCGCTTGATGTTGAAGCCTGGTCTCCTCGTCAGAAAAAGTATTTTGAGGTTGGTTCCTGCTCAAATCTTGGCGACGCACAGGCGCGCAGACTTAAAATCAGAGTTTCGGGTGAAGGCGGCAAAAAATACTTTGCACATACACTCAACAATACTGTTGTTGCTCCTCCGCGAATGCTCATTGCGTTCCTTGAGAATAACCTAAACGAGGACGGCACAATCAGAATTCCGAAAGCCCTCAGACCATATATGGGCGGCAAGGATATTATAAAATAAAGGTATTTAGTATTATATAATCAGGGTACGTCAGATATTTTTTGACGCACCCTGTTATTTTTTTGTCATATAATATTGATAGTCTATCAAGAATCTTCAAAATCAATGGAGCGGGCAATCGGATAAAAGTCAACAGAAGAGACCTGTAATTTTGTAAATTAAGCAACACCAAAATATATAGAAAACAACAAATCAAATTTATGTATTTAGTGTCATCTGCTTATGTAATAATATAATTATTACAAGCATATATTTGATATGTACAAAATATGGAATATTGTTTATTTATACGTCAGAATAATCTATATATTTAGACAAAATACCAGAATTTTTGATAAAAAGATAAAAATAGATTGACGTTTGTGTGAAATGATGTTATTATAAAATTACTCAAATATTGAGGAAATATTTTTTTCGGAGGTTATTAAATATGCAGAACAACACAAAGGGCAAGTCAATTGCCTCATTAATTCTCGGTATTGCATCAGTCGTTTTACCATGGTTCTACTTTTCTTCAATTGTTTCAGTTATCGTAGGTATCATTGGTATTATTCTTGCTGTTCAGGTTCGTAAGTTCAACGACGAGAATAAGAATATGGCTACAGCAGGTCTCGTACTCAGCATTATCGGTCTTGTGCTCAGCGGTATTATGGTAGTTTGCACAATCTGTGCAGTATGCGCTTTGGCAGGCACAGGAGCTGCATTAGCAGGAAGCGATCTTTCAAGCCTTTCAGGATTATATTAATTTAAATTATTCAGGACGTATTATTAATTCTCCTGTATTAAATTAATAAAAACAAACCTCCTGTGCCTATGTGTACAGGAGGTCGTTTTTTTGGAGTGAGTTTTTTATATATGTTTCCTTTTATCAATATATTCGGACGTGACATAAGTACATACGGAATTATGAGCCTTATCGGCATTATTGTATGCGGAGTTTTTGTATGCCGTGCTGCCAAAAAAAGAGGCCATGATGACAATGACTATATTATTTTTATGCTGATATGTGCAATCGGCGTTATGCTGGGCGGGCACCTTCTGTATGGCATAACAAAGCTGGACGTGCTTATAGAGTGGCTCACCAACTGGAGCAAATATACAACCTCTTTTGATGATTTCATTAATAATGCTGTATATGTTTTCGGCGGTTCGGTTTTTTACGGCGGACTTCTCGGAGGTATGGCGGCAGGCATAATATACGGCAGAATAAAGAAGCTCGACTTGCTTGAATATTCCGACATATGCGCGCCAATGGTACCGCTGTTTCACTTTTTCGGCAGAATCGGTTGCTTTCTCGGCGGCTGCTGTTATGGAATAGAAAGCAGCTTCGGTTTTACGGTTCACGGCAACGAGCTGAACCCAACGGTAAACGATGTTCAGCGTTTTCCCGTGCAGCTGCTTGAGTCATTGCTTAATTTATTGCTGTTTGCATTGTTGTTTTATCTGCTGAAAAACAACAAACTCAAGGGCAGACTTTTTTCATTGTATATAATAGTATATGCAGTCATAAGATTTTTTGATGAATTTCTGCGCGGGGACAGCTACAGAGGATTTATATTAGGATTATCAACTTCACAATTTATAAGTATATTAACTTTTGTTTGCGGCATAATATATATTGTAATTTTTGTCAGGCGGAACAAAAAGGTTCTGGGTTGACAAAAGTATATAAATCGTTCCGGGAGAGGATATATTTATGGAGCTTAAGGGTTCAAAAACCGAAAAAAATCTTGAAGCGGCGCTTGCCGGCGAATCTGTTGCGCGAAACAAATATATATGGTATGCAAAAAAGGCACGCTCAGACGGCTATCAGCAGATAGCAAATATATTTGAGGAAACCGCAAACAATGAACAGGAGCATGCCAAGATGTGGTACAAGCTGCTTCATAACGGCATTGATGACACAGAGAAAAATCTTGAACTGGCGGCAGAGGGTGAAAATTACGAGTGGACCGATATGTATCCCGAATTTGCAAAAGTCGCAAGAGAAGAAGGATTTGACCATATTGCCAAGCTTTTTGATTTGGTTGCAGAGGTCGAGGAGCACCACGAGCAGCGTTATAAACAGCTTCTTGAAAATGTCAGGGGCGGTATTGTGTTCTCGCGTGACGGAGATATGATTTGGCAGTGCCTAAACTGCGGTCATATCTGCATAGGCAAGCAGGCGCCGGAGGTTTGTCCCGTGTGTGCGCACCCCAGGAGCTATTTCCAAATTAAGTCGGAAAATTATTAATCCGAAACACAGTGATTTTCAGATATCCTCCGATAAAAACATCATCAAAATAAAATTTTCCAAAAAGTAACATTTATTATGAAACGACCTTCAGTTTTTTGAAGGTCGTTTTTATTTGCTTTTTAGATTATAGTAAAATTTTGCTCTTTTTCAAGCTAAAAAGAGCAAAAAACACCTTTAAAATAGCTGTTTTTTGCTCTTGTAATATATTTGTAATAACTCGCATAGAATGGTTACAAAGCGGTAACAAAGCGGTAACAAAAAGTAAACTTTCGATTTCTTGCAATTTGACTAATAATTTGCAGGAAACAGGTGCGATTGAAGGCTTCAAAATAATGCTTTTTGAGAAAAATTTCTAAATTCATTGTTCATAATTCACAAAAAACTCAGATTGCATTAGGTTGACATAAACAAAAAGAGTGTTTATAATACCAAAAGTGTCAGGCAGACAGGTTGGCAAATCTTGCAAAAATCCTGCAAAATATATTTTATCGCCTGACGTGGAAGGTATGAAAAACTTACAAAGGAGTTATCACAATGGAAATTCGAGCAGAAAAATTCAGCATAGCACGTTCAGCGGTTGCTTTGGGTCTTGCTGCAGTAATTGTCCTTAGCTCAGTTTTTACTGTTGCGGCAGCAGTGCAGGCGTCAGGAGAAAACGAGCAGAGCTCTGATGCATCAGGAAATTTCATAACAAAATCTGAATATGAACTTTCAAGCGGTGACCTTATGGTTACCACCAATAATAATTTTAATCTCTCAGTTGATGTAATCAAAGCAAACGAAATTACTGTTGTAAACGGAAGCGAAACCGTAACAGTAATGCTTGCAAAGGGCACTGTTGCCGACGCACTGAGCAAGGCAGGTATCACGCTTGCCGACAACGAGGTTGTTGTTCCGTCTGAGGACACAGAGATTACCCCGAATTTGACAATTACAATTTCTGACGGCTATGAAGCTACTGTTACAGCAGACGGCAGCACTGACACAGTGTATCTTGCAAAGGGTAATGTTGTTAATTCACTTAACAATGCAGGCTACAATGTGACTGATGACGATATTCTCAATGTATCACGTGACAGCGAAGTGACCTATGATATGAATATCAAAATTCAGCGTGTGACATACAAGAATGAAGTTTCTACCGAAAAAATCGGATATGATACTATAAAGAAAAATTCCGACTCGGTTGAGCTTGGTGAAACATCGGTAAAGACAAAGGGCGTAAACGGTGAACAGCAGGTTACAAAGAAGGTAAAATACATTGACGGAGTTAAGTCGTCGGAAAAGGTTATCAACACAGAGGTAACAAAGGAGCCTGTAGATGAAGTTATTCTTGTTGGCACAAAGGGAACCTCGCTTACAAGTGTTGCCGGTACTTTTACCGACTATAACGGCGCAACGGTAGCCTACAGCCGTGTTGTCACGGGGTCGGGAACAGCATACACAGCCCCTGCGGGCGCATATACAGCCACAGGTGTTCCTGCTTATCACGGCGGCGTTGCAGTAAATCCTAATGTCATTCCGTACGGTTCAAAGCTTTACATTGTATCAACGGACGGCAGCTATGTATATGGCTATGCCACAGCTGTTGATACAGGCGGTGCGCTTATGGACGGCTCCGCTGTTGTAGATTGCTTCTATAATTCGTATGATGAATGCGTGACCTTCGGCAGACGTGATGTAAATGTTTATATTGTTGGCTGATTGTGTGTTAGTTGAAAAGGAATGAACAATAAAGCTGCGGCAATTACGGTTTGAGCCTTGTGCTTACCGTATTGCCGCAGTTTTTATCATTATAAATTTTACTTTATCAGAAACGTTTGTCAGTTGTTCTCTGTACCTCGGCGTCAGATGCCGGATGATTATTTGGCATAAAGGGGTTTTGAGGAACAAAGTTCTGATATGGATTTTGAGGAGCGTCGGGTTTTGTATTGCTTTGCCCTGCGCTCTGTTGTTCTTTTTTGTATGGATTAACGCCGACGTTTAACGGAAGCTTAAAATAGTCGGTACTATCAGAAATTTTTTGCACATAGCTTTCCGCATAAGGCTTTGCGTTTCTGTTTTTGTAAGAAGCGTCGGCAGATTTTATATAAGCGGCAGAGCTGTAAGGGGGAGCGGAATTATTGTCGGCAACTTTGAGAGTGTTGCAGATTTCTGAAATATATCTCTTGTACTTTCCCGCAAGCACGGATATGCAAATACTTAAGAGAAATACAATTAAGCAGATAGCTGAAACAACAATAATGTTAGGTTGAGTGAGCGCTTCAAAATAAAGTAACGAAATGTCAGTAAAATAAAAATATAAATTTTCAAATAATCCGAGTGTATATGCTAAAATTACTGCAAGCAGAAGCAATATTAAAGCAGCAATGACAGCTGATATTACGCTCAAAAAACCGGAACCGTATTTTTTGAGATAGATTGATGTGGTGCTTTGCTTTATTGCTCTGAACATAGCTATCATAGCTATAAGGCAGGTTATCAGCAGAACAGAAATGGGTATCAGCAGCGGAACAGGCACAACAGCAGCTGTAACACAGAGAATTATAATGCATATAACAGAGAAAAGGGTTATAAGTGTGACAGGCGCCTTAAATGATATTATACTCCGTTTGCTTCGGCTGCTGAAAAAGAGCTGAAAAAAGGCTACGGCAGGTAAAATGTTCAGCAGACCGACGAGCATTGCGGAAAGAAAAATCAAAAAGTCAGATTTGAGCGTGCTTTGTTCGGTGAATATCAAATGGTAAACGACAAAACTTTCAATTGAAACTGTGAGAGCTGAAAACAGCAGCGCAATAATAACCACGGCAGGCTTTGAAAAAAATTTGCGCAGTATATCAATGTTTCGTTTATATGGAATAAATATGTTGTTCATATGGTCATCTCCTAGTAATAATTAAGTATTATAATCTTATTTTATAATATTGTGAAGAAAAATACAATATAAAGTTAATTTTTGTTTTTTAAAGAGAATACAAGATGTTGTGGAAAAATAAAGAAAAGTGTTAACGAAAACACAATTATGAAAAATTTTTTAAAAAAACGTAAATTCTCAAAGTAAATGCAACAGTACGAAAAGATGGCAATTACCATG
>CAYQXN010000001.1:55459-78916 GCA_964421585.1 uncultured Ruminococcus sp. | reverse complement strand
CTTGTTTTGTTGCGCCTTATTTTACGGCGCTCTTGATTCACGTTCTTTCAAACTTGCCTCCGTATGTAACTAATAAGGTTTGCTTGCATTTTGCGGCAAGATTGACAGTAAGCCGCTTGCTATTAGCTATAATAATATTATATCTTTAATTTATAATATAACAATAGCTTTTGTAATGTAAGATTTGTAAGCTGTTTTTCCAAAAAATCTCAAAAAGAAGATGTTAATTCATAATTTGTAATAATTTTAATTATTAATTTATTTTTTGCATATCAGAGCAAATAAAAATCCCTTGCATTTTAAATGCAAGGGGAAATTTATTATTGCTTGCCTGAATAGTTATGCGCCTTGTCGAGCAGCATATCCTTAACCTTCATCAGTCGTGTTCGGCTGCTTCGGTCGTTTTCTTCAAGCTTCATTGAAATATATTTGATTGTTTCCTGATATCTGGGTATCATTACGTGTTCAAGCGAGTTTACTCTTCGACGTGTTTTCTCAATCTCTGCCGACATAAGCTCACAGCTTTTTTCAATTTCTGCAAGTCTGATTAAATCAGGCAGAATATCATTGAGCGATAAGACCGCGTCGTCAAGCTCAAATGAGGTGAAAGCAAAGCCGTAGGGGAAAATATCGCCGCTGTCTGATGTGCGTGCGGCAGTTGAAAACTCCGGAATATTTACGCTCATTATGTTGCGTGAGCCGACCTCAACACCTATCTGTTGCTTTGGCGACATAAGAGACGCGTCAAGCGCTTTCTTGGACATCACTGCACTTGCATTCACAAAGTGGGCGTTACATTCTGTAAGTTCACTTTCCACCTTGTCTCTCAGACGTTTGTTTTCCTGCACAAGGTCGATAAAACGCCGCATAAGCTCATCACGCTTGTCTTTTAACATTTTATGTCCGCGCACGGCAGTTGTAAGCTGTTTTTTCAGCTTTGTGAGCTGCATACGTGTGGGATTAACATTCATTATTGCCATTGATAAGCACCTTCAATGCAGTTATTCTTTGCCGTAAAATTCATCAAGCATATCGTCCTTGATTCGCTTCAGCTCGCTTCTCGGCAGAATGTGCAGCAGCTTCCAGCCGATGTCCAGAGTTTCCTCAATCGAACGGTTGGCGTTATAACCCTGCGAAACATATTCCTTTTCAAATGCCTCGGCAAATTCAGCATACTTTTTATCCATTTCTGTGAGTGCAGCCTCGCCGAGTACAACCATAAGCTCACGTGCGTCCTTGCCACGTGCATAGGCAGCAAAGAGCTGGTTCATTGTTGCAGCGTGATCCTTACGTGTACGGTCAGGACCTATGCCCTTATCCTTAAGACGTGAAAGCGAGGGCATTACGTCAATCGGCGGAGTGATACCCTTGCGGTAAAGTTCACGAGAAAGAATAATCTGACCTTCTGTAATGTATCCTGTAAGGTCGGGGATTGGGTGGGTTTTGTCATCTTCGGGCATTGTAAGAATCGGAATCAGAGTGATTGAGCCGTCCTTGCCTTTAAGACGTCCTGCACGCTCATAGAGTGTTGCAAGGTTTGTGTACATATATCCGGGATATCCGCGCCTGCCGGGAACCTCTTTACGTGCGGCGGAGACCTCACGCAGTGCGTCGGCGTAGTTTGTAATATCTGTCATAATGACAAGCACGTGCATACCAAGGTCAAATGCCAGATACTCAGCAGCAGTAAGAGCCATTCTCGGGGTTGCAATACGTTCAATTGCAGGGTCGTTTGCAAGGTTGACAAACATTACTGTTCTGTCAATAGCGCCTGTCTCCTTAAAGGACTGAACAAAATAGTCGGACTCTTCAAAGGTAATACCCATTGCAGCAAATACAACAGCAAACTGTTCGTTTTTGCCGCGTACCGCAGCCTGACGAGCAATCTGAGCGGCAAGCTGAGCATGGGGCAGACCTGATGCGGAGAAGATTGGCAGCTTCTGACCTCTTACAAGCGTGTTAAGACCGTCGATTGCAGAAATACCTGTCTGAATGAACTCCTGCGGATAGTCACGTGCGGCAGGGTTCATAGGTGTGCCGTTTATGTCAAGGCGCTTTTCGGGAATGAGTGCGGGACCGTCGTCAATCGGATTTCCAAGACCGTCAAATACTCTTGACAGCATATCGGGTGAAACGGGAAGCTCCATTGCACGTCCGAGAAATCTTACCTTTGAGCCTGCAAGGTTGATGCCTGCTGCTGATTCAAACAGCTGAACAAGAGCGTTGTTTCCGTCAACCTCAAGCACCTGACAGCGGCGAATTTCTCCGTTTGGAAGCTCAATTTCGCCAAGCTCATTATAGGTTACGCCCTCAACGTCGCTGACCATCATCAGCGGACCTGCAACCTCTCTTATGGTGCGGTATTCCTTTGGCATCAGTCATCACTCCTTTCAAGCGCATCCTTAATATCCTTGTTGAGCAGAGCCTCAATTGACTCAAACTCTTCATCTATTTTAGCCTCTTCTTCATACTTGTAACGACCTATGCGTTCACGTACGGGAAGATTAACCAGCATCTCAATGTCAGCGCCCTTATCAAGTGCCTCAAGAGCCTTGTCGTAATATTTCAAAATTGCTCTCATCATGAGCACCTGCTTTTTGAGCGAGGTGTATGTGTCGGTGGGGTCAAAAGCGTTCTGATGCAAATAGTCCTCACGTATTGAACGTGCAGTTTCAAGCTTCAGACGGTCGGGAGCGGAAAGCGCGTCCATACCGACAAGATTTACAATCTCCTCAAGTTCAGCCTCATCCTGAAGCATTGCAAGCATTCTGCCGCGAAGCTCCATAAAATCAGGCGCCGCGTTTTCTGCAAACCAGGCTGAAAGCTGATCTGTGTAGAGCGAGTAACTTGTCAGCCAGTTTATTGCAGGGAAGTGTCGCTTATATGCAAGGTTTGCGTCAAGTCCCCAGAATACCTTGACTATTCTTAGCGTAGCCTGAGAAACAGGCTCGGAAATATCACCGCCGGGAGGTGATACGGCGCCGATAACCGAGAGTGCGCCCTCTGTGTTTTCTTTGCCGTTTACAATTACCCTGCCTGCACGCTCATAGAACTGTGCAAGACGGCTGCCAAGATATGCAGGATAGCCCTCTTCACCCGGCATTTCTTCAAGACGACCTGACATTTCACGTAGAGCCTCTGCCCAGCGTGAGGTGGAGTCAGCCATAAGAGCAACTGTGTATCCCATATCACGGAAATATTCTGCAATTGTGATGCCTGTATAGATTGAAGCCTCACGGGCTGCAACAGGCATATCCGATGTATTTGCAATAAGAACCGTACGCTCCATAAGCGAGTTGCCTGTGCGGGGATCCTTAAGCTCAGGAAACTCATTCAGAACGTCTGTCATCTCATTGCCGCGCTCACCGCAGCCGATATATACAATTATGTCGGCTGCCGCCCATTTTGCAAGCTGATGCTGAACAACCGTCTTACCTGAGCCAAACGGACCCGGAACAGCCGCAACACCGCCCTTTGCCAGAGGGAAAAGGGTATCAATGGGGCGCTGACCTGTTGTTAGCAGAATATCGGGGGAGAGTTTCTGCTTGTACGGTCTGCCCACACGTACAGGCCATTTTGTAACCATTTTCACCTCAACGCTGCCGTCTTTGGCTTTAAGAACGGCAACTGCGTCGTCAATTGTAAAATCGCCCTCAGCAATTTTTTCAACAGTACCTTCCGTATTATTCGGTACCATAATTTTGTGCAGAACAGCATTTGTTTCATTTACTGTGCCGAGAACATCGCCTGCACTCACGCTGTCACCAACCTTGGCTACAGGGGTAAAGTGCCACTTTTTGCTGTGGTCAAGCGACGGAACGTCAACACCTCGTGTGAGATTTGTTCCTGCAACGCTCATAATCTCATTAAGAGGGCGCTGAATTCCGTCATATATTGAGCCGATAAGACCCGGACCAAGCTCAACAGAGAGCGGTGCACCGGTTGACTCAACCTTTTCGCCGGGACCGAGACCGGAGGTTTCTTCATAAACCTGAATAGACGCTCTGTCACCGTGCATTTCAATTATTTCACCTATAAGTCGCTGGCTGCTTACACGCACAACGTCAAACATATTGGCGTCACGCATACCGTCTGCAATTACCAGTGGACCTGCGACCTTTGTAATTATACCTGTTTTCAAATTTCACACCTCAATTGTTAAAGAGAATGTCTGAGCCGACTGCCTGTTCAACAAAGGCTGACAGCCGTTTAGAGCCGATTCCTGTGTTGCCTCTTACACCCGGAAGCGGGATAACGGCAGGAATAAGCCTTTCTTCATATCGCTTGCGTTCCTTATCGGCAAGCGCAAACAGCTCTTCGGTCATATATATTACTGCATAGTTTTCGCTGTCGGCAATTCTGCGAAAAAGCTGAGCGGCTTTTTCCGGGTTGTCGCACGGAAAAATATCGAGTCCGATTGCGCCGAAGCCTTTGATGCTTTCGCTGTCGCCGATAACGGCGATGTTTTTAGCCATAGATTTCACGCAGCCTTTCTCTGATGATGTCCGCAGACGATTTTGTGCGCAGTCCGCTTGCAATAATGTGGATTACCTTCTTTTCAATTTCACAACCAAGATAATAACCCAACAGCGGCTCTGCACCTTCGCTTGCACGTTTGCAGCTTTCCTTTGCCATTGAAATGAGCCTGTTGTCAACAAACCTTTCAAATGCCGACGGTGAGGTTCTGTATGCCTCGATTGCCTTGCTGCAATCATATTCGCTGAACTTTGCAAGCTCATCAAGCAGGCTGTCGCAGCCCTTTAAAGCTGCATTAATTACCGTCGTCATTCTGAATTCATCAACCTCGCAGAGAGCTTGATTCAGATAGCTTCGGCTTGTGCCTGTACGCGAAGCTCTGATAGCAATTTTGATGTTGCTGTAGAACACGGTTGTCCTGAAATAGGAGTCGATAAATTCTGAACCCGAATTCCTGCCCGCAGCAACCAGATTTTGCATAACGGCCTTGTCAAGCAGAGCGTCACTCATTCTTGCGTCTCCTGTGTGAGCAAGGGTTTCATAAGCCTTGTCAGCAGGATTTGCAAGCCATTCGGGAAGGAGAGAAAACTTTCTGTTTTCAACAGCCTCCTTCAGAGTGTCGGCACTGATTGTGCAGGGCTCAAGCAGCAGGGAGGCGTATTCTCTGCCTGCCATTGCGGCTTTTAGAACAACCTTTAGATTGTGTATATCGTTCTGATAGAAGAATGGATTAAAAATTGCAAAATCGGGAGCAACACTTTTGATGTATTTCCACATTTCGTCTGTATGATTATTGATGACCTCGTCAATGGTATCGCCTTCGCCGTAGCCCTTGTCGTTAAGGTAACGGACAAGCTGTTCCTCGCTGTTGCATCCCAGCATATGCTCAATATCTGCGTTAGTAAAAAGCGAGGTTTCTTTTGCACGTACAGAGCCAATGGAAAATTCATATGATAATGCCATTGAAATCCTCCTTACTCTGCAAAAAGCTCACGGTTTATCAGGTCTTCAATTTTATCACGCTTATCGGCAAGTATAGCAGAGAAACTCATATTTTCTTCGATGTCGCCGCATTTTAGGATAAAACCGCCCGTAATATCGACAGGAGCTTTGCTTACTATTGCCTTTATGCCGTTTTTGGCAAGCTGTGCTTCAAAATCCTTTGGAAGTCTTTGTAAATCCTTTAAATTCATAAGGATAACGCCGTCCTTGCCGTTAAGCTTTGAAGCAAGCTTATAGATTATGTTAAAATAGGTTTCGCCGTCAAGATTTATCAGATAGTCATATATTGCATTAAAGGTGATGTCAATTTCCTTGCGGCGCCTTTTAAGCAGCGCATTGCGCTGTTCAAGCTGTGCACGGCTTGTTGATGCCGCTTTCATCTGAGCGGCTTTTTGCTGAGCCTTTGAGGAAATGTCTCTTGCTGCATTGTCCGCTTCCTCTCTGCCCTTGGCAAGAATGGCTTCGCATTGCTTTGCACAGTCCGAATAAATTGCGTTGATATTATTGTCACAGTCAATTTTTATGCTGTCTAAAATCTTATCACCGCTGCCCATATCAAGCCCACCTTTCTTTTAAGTTATTTTCCTGAACAGCTCTGGGCTGCAAAGCTGTTCTAACAAAGGTTTGCCCTGAGTTATATGTTGATTGACGGAATTGAAATTACAACAAGCAGAGAAACGATGAAAGAAAGAAGAGCATAGATTTCAACGAGAGTTATAGAAACCATAGCCTTTGAAAAGTTCTTGTCGTCCTTGGCAGTCATAGCTACGCCCGAAACGGCAGCCTTGCCCTGTGCAAATCCTGAAACCATACCGCCGATGCCGATAGCAAGCGCAGCAGCCGTATAGGCAAGACCCTGTCCGAGAGTAGGCATATTGCCGCCTAGCACACCGCAATTTACGAGAATAAGGAAGCCTACGATAAAGCCGTAAAGTCCCTGAGTACCCGGAAGAAGTGTGAGCACAAGCATTTTACCGAATTTTGAAGAATCCTCAGAGAGAACCCCCATTGCTGCCTGGGCAGCGTTGCCAACACCCTTTGCAGATCCAAAGCCTGCAAGAGCAGTTGCAATAGACGCACCTAAAAGTGCAAAAAACATTCCGTTCATTATTTACCTCCTGAGATAGTTATTGATTACTTGTCATTGCTGTTTTTAGTTTTAAAATATTTGCTGTTTAATGTGAACGGCTCAAACGGTTTGCCGCCGCCGTCATAGAATTTGCTGAATAATTCAACGTATTGCAGTCTCATTGTATGGACATACGAGCCCAAAGCATTCAATCCTATTGTAATTGCATGACCGACAACAAATATGATTATCATAAAGATTATTCCGACAATGCTTGTGCCGAGCATTGTTGCAAGCATATTGAACACCTGCGCCATAACGCCTGTGGTAAGGCCAAGAGCCAGAAGTCTTGAGTAGCTCAGCAGGTCGCTTATATAGCTTGTTATATCATAAAGCGAAGCAATTCCGCCTATAGCCTTGCCTACAATACCCTTTTTGCCTCTGCCCTGAGTGAGCACCAGACCAATAGCAGAGAAGATTGCAATGCCTGCACCAACGTACATTACTAACGTTGTAGTGACCATACCTATTGCAAGAACTGCAAAGCCTGCAAGCATAAGCATCCACAATCCCGTGTCAAATAGCGCAGCCTGATAGTCTTTTTGCTTCCAGCAGATATAGAACTTACATCCCATACCTATAAGAATGTGTACAAGACCAAAGGCAATTGAAATTACCATAAGCATCAGTGCGTCCTTTTGAGGGTCAAGCGTCGGCCACGGAAGCAGCTCCTTCATTGTTATGTCCGCACCCGAGAAGGTGTTATACATAACTGCCGGAGCGTCACCGAAGATGCTGCCGAATATCAATCCCCAGACTATTGTGGAAACACCGCAGTATTGGAACAGCTTGAGATTATTTCTCATCTGTTTGTCGGGTTTGAAAATTTTGAGTATTATTCCTATTGCCACTACCATAAGGAGTCCGTAGCCTGCATCTGAGAACATCATACCAAAGAAAAAGTAGAAGAAGAAAGCAAGGATAGGGGTAGGGTCAATATCGGCGTGAGAAGGAGAAGAGTACATATTTACAATGCCCTGCGCAGGCTCTGCAAATTTATTGTTTTTGAGCTTTACGGGAGCTTCCTCTTCATCAACATCGCAGAATTCAACATAACACGAGGCAACCTTGCTGCAAACAGCTTCAAGCTTTTTGCAGTCCACTTCCGGAATATAGCCGGTCACTACAAATACGTGGCGGGACTGGTCAAGTTGACCTATTACGTTGTACTTATCGGCTCTTATTCTGAAATAGTCCTGTGTATTGCGTATGTCATCACGATAGCTTGCGTAAGAAATTATTTCCTTTTCGGCTTCCTTGCTCTGTGCAGCAAGCCGTTTGCTTTTGTCACGAAGCCACTGTGATTTTTCTTTTGGAATACGGCTTGTTGGACTCATAGGTCTTGCAAAGCCGATTTCCCTGAGCGCCTTCTCGGCTATTGCCTTTTGTGCAAGAGGCACAAAGAGGACTACGCAGGTCATTTCATTTGACGCATACTGTATTTCAAAATTGAAAACAAGCTCAGGGCTTTCCAGCGCAACAGCCTCTGACAGGGTGATGTCGGTATATTGCTTTGGCAGTGTTCCTATGAAAACTGCCGTTGTCTTTGAGTCACCTGTATTCAGCGGAATGTCAAGATTTTGCCACGGCTCAAGCTGTACGAGCGCTGTCCGAATTCTTACCTGCTCGGCTGCATAGTCGGCACGCTTTTTGTTAAGCTCGGTAATGCGGTTGCACACGTCAATAACTCTTGGAGCATTTGAAGCCATAGCTCCGATTTCATCGGGGTCAATTTCACGCCTTCCCGCAAAGGATGAAAGCAATCCTGCTTTTTCGGGAACAAGACTGTCAAGAATTCCCAGAGCCTGCTGTGCAAGCGTTACGTTGCGCTCAAACTGCTGAATTTGCGAGTTCATATCAACCTTTGCAAAGCCCTTTGCAGATTTGTCATTCTTTTTAATCTGAACAAGGGCGCTGTTCTGGAGATGCTCCAAAAGCCGTTTTCGGTCCTGCTTCAAAGCGATAATCCTGACTGACTTCATTTTTAATTTTGCCAAATTTGTATCACCACACTTTATAAATTCATTTCAGGGTGTATAAAAAAATTTTAAAATACCCCTGTTGCAAGGCTCAGTTTGTGAGCAGGCTCACAACATTTTTGATTACTTTGCTGCGGTTCTTCTCGGCTGTCTGAGAAATGCGGTCGCATTGTTTTTCGGCGTCAATCATAGCCTGTTCAAGCTCCTTTGCACTGTCGGCATTTATGGAGTCGAACAGCTTTTCGGCATCTTTGTTTGCCTTTAACTGAGCGTCTTTAACCAGCTGCTTTGCATCAGCTTGCGACTGCTCGGTCTTTGCTTCGGCATCAATTTTCGCCTGAGCTTCACGCCGCTTACATTCCTCTTCGGCTTTGAAAATAGCTTCCAACATATCTTTTGCCATATTTCAGCTCCTTTTTTGATTTAGATATTTTTTTACAAAATAATAAAAGGAAATATTTACCTTTTATTATTTCATAATAACATACCTTTATCGGACAATCAATAAACAAATTCGGTTGTTTTATACGAAATTTAGTTAAATTACCTGATTTGATCAATTAATAATATATTTATTCCCGTGATACCACGATAAATACACAATGATAAGAATTGCCCGATAAAGCTGCATAAGAAAAGATGTGCAACGTTCCTGATTGGCTTTACACAGTAACGTAACACATCTTGTTTAAATTATAGGATTATAAAATGGCTTTGTCAAAGGCAAAATTTAATAAATTAACTGCAATAATAAAAAGTTGTTTTATTTTAAATCACTCAAAAAATTATTTTGGCTATTGACAAAGATTGAAAAATGCATTATCATACAAGTGTATTAAATCAATTAGTACAATTATTGATTCTCTGATAAAATAAAAAAGGAGGTATTATATGTTTCAGGTTGATTTTGCGTCAAGAACACCGATTTATGAACAGTTGGTGCAGAACATCATAAGGCTTGCGTCGGCAGGAGTAATCAAATCAGGCGACAAGCTTCCGCCTGTGCGTACACTGGCTTCGCAGTTGGGAATAAACCCAAATACGGTAGCCAAGGCTTATAATACTCTTGAGACGGAGGGGTACATATTTTCTTCTGTTGGGAGAGGCAGCTATATGACTGATAAGCTGGAGGGTTCTGCACAGAGAATACTTGCTGTGGATAACTTGAAAAAAGCTGCCCGAAAAGCTCGTATGTATGGGGCAGATAAGGAAGAACTTATTAGTATAATCAACAGTGTTTATGAAGGGGGCGACACAATTGATTCAAATTAAAAATCTTACGAAAAAATTTGATAAGATAACCGCAATAAACAATATGAATCTTGATATTACAGAAGGTTCTGTAATTGGTCTTGTTGGCAGCAACGGCAGCGGCAAATCAACTCTTCTTAGGGTGCTCGCAGGCGTTTACCAGCCTGACGGCGGCGATATACTGTTTAACGGAAACCGATTGTTTGATAATTACATAGCTAAGGGTGAATGTTATTTTATTCCTGATTTTCCTTTTTTCTATAACAACAGTACAATCAATAATACGGCTTTTTTGTACAGAAAGCTCTATCCTAACTGGAGTGAGCAGGAGTTCAACCGTTTCTGTTCAGTATTTCCGATTGACAGGAATGCGCGCATAATCAATATGTCAAAAGGTATGCAGCGCCAGGCTGCGCTGATTTTGGCGCTTTCAACCTGTCCTAAATATCTGTTTCTTGATGAAATTTTTGACGGTCTTGATCCCGTAGTGCGTCAGCTGTTCAAGAGGATTTTAATTGACGCAGTATCTATGCGGAACGTCACTGTAATTATAGCTTCTCACAATCTGCGCGAGCTTGAGGATTTGTGCGATAGAGTTTGTCTTATGCACAGGGGGAATATGCTGATGGAGCGTGAGATTGATGTTCTGCGCCAGGGACTGCGCAAGGTGCAGGTTGCATTTTCTCAGGTACCTGAGGTACCAAATCTTTTTGAGGGCATCAATGTCATTAATGTATGGCGTAACGGCAATATATTCAATGTTACAATCAGAGGCACAGAGGATGAATTTTTACCGAAACTCAATGCATTGCAGCCGGCCTATATTTCTGCAATGCCGCTTACTCTGGAAGAAATATTTATAAGTGAAATGGGGGCAGCAGGCTATGACGTCAACAGCATCCTTTAAGGATAAATTTAAGCAGGCATTCTCGTTCTTCAGATGGGAACTGAAGTCCTGTTCAGGTTCACTAACCGTATATTCAATTCTCACGGGTGTATTCTTTGTAATTATACTTACGCTTTGTCTTGTTCTGGGTTCAAGCGCAGATAAAACAACTACTCTGGCGAGTATATTCTCAATCAATGATCCTGATTCTTCTTTGGCCATAACTAAAACGGAGTTTCAGTATCTGTCGTCATATATGATTTACGGTATGACGATAATATTTACAATTATTTATACCATAAAGGTTTTTGGGTATCTGCACAACAAGCGTCAGGCTGATCTTTATGGTTCAATGCCGGTCAGCAGAATTACTTTGTTTTTCTCAAAATCAGCTTCTGCGCTTGTGTTCTCACTTGTACCTGCATTGATTTTTATGCTGATTATGACAGGGGTTTCGTTTATTCTTCATATTCCGCTTGAAAGTGAAATAGCAATGCTTTATGTTAAATTGATTATGGGTTCATTTGCCGGCATTTCTGCATATGGACTTGTTGCAGTTTGCTGCTGAACTACAATGAATTCTATTATAATGTTTATTGCAGTCTGTGTTGCTTATCCGATTTCGGCTTGGTTTGTCAAGTGTATAATCGGCGGATTCTTTGTGGGTTCATACTCCGGTATGCTTAACAACAGCTTTATTATGTGTGCACTTAATCCTCTTGAAGCTTATGACGGTACAAATGTAATCTACTGGATTATCTTTACTATCGTTTGTCTTGCAGCGTCTGCTTTTCTTGTAAGAAACCGCAAGGCGGAGCGTGCGCAGTCATCGTTTGCATACTATCTGCCATGTCATCTGGTGAAAATTCTTGTATCGTTCCTTGCCGGAATGTTCCTTGGCGTTATATTCGGTTCGGTCAATGCTTTGGGTAACGGTTTTGCAGGCTTTGTGTTCGGCTTCATTATTGCAAGTGCAGCGGCGTTTATAATCAGTCATCTTATTTTCTACAAAGGTTTTTCTAAGTTAATCAGGACTTCCGTCACTCTTGGCGGTTTGATTATTGTGGTTATTGCCGGAGTGGCAATCTGTAATTTTGATATATTCGGCTACAACAGCTTTGTCCCGAATGCCGATGACGTGTCAAGCGCAGGATTTATTGATTCGGAATACTGCTACTATGAGCCTAATCAGAACATTGGCAGTCTTATAATAAACGCAAATACAGATTATGAAGATGCCGAATATATCAATACTATCATTGATGCTCAAAAGACGGCTATTGAAGAGGTAGATTTCAGCTCATACCAGAAGTTCCAGTATGTGTG
Source organism: uncultured Ruminococcus sp. (assembly GCA_964421585.1). Taxonomy (GTDB): domain Bacteria; phylum Bacillota; class Clostridia; order Oscillospirales; family Acutalibacteraceae; genus Ruminococcoides. Next base: position 66,867 of record CAYQXN010000001.1, on the reverse strand, counting down.
GATTGATATGTTTGAGGGCAGAATTAATTATACGGGCAGCGATTGGATTGGCTTCAGCTACAAGATGAAGAACGGCAGTACAGTTACAAGGGTTTATTCGGACTCTATATTCTATGATATGTTTGGCATTGAAGATGATTATGACAGCATATCTGAGGTTAATACGGCAATTGAAAAAATTACAAAAACAAAGACTTATCAGCTTAAATACAGCTCTATGATGAATTCAGATACTAAATTTCTGTATAGTATGGATATTGACGGCGATACAGGTAGCAAAGACGCTTATGCTGATATTTATTATTATTATGATACCTCTGAGACAAGGAAAAAGCTTGCTGAAGATATATTCAATGCCTACCGCAAGGATTTTGAGGCGGATACAACGAGTACGGATACTGCACTTTTCCTTGTGGGTAACAGTGATTTTTATTCTAGCTTCATTTATGATATACAATCAAAAAAATCTGACGCTGTGTGTGTTATCAAAATAAATATTGACACATCGATTTCAGATGATGATGCAGGGCTTTTAGAGTCTATTTTAAACAATTTAAATATCATTGACAGATATGAATATTTTGTGGTGCCAAAGAGTTATACCAATACCATAAATGTGCTCAAGAATGCAAAAATTCTTACTGATGACCTGAATATGAATATAGGCAGTGCTTATGTGTATGATTATGAAGATTATATATATGATTATGATTACAATTACTATGACTACTGATATTTGATAACAAAAAAATGTTATTAGGTCAGACCTGAAATATAAAGTAAAAATAAATTAGGCGTATGAAATTCTCTTTATATTTTATCAGTGTTCTGATTACATAACATAAAACCTCCTTTGCTTTTTGCAAAGGAGGTTTTATGTTTGGATAGCTGCGGCTGATGACGGCATAAATTTTAGTTTGGATTAAAATATGAGAGAGAAAGTGTTTCCAAAGGGAACCCCTTTGGTCGGTTAGGAAAAGGGGATTTTTAAGGGGAAAGGGAATCGAAATCCCTTTCCCTTTGAATTTGCTTTTTTTCGTTCTTTTCTTTTCAAACAAAAGAAAAGGACAAATAAGAGAGATTAACGTTATAAGACTATAGAAAAAGCTATTTACAAGATGAATTTATGGTTTGAAATATATAGAATATATCCTTACAGAGCAAATCGTAGGAACGCTCGGTGAACAACTCAATAAAAATGTGTAAAATTTTTGAGACGACCAATGGTCGTCCCTACGTGTTGTGCATTAAAACAAACGTGCGCTGAATTATAGATTATATGAATTATACTTTAACTGAGTTTTTATGTGTAATACGTATATTATGAGCCTGAAAAGATTCGTACCCTTAGATAAATTCCAAGGCTGTCGGCAATTGCCTGACATTTATCAATCTCTTCATTGCCGATGACATCTACAACCGAAAGCTGAACATCATCAATGTATTGCTTGCATTTTACGGCAAAGTCAAGCATAGCGTTGAAGGACGCTATGCCGAATTTTGGACGGACAACTTTGAGATAGTCCTCCTTGTTAGAGCAATTCAAACTGATTGAAACAGCGTCAATATTGCTGCAAAGCTCCTCTGAAATATCTCTTTCGTTTATAAGGTTGCCCAAACCATTAGTATTTACCCTGATTTTTACGTCAAGCTTTTCTCTTATATACTTTGCTGTTTTTATGAGCACATCAAATGAGTTTGTCGGCTCGCCGTAGCCGCAAAATATAACCTCATCATAACCGTCAAAGCTGAATAAATCAATCGCTGCCTTCACTTCTTCAAAGGACGGATTATGATTGAGCCACAAATTTGACGCATTGCCTATTGCATCTTTCTGCCCTCTTATGCAAAAGGTGCAGGCGCAGGGGCATTTGTTGGTAATATTCAAATAAACCTTGTTTTTATATACATAAAGTATTTCTTCGTGCTGATTTTCCATACTAACTCCTTAAAGATACCTTTGCAGGGTTCTTTCCTTAAATTTTATTGAATCAAGACCTAATCCCACGGCAACAAATATTATTGCTCCGATGCCGGGCTGCAAATACCACGTAGCAAGCTCGGCAATTGCAGCGGTAAAGTCATACATAAGTCCGTTGGCAATAAAATATCCGCCTACGGTTACAATTGTTGTCGGAATAATCATAATAAGATTGGGAATGTTGATTATTCTGTCGTCCTTACCGTATTTTTTTAGAAAATATCTGCAAATAAAAAATGGCAGAGCATTAAAGGCTTTGATAAGTGCGGTGGGTAATGCCCAGTTTGCATAACCTGCAAGAAGGTCCGCAAAAAAGCCTCCTATTGCCGAAGCTATGATTCCAAAAGATCCCGGTAAAATGCAGGAAGCAAGATAAATCATTGAATCGCCTGCGTGCGAATAACCCAGAGCTGTAGGAATTTTAATAAATGCTGTGACTACAGTAATAAGCGCTGCAAACATTGCCGTAAGAGCAATAACCTTTGCATCAAATTTAGACCTGTGTGCAGTTTTTACAGCAGTTGTATTTTTGTTTTTCATTTGAGCATCTCCTTACATTATATCAAAGGCTGATTTATATATTTTCTCTATATCAGCATTGAAAGATATTTTTCAAAATTTATACCGTCGTTGCGCTCGTACGGCTCTTTTACAGTATCTGAAATTGCTTTTTCAAGAAATTTTGCTGCTTTTTCTGCAGATGATTTCAAATCAAGATTATTAATCATACATCCGCACATAACCGAGGCAAAAAGGTCGCCTGTGCCTGAAAATCCGCCGCCGTACTGCTTTGCCTTCACAAGACTGATTTCTCCGTCTGAAAACACGGCATTATACACAAAGCCGTCTTTTTCAATGCCGGTTATTACCATACTCTGATTTTGACGCTTTACATATGTACGTGCTGTCTCTGTAATTATATCAAGATAAACTTTTTCGTTGCTTTTTTTAATAAGCTCCTCGTAATCAATTCCTGCAATTATACAGAATTCGGTGAGATTGGGCGTTATTAAATCAGCCTTTTTGGAAAGTTCGCACATTTTGGCGCAGGTCAGCTTGCTGTAGGCTGAATAAAGCCTGCCGTTGTCTGCCATAACAGGGTCAACAATCACCTTTGTGTAGCTTTTTTTGAAATCTGAGATAAAATCTGAGATGATGTCAATCTGTTCCTTGCTCGAAACATATCCTGAATAAATACCGTCAAAATTCTTTGAGTTCATCTTCCACATTTCCTTATAACGGGGAAGATGTTCAGTCATATCAACACTGTAGTGGTGCTTGTAGCCCGTTTGATTGGTGAGCACGGCTGTAGGCATAGGACATGGTTGAATACCCATTACAGACAGAACGGCAATCGCTGCCGTAAGAGAGCATTTGCCAAATCCCGAAAGGTCATTAATCACAGCTGCTTTTTTTATCATATTCATACTCCGATATTACAAAGCAAAATTCATCAAGCAATATCGGAAGCCTGTGAATTGTAGCTTTGCGTTTCAAAAAAATCCGACTTTTTTGTAAGTACAGTTGGATTTTACCATATAACTGAATACAAAAAAATGTACAATTTTCAATATTTTTATAGGTACAGTTTGGAATACCAAGACGTTAATACTAAATCGTATTTAGTATTAATTTGCAAAACCCCAACAAAGCACGAAGCCTTGTTGGGGTATTTTTTTATTCTTGAATGTAGTTTAATCCTCTTTAGCTGTAGCTATCATAACCGAATACACAACTGAATTTATATAAAGCGGATTTAAAGAATTTAGGATAATTCCTAACGCAGCAGTATTACTTAAAATACTTAACGCCGCTTTCAAAAATTTGCTGGTCCTTTTCAAACGGAACATTCTTGTAAAGGTTTTCACCCTTACGTTCGCTGTGTCCCATTTTGCCGAGCACCCTGCCGTCAGGGGATGTGATGCCCTCAATGGCACAGATTGAACCGTTGACGTTGTATGCAATATTGTCGCTCGGATTGCCGTTGAGGTCAACATACTGAGTGGCAATCTGACCGTTTGCGGCAAGAGCCTTTACTGTATCAATATCAGCCATAAATCTGCCCTCGCCGTGTGACACGGGAACAGCAAACACATTGCCTGCGTTAACATTTGCAAACCACGGTGACTTGACGGATGTAACTCTTGTGTAAGCCATATGCGAAATATGACGACCGATTGTGTTAAAGGTAAGCGTAGGATCAGTCGGCTTGAGTTCGCGAATTTCTCCGTATGGAACAAGACCGAGCTTGATAAGAGCCTGAAAACCGTTGCAGATACCAAGCATAAGACCGTCACGATTTTTGAGCAGCTCGTTTACAGCATTTGAAATGCGAGGATTTCGGAAGGTTGTGGCAATGAATTTGCCCGAACCGTCGGGTTCGTCACCGCCGCTGAAACCGCCGGGAAGCATAATCATCTGTGAACGGTTGATTATATCCTCCATTCTGTCAATTGTTTCCTCAATTCCCTTTGATGTGAGGTTCCTGACAATAAGCAGTTCAACGCTTGCTCCTGCCTTTTCAAAGGCTCTTGCCGTGTCAACCTCACAGTTTGTACCGGGGAATACAGGAATAAATACAGTCGGCTTAGCTGCCTTTATTGCAGGGGCTTTTGTATTTCTTTCTGTATATAATTCTGCATTGACTTCCACTTTCGGACATTCTGCCTGCGTTGGGAATACTTTTTCAAGCGGAGCAGACCATTTATCAATGAGTGTGCTGATTTCAAGCTCCTTGTCGTTGACTGTAATTTTTGCATCATCTGTTACCACACCTAAGTCATAGCTTAAAACGCTGCTGTCAAGCTCTGCGCCCTCTGCAAGCTCAACAACAAGCGAGCCTGCAAGCGGAGCAAACAATTCATCATTTGTAAGTCGGTTTGTAAACTTAAAGCCGAAGCCGTTACCGAATGCCGCCTTGCATACGCTTGCAGCGGCACCGCCCTCTTTTACAACAGATGCAGAAAGGATTTTTCCGCTGTCTGCAAGAGCAAACACAGCCTTATACATTGCAGTCAGCTTGTCCCAATCGGGCATAAAAGTTTCCTTAACTTCGGGAACGGGGACATAGATAACCTTTGAGCCTGCCTTCTTGAATTCAGCAGAGATTGTTTTGGATGCCTTTGTCATTGCAACCGCAAAGCTTACAAGTGTAGGCGGTACGTCAATATCTTCAAATGTGCCCGACATACTGTCCTTGCCGCCGATTGACGGAAGTCCCAGCTTAAGCTGAGCCTGTAAGGCACCGAGAAGTGCGGCGGCAGGCTTGCCCCAGCGTGAGGGGACATCCTTTAATCTTTCAAAATATTCCTGGAATGTTAGCCTTGCCGTAAGCGGGTTTGCACCGATTGCAAGCAGCTTTGAGAGTGACTCAACAACCGCATAAGCCGAGCCGTGGAACGGACTCCAGCGTGACACACCCGGAATATAGCCGTAGCTCATTGCTGTGGCGTCATCTGTTTCACCCTGTTCAAGAGGAATTTTTGCTGCCATTGCTTCCTGAGGAGTAAGCTGGTTTATGCCGCCAAACGGCATTATTACTGTTGCTGCGCCGATTGACGCGTCAAAGCGTTCTGCAAGACCAATCTGTGAGCACACCTCAAGACGTGCAAGATTTTCTGCAAATGCCTTATCAGCAGGCATATCTCTGAGTTCCTCAGGGCACTGATTTCTGTAACATTCATCAGCCTTTGGCGCAGTGATATAGACGTTTGCAACCTGAGTAACACCGTTTGTATTAAGAAATTCACGGCTGAGGTCAACTATAGTGTCGCCTCTCCAGTTCATTGTAAGGCGGGGACTTTCTGTTACAACTGCAACGGCTGTTGCTTCAAGGTTTTCCTTTTCTGCCTCTTCAATAAACTTATCAACATCATTTTTATCAAGAACAACAGCCATTCTTTCCTGACTTTCAGAGATTGCGAGTTCTGTTCCGTCAAGACCGTCGTATTTCTTTGTTACCTTGTCAAGGTCAACGGTAAGTCCGTCTGCAAGCTCGCCTATAGCAACGCAGACGCCGCCTGCACCAAAGTCGTTGCATCTCTTGATAAGCTTTGCAACGGCAGGATTGCGGAAAAGTCTCTGGATTTTGCGCTCAGTAGGAGGATTACCCTTTTGTACCTCAGCGCCGCAGGTTTCAATTGAGCTTTCCGTATGAGCCTTTGAAGAGCCTGTAGCACCGCCGCAGCCGTCACGTCCTGTTCTTCCTCCGAGCAGAACAATTACGTCATCGGGAAGCGGAACCTCACGGATTACATTTTCCTTTGGAGATGCGCCTATAACGGCGCCGATTTCCATTCTTTTTGCAACATAACCTTTATCATAAAGCTCTGTAACCTGACCTGTTGCAAGACCTATTTGGTTGCCGTATGAGCTGTAGCCTTGGGCTGCGCCTGTTGTTATTTTGCGTGAAGGCAGCTTGCCGTGCATTGTATCCTTAAACGGAATTGTGGGATCGCCGGAGCCCGTTACACGCATTGCCTGATAAACGTATGAACGGCCTGAAAGCGGGTCACGGATTGCACCGCCCAGACAGGTTGCAGCGCCGCCGAAGGGTTCGATTTCCGTAGGATGGTTATGTGTTTCGTTCTTGAACTGAACAAGCCACTGTTCGGTTTTGCCGTCAATTGTTACGGGCACCTGAATTGAGCAGGCGTTGATTTCATCACTTTCGTCAAGGTCGGGAATCAGTCCCTTTTTCTTGAGTGACTTTGTACCGATTAAAGCCATATCCATAAGGGAAACTATTCTGTTTGTGTCCTTGCCGTAAACCTCGTCACGCACGCTGTAATATTCAACAAGAGCGTCCTCAATAACCTTGCCGAGTGCAGCCTTTTCAATTTCAACTTTGTCAAGCTTTGTAAGGAAGGTTGTGTGTCGGCAATGGTCTGACCAATATGTGTCAATTACCCTAAGCTCTGTTACGCTCGGGTCACGGCGTTCTGTATCACGGAAATAGTCACGGCAGAATTTGAGGTCTGCAAGGGTCATTGCAAAGCCCATTGAGCCGTAAAACTCAGACATTTCATCATCATTCCATTTTATAAAGCCCTCAATGCGCTTTACGTCCTCGGGAACAGGAGTTTCCATATCAAGCGTTTCGGGCTTGTCAAGAGAAGCAAGACGGCTTTCGACAGGGTTAATGAGATATTCTTCAACCTTGGTAAGCTCGTCGTCGGTTATGTCGCCCTTGAGCGCAATTACACGTGCAGTGAGCACCTTGCATCTTTCGCCCTGAGTAAGCAGCTGGACGCATTGTTCGGCAGAGTCGCCGCGCTGGTCGTACTGACCGGGAAGATATTCCATTGCAAAAACCTTCCAACCGTCTTCAACCGGCAGAATCTCTTCATAGATAACGTCTGCATTTGGTTCGGAAAGTACAATTCCCTTTGCACGATTATATTCGTCCCTGTTCAAACCCTCAATATCGTAGCGGACAATATAGCGAAGGTCGGTAACGGACTTCATACCGAGGTTGTGACGGATATCCCACAAGGTCTGTTTTGCAAGGACATTGAACCCGTCTCTTTTCTCAACAAAAATTCTGATTACATCTGACATAAACTATCTGCCTCCCGAATAAATCTGTTAATTCATATATTAACACGAACGAAAGGATTTTTATTTCATTTACGGCATTATAATTATTTATCTATGTTGTTTGCTTTCGCTGAAAACTTCATATTTTCAATTATATATTGTATTTATAAACATAAAGAGTCCTTGTGTTATTGTCATATCCGGCAAGAATGTAATTTTGAGCATAAACCAAATTTACTACTGCCCTGAGTTCGCCGTCGCCGAAGGCTCCAAAATTGGAATAATATTTCGTTACTTCTGCGCTTTCAGGTAGGCGTAATTTAATAAATGAACCTATTATTGTCTTTTTATCTGTAGATTTTTCCTATCCGCTCATAAGACAAACAACTGCCAAAAGTATAATAAACAAAAATATCTTTTTAACATTCTTTTTTATATATTACGGCTCTTTTCAATTACAATTGATTGCATAAGATATGTATTGCAGTCGGATTTGAATTTCTTATAAGGATAATTCCCGCTGATAAACAGCTTTTTATATTTGTGCCAGACAATGAACGCTGTAAACTTCATAATGATTTTTCTTATAAGCCTCACTGAGCTGTTTATAAATCTGTTTCTGCCTGCGGATATACGGCGAAGCGTGTCCGACTGTAAAACAACATGTTTTAATTCGTCATTAAGCATTTGCTGACATATTGTTTTAAGCAGTTGTGAATTTGTAGCCTGTGACAAGGCGCTATAATATGAAAGCGCAATCATCTCAGCGGTTACCAATACGATTACCTCACATTCAAGACCTGTCAGCTTTCTCATAAATCTGAAAATATTGTCCAGCAGACTGCTTTCAATAGGCTTTATATTATATATCTCCATATATTTTTTCAAGGTCTGAGAATGACGGTTTTCTTCGAGTATAAACCATTGCATAATCTTGTTGTATTCCGTGTAATTACTGCGCTTAGCAAAGCGTGCAACACATTTTATGAGGTGTTTGCCCTCTGAGCCTTCACCAATCTGAAAGGCTTTTATTGACGGAGAGATAAGCTCAATCTCTGTATCAGTAAGCTCGTCATTCTTGCCGAAATCCAGCTTGAACAAATGCGCGTTATTATATTCAAAATATTTTACCCAATCAAATGTATCGGGATTTGGTACATTTGCATTTTCAAGTCCAAGTTTGCTCATATTTTTTCCTTATCCGTTTTCAGGCTCTGCCCTGCGGTATTCAAGCAAATCGCCCGGCTGGCAGTCAAGAGCGTCACACAGCTTTGCAAGCGTGCTTACCTTGATTGCCTTTGCCTTGCCGTTTTTTAGAATTGAGATGTTTGCCATTGTTATGCCAACACGATTAGAAAGCTCGGTCACACTCATTTTGCGCTTGGCAAGCATTACGTCTATATTAAAAATAATTTCATTTTCCATAATTATGTCACCTCATATGTTTTCTGAAGTAATAAAAATTCTTTTATCATATTGTCAGGTCGCTGTCCTCCTGAAGCTTTGCAGCCTTTTGCACAAGATACGAAAGCACAGCGGCTGCAACAGAGATTGCAATTCCGATGAACGTAACAAGAAGCGAGCCTGCGAATACGCTGAAATGAGTCATATTGAGAATCAGAAAAACAACATTGCCTATAAAGAAATATACCGAGGTAATCAGAGCGATAACTGCAACATTTTTAAGCCGCTTTGAATTTTTATCGGTAAAAGCCTCGTCTTTTGCAATGCTCGCAGCCACCTGCCAGGCAATTACAAGTACGCTGTAGCAGGGGATTGCGGTCAAAAGCAAAAATACAAGCCATGGTTTAAAGCAGTATGTATATTCGGGATATAAGTCAATGGCGTCAAGCCCGAGTAAAGGTACGGCTACACCAAACACTACTGCACCGCAGATTGCAAACATAACTATTATAATTTTCATCCATTTTGAAAGAGATTTTTGCGTCATAATGATACCTCCGAAAATTCAGTATGTAATTTCCTACAATTGGATTATAACACCCTGTATTCAAAAAGTCAATAACTATTTATTGAATTACAATAAATAATTATTATAAAAATCACATCTTGGCTTTAGACAAGCAGATTAAAATCCGACCATACCGAAGCAGCTCTTAAGTCTGTTGGGCGTATTGTGCAGTATTATCCTATAGCTATTCCAGTTCAGAAAATAACACATACTCAAAAGAAAAGGACGCGGTCTATAATCCGCGTCCTCTAAATTGCAGTTACACAGACGAAAATCCGAGCACCCTGTCAACAGATGTTGAAAATACCTTCCATTCTTTTTGCTTGTCCTCAAGCTGTTTTGAGCCTTTACGTGTCAGGTGGTAATACTTGCGCTTTCTGCCCTCGAATTCCTCCCAGTAGCTTTCAAGAAAGTTTTCCTCCTCCAGTGCGTGAAGAATAGGGTAGAGCGTCCCCTCCTTAAGTTCAAACACATTTTCGCTTTGCAGCTCAATTTCCTTGATAATTCTGTAGCCGTAGAGGTCTTTGCCTTTAAGCACGCTGAGCACAAGCATTGATGTACTGCCTTTTATAAGTTCCTTGCTGATTTTCATATTTATCACTCCGTTTCTGTTTTCAGAATCACCTTAATTATCCATTATTTCATCCATGAAGTCTTTAAGATTTATTGGTTTACCAATGTTTTCATCGTAGTAATTTGAATTATACTCGTCGATTTCGTCATAATAGTAATCAATTGCATCATTTGATATAAGCACTCCGTCCACAAATTGGAGGTTTGCGGTGTATTGCCCGTCTTTATATTCCTCACTGTCGGGATTGTACATAAACGTAAAGACTATGTCTGAGTTGCTTTTTTCTACAATTGCCGCTTTGCCATAAAAGCCCATATTCATAAATTCATCAAGAGTAGTACCGTTTCTAATGTTTATGAAGTCTTTTCTTTCAAAATATAAACCCTGATTTAGCAGTGCCAATTCATCACCTGTGTTGTATGTTGTTATGTTGTATGTAATAAAACAATATTCTGTATAGTCATACCAAGCGTATAATGAAAGTTGGTTATTATTACTGTGATATAAATAATATTTATCTGAATCTTCTAAATCTTCATAATTGTCGGAGTTTGAAAACTGCATATCAAAACCGGAATCGTTTGCAGCTTTAATTATTGTATCAGAACCTTTTGATAAATCGGCATTAATGACATAATCAATCATTTTCCTGCGTTCAATCTGGCTTTGTGCAATCTGATTGTCAATATCACTGTAGGCAAGAGCAGTGAAAGTTGTCATAGTAAGCAGATTAAGTGTAAGTGCAGCTGCAACCGCCTTTGTTGATAGATTTACCGCTTTTTTCAGTTTGCGGCAGGATTTCATATGTTCCTGCCTGTATATAATAATAAACACAATCAATGCCCACAAAAACAAGAACATAAACACTGCAACAGAAATAATATAGCAAGCCGTAGCCGAGCCGTTTATTACATATCCGTATCCGAAAATACTGTCGATGTAACCTGAAAAGCCGTTTGTACAGATTGTAATAATTGCATAAGTCATAGGTTGAAAAAGGCATTGTATGATTTCAAGTGGATTGTAATACGTCATTTCAGGGGCAAATTGTTCGGCAATTCTGCTAAGAAACTGTGCACTGCTTGTAAAAGACAGCGCCGCCTGTAATAAAAGAGATATTGCAACAAGCAATGCCGTCAGCTTGTTTTTTCGCTTGTAAGCAAGCACAAGAAGAAAAACATATGATATAAATATTGCTGTTGAGATAAAATCAATTGTCACAAAATGCGGTATGACATAAATATTGCTAACATAGCAGTATTTGGGTGATAAAATCACCGCTGCCGCAACAAGCGCGATTAGCGCAATGATTGAAATTATATTAAATCTGTTTTGGTACCACT
>CAYQXN010000001.1:49036-55449 GCA_964421585.1 uncultured Ruminococcus sp. | reverse complement strand
TGCATAGTGTTTAGCGGCAAAGCCGTTTCCTCGGGCTCTCCCATTTCTTCTGTGGCTCTCTTCTCGGCTTCCTCTTTGGAATAACCGATTTCAACGTAGTAGTCGATTTTATCAAGTATATGGCTTTCAAGCTCTGCGTTAATCAGCTCTCGTGCCTTTTTGTTCCGTATCATTGAGGATACAGAGTTTAAAAATTTGTTGTCCATAGTATTCACATCCGCTAAATTGCTGTTTTAATAATCTTAATGCATAGAAAATCTATATACATAGAATATCTATGTATATAATAAAACATTTGAAGGAATTTGTCAAGTATATTTATATAATAAAATTTTATGGTCAAAAAAAGTCAAAAATATTTTAAAATTGAGCAAAAGCTATAAAAACAAGAGAATTCAAGAGTATTTAAGAGATTTGTTTATAAAAGTTAACTTTTATTGACTTTGACTTTCTTTGACCTTTGAAATATAATATAGACAAAGGCTGAGGCGACAGCATAATACAATAAATTACCTCAGCGGGATAAGAGGCGAAAGATATGAGAATGAGCGATTTAGTGGCACAATATATTCTGGAAATGCTTGAAGCGCAGGACGGCAGTGCAGAAATTCGGCGAAACGAGCTTGCAGGAAGCCTTGGCTGTGTGCCCAGTCAGATTAATTACGTAATCACTTCCAGATTTACTCCCGAACAAGGCTACATTGTTGAAAGCCGCAGGGGCGGAGGCGGCTACATCCGTATCAGCAGGGTAAAAATGGATAGAGACACAGCCCTGATGCATATAATAAATTCAGTGGGAAACACCCTTGACAAAGCAACTGCTGAGGCAATGCTCAACAATATGCTTCAGCGGCAGATGCTGGAGCTGCAATCGGCAAGGATAATTGCAGCGGCGTTGTCAGACAGAACCCTCGGTCATATCGAGCAGGACAAGCGAGATATAATCCGTGCAGATTTATTCAAAAATATGCTGTTGACCCTAAACAGTTGATTGGAGGTATTATTATGAAATGTCAGAAATGCGGAGCAAACAACGCTAATACACATGTAAAAACTATTATAAACGGAGAATTCAAGGAGTATGACCTTTGCAGTGAATGTGCAAAAAAATTAGGTTATACAAATGTTTTCGGCAGTATGGAAGATGAATTTTCCAACTTTCTGGGCAGCTTTTTCGGAAATGTTCTTCCCGCAAGAACACAGGCAACCAGGTGTGAATTCTGCGGCAGCAGCTATTCAGATATTGCAAAGTCGGGACACGTAGGCTGTGCTAATTGCTATGAAATTTTTGGCGAGCAGCTTCTTCCGTCAATCAGACGAATGCACGGCAATACTGCCCATTGCGGCAAAAACAGCGGAAGTGCAGAAAAACAGGCGGCTTCAAAGCCTGCCGAAGAGACAAAAGAGCAGAAAATTGCAAGGCTCAAATCTGAGCTTGATAATGCCGTAAAGGCGCAGGATTTTGAGCACGCAGCCGAGCTTAGAGATAAAATCAGGGAAATGGAGGCATAACAATGAGCAGTAACGTAGTTATTTCAACCAGAATAAGACTTGCAAGAAACCTGCGTGAATATCCGTTTCCGTGCAGGCTTGGAGAGCAGGGCAGAGAAAAGGTAATTGAAAAAGTTAAGGCGGCACTAAAGGAAAGCAACAGTCCGATTGCCTCGGAGTTTTCTTTTATAAAGATGAGTGAGATGACGCCTCAGCAGAGCGTATCGCTCGTTGAAAAGAGGCTTGTAAGTCCGGAGTTTATCAGCAACGCAGACGGCAGGGCATTACTGCTAAGTAACGACGGCAGTCTCAGCATTATGATAAACGAAGAGGATCATATCAGACTTCAGGTTATTACAGAGGGTCTTTCACTTGAACAGGCTTATGATACAGCCGACAGGCTTGACACTCTGCTTGACGAAAATCTTGACTTTGCTTTTGACAGCAAGCTGGGCTACCTCACGCAATGCCCCACAAATTTGGGCACAGGTATGAGAGCGTCGGTTATGCTTCATTTGCCGGCGCTTGAAAAAAGCCGTGCAATCAGCAGAATTGCCGGAAATCTTTCAAAGCTCGGACTTACTATCCGAGGCGCGCACGGCGAGGGCACAGAGCCAAAGGGCGCTCTGTATCAGCTCTCAAATCAGGTAACCTTAGGAATTTCAGAGAAGGCTGCTATAGAAAATCTTAAGAATATAACCCAACAGCTTATTGCTCAGGAAAATCAGGCAAGGGAACGTCTTTGCAGCAGCATAGATATACAGGACGCAGTCAGCAGAAGTCTTGGACTTCTTAGGTCGGCTCTTGTCATCACACACGAGGAGGCGCTCAAGCTTTTGTCAAACGTAAGACTTGGTATTGTGTCGGGACAGATTGAAGACGTTTCCACCGATATCGTTGACAGGCTTATGCTTGAAGTGGAACCGGCGACTCTTACGGTCAACAGCAAAAAGAATTTGTCGGCAAACGAACGTGACATTGAGCGTGCCGCATTGTTGAGAGAGGCCTTAAAGTAAACGCTTACCGATATTGCGGCGGATTGAATTACATTAAAAGCAATAAAAAATAACGAGGGAAGGTATAATATATGTTTGAATTCAGAGGTTTCACACAAAAAGCAAACAAGGCTCTGAATCTTGCGCTTGAAAGCGCACAGGAAATGGGCCAGAACTATGTAGGCACAGAGCATATCCTTCTTGGTTTGCTCAAAGAGGGCACGGGTGTTGCAGCGGCTGCTTTGCAGCAATGCGGTGTAACAGAGGATGCCGTCAAAGAAAAAATAGGAGGAACAGACGGCGCAGTTGTTTCTGCAAATCTTACTCCGAACGATTTTACGCCCAGAACAAAACGTGTTCTTAAGGCTGCAATGCTTGCTTCTTCAAGAATCGGCAGCAGCTATGTGGGCACAGAGCATCTTCTCCTTGCCATTATAAGTGAAAGCGACAGCTATGCCATTGCCTTTCTGCACGAAATGGGGGTAAGCGAAAACGCTATAGCCCAGGCTATTTCAAAGGGTATGCAGAATTCTGCTGCCGAAAATCCTTACGTACAAGGTGAAAGCGGCTTTGGCGGAGCCGAGGGCGCACAGCAGAGCGGTTCTGCACTTGAAAAATTCGGAAGAGATTTGACAAAGGCGGCAAAGGACGGCGAGATTGACCCTGTTATAGGCAGAGAAAAAGAGATTGAGCGCGTGGTACAAATTCTTTCACGCCGCACCAAGAACAATCCTGTCCTTATCGGTGAGCCGGGTGTCGGTAAAACAGCAATTGCCGAAGGCCTTGCCCTTGCGATTGTCAACGGCGGTGTACCCGAAATTCTAAAGGACAAAAGGGTAGTCAGCCTTGACCTCACAGGCATGATTGCAGGCGCAAAATACCGCGGCGACTTTGAGGAACGTATTAAGTCTGCAATTGATGAAGTCAAAAAATCCAAGGATACCATACTTTTTATTGACGAGCTTCACACAATTGTCGGCGCAGGCTCGGCGGAGGGCAGCGCAGACGCAGCGAATATTCTAAAGCCCTCGCTTGCAAGGGGAGATTTTCAGGTTATCGGCGCAACTACGCTTAATGAATACAGAAAATACATTGAAAAGGACGCCGCTCTTGAACGCCGTTTCCAGCCGGTAACGGTTGGTGAGCCAACCGCAGAGCAGGCTGTCCAAATCCTTGAGGGTCTGCGTGACAGCTACGAGGCGCATCACAAGGTAAAGATTACGGATGAGGCTATTAAATCGGCTGTTGAGCTTTCATCTCGCTATATTGCCGACAGATATTTGCCCGATAAGGCAATTGATTTGATTGACGAGGGCGCCTCAAAGGTGCGCCTTGCGTCTCTAACATCACCGCCGGATGTAAAATCTCTTGAAGATGAGATTGAAAAGCTTGAAAAAGAAAAGGCAAGCGCAGTAAATGAGCAGGACTTTGAGCGTGCCGCAAAACTCAGGGACGAACAGAAGTCGGTACAAACACAGCTTGACAATGCAAGAAAAGACTGGCAGGATAAGCAGAAGTCGGAATGCGGCGAGGTCACCGCAGAGGTTGTTGCAAAGATTGTTTCCGACTGGACGGGAATTCCGGTTGTTCAGCTTACAAAAGAAGAAAGTGAGCGTCTGCTTAATATGGAGCAGGAGCTTCACGACAGAGTTATCGGACAGGAAGAGGCTGTCTCGGCAGTTGCAAAGGCAATCAGGCGAGGCAGAGTAGGACTCAAAGACCCGAAACGCCCTGTAGGCTCATTTATATTCTTAGGTCCTACAGGCGTTGGCAAAACCGAGCTTTGTAAGGCGCTTGCTCAGGCAATGTTCGGTGACGAGAGCGCAATGCTCCGCCTTGATATGAGTGAATATATGGAAAAGCATACGGTCTCAAAGCTTATCGGTTCACCTCCGGGATATGTAGGCTTTGACGAGGGCGGACAGCTCACCGAAAAGGTGCGCAGAAAGCCGTATTCCGTGGTTCTCTTTGATGAAATTGAAAAGGCTCACCCTGATGTGTTCAATATGCTTTTGCAGATTCTTGACGACGGTCGTCTTACCGACTCTCAGGGCAGAACGGTCGATTTTAAAAATACCGTTATAATTATGACCTCAAATGTCGGAGCAAGGCTCATTACAGAAAAGCAGAGTTCGCTCGGATTTTCTGCCGACGGAGATACAGGCAAGGCTGAAAACAATATAAAGGAGCTTGTACTCGGCGAGCTTAAAAATGTGTTCCGTCCCGAATTTCTTAACCGTGTTGACGATATAATCGTGTTCAACAAGCTAAGCAAAGACGAAATCAAGCAAATTGCAGTCAATATGCTCGGCACACTTGTTGACAGGCTTGCAGGAATGGATATTAAAATCACTTTTACAGACGAGGCTGTTTCGGCAATTGCAGATGCAGGTTTTGACGATACCTACGGCGCAAGACCGCTCAGGCGAGCAATTCAGAGCAGAATAGAAGATAAGTTGTCGGAGCAGATGCTTGAAAGCAGGGTAAGAGAAAATTCCGAGGTTGTATGCGACTACAGAGACAGCGAATTTGTCTTTGACGTAAAATAATTTTACTAACGGCAACAGAATGCACTGTTCATTGCAGTCAATAAGAACAGGCGGATATATATTGAAATATACTTTCACGCCCGATTTGTGCCCGACCGCTCTCTAGCGGTTTTCTATAGGATAAAAAACAAGAGATGTTCAGAAAAATCTGAGCATCTCTTTTATTGGTTGAGATTATTTTCTTTTTTTTGCTTTGTATTGTCGGAATTTGATGAACCCTTTTTAAATTCCGCAATATCCCAAAGCTGACAGTCAAGAATTTCACAAAGCTGATTTAAGGTGAAGGTGCTTACATTTGCATTTTTTCTCAGCCTGTCTAGCTGACCCGTGCTTATGTGATATGTTTTTATTAACTTATATTGGGAGATATTTTTACTTTTCATAGTTTCCCACAGCTTATCGTAAACAATCATAGCAGCAGACCTTTTTATTGTTGATTAAAAATTTGTAAATATTACTTACTTTTTAGTATATTTTATTGAATGTATATTGATAATTGCCCTAAATCGGGCTATAATATTTTATAATAAAAACAGGAATATAAATTATTCTTTGCAGGGAGGAATTTTTTATGAAAACAAAAGCAGAAAAATAACATCAGCCTTTCTTGCTGTAATAATGGTTTTCGGAATTTTTACAGTTATTCCGTTTACGGCAAGTGCGGCAACAAGCGGTGATTTTGATTATGAAGTGCTTGAAGACGGCACAGCAGAAATCACAGCCTACAACGGCAGTGCGGAAACACTTACAATTCCGTCCCAATTAGACGGATATACTGTAACAAGCATTAGAAAGAACGCTTTTAAAGGAAACAAAAGCTTGACAAACCTGATAATTCCTGACAGTGTAAAAAGCATTGGAAGTGCGGCTTTTTCTTCTTGCAATCTTACAAGCGTGAATTTAGGAAACGGTGTCACAAGCATTGACACGCAAGCATTTATGGGCAACCTAAAACTGACAAGCATTATATTCGGCAAAGGTTTGGAAAAAATTGGCGATAAAGCATTTGTTGCGTGCTCAAGTCTTACAAATATAACACTTCCCTATGGTTTGACAACAATTGGAATGAACGTTTTCCAAAATTGCTTAGAGCTTGCAAGCGTGACTATTCCCGACAGCGTAACAAAAGTAGGCGGTTCTGCATTTTTAAATACTGCGTTATACAATAATCAGACTGAAAGTGTGGTTTATGTTGACGGCTGGATATGCGGTTATAACGGGGCAATGCCTGAGAATACAGCTATAGAAATTAAGGACGGAACAAGAGGACTTGCAGACAGAGCACTCTATTATAAAACAAATCTTGTCAGTGTAACAATTCCCGACAGTGTAACATATATTGAAAAATCAGCTTTTAACAATCCTTCAGATACACTCT
>CAYQXN010000001.1:0-48936 GCA_964421585.1 uncultured Ruminococcus sp. | reverse complement strand
GACAGTGTAACATATATTGAAAAATCAGCTTTTAACAATCCTTCAGATACACTCTCAATCTATGGATATACAGGCTCAGAAGCAGAAACATTTGCAATCGAAAAAGGAAGTAAACTTTATAAGTATTGGCGAGGTTCAGAAAACATTACTCGGCGACGTAAACGGTGACGGAGAAGTGACAATTGACGATGCAACCGCAATTCAGAAGTATGTTGCTGATATGACCGAATTTGATGATGCCCGGTTTAGTGCTGCCGATGTAAACAATGACGGCGATTTAACAATTGATGACGCTATACTGGTTCAGAAATATGTTGCCGAAATGATCACTTCTTTTGTTTAAATGCTAATACAATATGAAAACAACCGACTCGTATGAGACGGTTGTTTTTTTACGGTAAAATCTGCTTTTATTTAGGGGCTATCTGAAAACTCAAAGGGACTGTCTATTTCTGTTAATACGGGTGCTTACTTTGCGAAAAATGCTCGAAATGCGTCAGCATTTCTGCGCTTTTTCACTCGTACTCACCTCTTCTTAGCAAATCTTTAATTATTTTTCTGTTTTCAGATAGCCCCGGTTAGTGTAAAAAAGGGTTTTCGGCAGTAGTATAAAGAACGTTGTTTAGTCATTTATAGTACGGTTCTACCGACATTTTAGCAAGAATAATAAAATTTTAGCTTTACGGCTTTGCCGTGGCGGCAGTTGTGTTTGCTGCGGTGGTCGCTTCCTCTTTGGCGCACATCATTCCCTGAACGTCTGTGTAGTAATCACAGGTAAGCAGAATTTTTGAAATCGGCACAATTTCATATCCCGCCTCCTGTATGCCTTCAATTACCATTGGCAGAGCTTCGGGAGTGTTTGTTGCACCGTTGTGCATAAGTATGATACTGCCGTTTTTAATTTTGCTCAGCACGTTCTGAGTAATCTGCTCGGGAGTGGGGTCTTTCCAGTCCAGTGAGTCAACGTCCCATTGCACACAGTACATTCCGCAGCCGTTTACGGATTTTACGACATCATTATTGTAGTCGCCGTAGGGTGCTCTGAACAGAGTAGGAGTGCTGCCCGTAAGCTTTTTAATCTTTTCGTTGCAAGCCTGAATCTGACCTGTCATATCGGCTGTTGAAAGCTGAGTCATATACGGGTGTGTGTCGCTGTGGTTGCCAACGTCGTGTCCCTTTTCGGCAATCTTCTTTACGTCGTCGGGGTAGTTATCAACCCAGTCGCCAACAAGGAAAAAGGTACTTTTTACATTGTATTTGTCGAGTATTTCAAGCAGTGTATCCGTTTGCTCATTGCCCCATGCGGCGTCAAACGACAGAGCTACCTGCTTTTTGTTCGTATCAACACAGTAAATGGGGATTTCCCGTTCGGTGCTTGCGGTCTGTACCGCATTTACGGTTGAAGTGATTGCAATTGTGCCTGCCAGAACTCCAATCAGCAGACAGAAGCCTATTGAAATAAGATTACGCTTTGTTAAGATTAATAAACGCATAAAATCCCCTCCATAAGATTTATATGAAGGGGATTTTTTTATATTACAATCGTAAGTTAAAATATTTAAATATAAATTTTATTTTTCAAAATGCCACTCAATTCCGTACTTGGTGTCCTTGATAACTACATGCATTTCCTTTAGCTTGTCGCGGATAGCGTCAGCCGTTGCCCAGTCCTTTTCATCACGAGCCTTTGTACGCTGAGCAATGAGGGCTTCTACCTCAGCGTTTGTATCACTGTCAACCGAAGCGTTTTTTTCAGCAGGCTTTGCCTTTGTGAGGTCAAGTGACAGAACCTTGTCGAATTCGTCTATAAGATACAGCTTTGTAGCATCGTCAAGGTCAGCCTTCAGTACGTCATAAACGCAGGTGAGACCAAGGGAGGTGTTAATATCGTTGCCGAGAGCCTCTTTAAAGCTGTCAATGAACGGCTGAGCCTTTTCTTCATCAGGAGCGCCGTCCTTTGCAAGGGCAGAAATTCTCTTGATGAGCTTGTCATAAGCCTTTGCCGTATTGTCAAGACTTTCAAAAGAGAAGGCAAGGGGCTTGCGATAGTGGCTTTGCAGGCAGAACATTCTGTAAACAAGCGGATTGTAGCCTTTTTCTTCAAGTAAAGATACAGTAAGAAAGTCTCCGCTTGATTTGCTCATTTTGCCTCTTGCGTCATTGAGATGCAGAACGTGGAACCAGTATTTGCACCATTTGTGCCCCAGAAATGCTTCGCTTTGTGCGATTTCATTTGTGTGGTGCGGAAAAGCATTGTCTATGCCGCCGCAGTGAATATCAAGGTATTCTCCGTTGTGCTTGCAGCTGATGCTGGAGCATTCAATATGCCAGCCCGGATAACCTATGCCCCAGGGACTTTCCCACTTAAGCTCCTGATCTTCAAATTTTGATTTTGTAAACCAAAGCACAAAGTCAGCCTTATTATGCTTGTTTTCGTCCTCTTCAACACTGTCGCGTACTCCGATTGCAAGGTCATCTTCGTTCATATTGCCGAACACATAGTAGTTTTCAAGCTTTGAGGTGTCAAAATATACATTGCCTCCGGCAATATATGCATAACCCTTCTCAAGCAGCACAGAAATCATATTAATAAACTCATCAATGCAGTTTGTGGCAGGCTCTACAACATCGGGGGTTTTGATGTTGAGCTTTGCACAGTCCGAAAAGAAAGCGTCTGTATAGAATTTTGCAATCTCAAGCACGGTTTTGTGCTCACGCTTTGCACCTTTTAGCATTTTGTCCTCGCCGGTGTCGGCATCGCTTGTAAGGTGACCTACATCTGTGATGTTCATTACACGGTTTACGTCATAGCCTGAGAATCTGAGATATTTTTCGAGAATATCCTCCATAATATATGTTCTCAGATTACCGATGTGAGCATAGTGGTAAACTGTCGGACCGCAGGTGTACATATTAACCTTTTTATCATTGTAGGGAACAAATTCCTGTTTTGTCTGTCCGAGAGAGTTATATAAAATCATTTAAATTACTCCTTGCTTTTATCTTGTCTGAGCATATCAAGCTCATTCTGAAGTACATTTATTTTGTGTTCAAGTGTGCAGAGTGCAAGTGCAACAGGGTCAGAAACATGAATCTGGTCAAGCGTTTCGCTTCTTATTCCGTTAATCTTAACAACTCTTGCCGGAACGCCTACGGCGGTAGAATTAGGCGGAATTTCGCTCAGCACCACAGCGCCTGCTGCCACTCGGGCATTATCGCCGACCTTAAACGGACCGAGCACCTTTGCACCCGAACCGACCAGCACGTTATTGCCGAGTGTTGGGTGGCGTTTGCCTATTTCCTTGCCGGTGCCCCCCAGTGTGACGTTTTGATATATGGTACAGTTGTCGCCGATTATTGTTGTTTCGCCTATAACAACACCCATACCATGGTCAATAAAGAGCCCTTTTCCTATGGTTGCCCCCGGATGAATTTCTATGCCTGTTTTGTGGCGGCTGCGCTGAGAAATCCATCGGGCTATAAATTTTAGATTGTGCCTGAAAAACCAGTTGGCTTTTCGATGCGACCTCACTGCCTTGAATCCTGAATAGAGAAAAAAAACCTCTGCTTTGTTCCTTGCGGCAGGGTCACGCTCAAGCACGGCGTTTATATCTGATTTTAAAGTTTTAAACAAAGCATCACATCCAGAATTATCAGATTGTATCGGTAAATTACCTTACATATCCGATATAAAGTGTTTGTTCTGTAAAATATAAATTATTCCTGAGATGATTGCAAATATGGTGGAAATCCATATTAAAATTTCGCCGAAAACCGTGAAAACCATTGAGAGTACGGATATAATATCGGCTGAAAAAATCGGTATTATATTGTTAAGATCAAGCACAGACTGCATCACCAATATTGTGATTATTGCAATCATCTGTGTAACCGTTTTAACTTTGCCCCATATGTTGGCGGCAACAACCTTGCCGTTTGAAGCAGCCATCAGTCTGATTGAAGTGACGGCAAATTCTCTGAACAGCACTATTATTACGGCAATGCAGTCGCAAAGTCCGTTTTGCACAAAGCAAAGCAGGGCGGCAAGCACAAGAATTTTGTCGGCAAGAGGATCGGCAAATTTTCCGAAATCCGTCACAAGATTTTTTTGGCGTGCGATTTTGCCGTCAAACAAATCTGTAATTGAAGCGACTATAAATAATATTAGTGCCGCAGCATGATGAAACGGAAATTCAATCAGCACGGCAGCCAGAAAAAACGGTACAAGGACAATCCGTCCTATTGTCAGTTTATTAGGTAAATTCATTTTGTTGCCTTCCAAATTTATTATTCAGCCTGTTATTTTGACAGTAAGCCAATGCTGTTTAATCAATTTCACCCACGGGGTCACAGCCTGTGTAGTCTGTTATTCTTACCCTTACAAAATCGCCGATTGCAGGTTTTTTACCGTTGCAGGTAAAGAATACACAACCGTCAACCTCAGGGGAGTCTGCATAGCATCTGCCAAAATAACATTCGGCAAGTTTGTCAAAGCCCTCAACCAGAACCTCTATTTCGGTGTCGATAAGGCTTTCACAGTAGTCGGCCATAACAACCTGCTGGTGTTCCATAATTATGTCAGCACGCTTTTGTTTTGTTTCTTCGTCAAGCTGTTCAGGCATTTTTGCAGCAGGGGTATTTTCCTCTTGGGAGTATGCAAAGCAGCCGAGTCTCTCAAACTTCATATCGGCTGCAAACTGTGCAAGCTCTTCAAACTGCTCCTCTGTTTCACCCGGAAAGCCCGTAATAAAGGCGGAACGAATTATTACATTTGGAATTTTTGACCTGATTTTATTGATTAAAGCGGTCAGAACCTCTCGGTTGCCGTGGCGGTTCATACGTTTGAGCACTTTACCGTTGCAGTGCTGAAGCGGAAGGTCTATATATTTGACAATCTTTTCTTCAATTGCAATTGTGTCAATAAGCTCATCCGTGAGTCTGTCGGGATAGCAGTATAGCACTCTTATCCATTTTAAGCCGTCAATTTTGCAGAGCATTTTCAGAAGCTTTGCAAGGTACGGTTCGCCGAACAAATCCTCACCGTAGCGTGTAGTATCTTGAGCAATTACATTGAGCTCCTTAACTCCGTTTGAGGCAAGTACCTCGGCTTCTTTTACTATATCTTCGGGCTTACGGCTTCTGTATCTGCCTCTTATTTGAGGAATAGCACAATAGGTGCATCTATTGTCACAGCCCTCAGCAATTTTTATGTATGCAGTATAGTGCGGCGTTGACTGAATTCTTCCGCCTTCAAGAGGCAGACACACCTTGTCGGGAAATAATTCCAGCTTTTTTCCTCTGAGCACCTCAGTCACCACATCGGCAATCTGTTCGTTTGCACCTATGCCGATTGCTGCGTCGACCTCATAAAGCTGACGTGTAATTTCGTTTTTATAGCGTTCGGCAAGACATCCCGTAACGATAATAGCCTTAATTGTGCCCTCCTGCTTGAGCTTGCCCAGCTCTATAATTTCATCAATGCTTTCCTGCTTTGCCGACTCAATAAATCCGCAGGTGTTTACAATCACGGCGTCAGCCTCGGCAGGGTCGTTTACAATTGCAAGGCCGCGTTTTTTGAGTGTAAACAGCAGCATTTCGGCGTCAACCTGATTTTTGGCACAGCCAAGTGATACAATACCAACCTTATAATTCATATGCAGTCTTCCTCTGTATATTCTGAATATTCGTCTATGGCATGCCTGATGCCGTCCCAGCCGTATCCAAGCCTTTGGAGTGCAGATATGGCTCTGCGTCTTGTTTTTTCATCAGTTATTGCCTTATACTTTTTTTCGAGCACTGCTTTGATTTGCTCCGCTTCGTCAACCTCAATTGCTTCCAGAATTTCATCTGCAAGCATACGGTCAATGCCTTTTCGTGCAAGCTCGTATGACGCAGCCTTTTTGGACATATGCTTTCCGAAAATTAACTGCTCGGCATATCTGCGTGCAAAGACTTCGTCATTTACAAGACCAAGCTCTTCCAGTCTTTCAACGGCTTTTTCGGCGGAAGCCTCATCACAGGTGCGCCTGATTTTGTCTGTAAGCTCTTTTTTTGAGTGGTCACGATATGATATTATCCACAGAGCCTTCTCCTTTGCTCTGCGTTCGTTACTCAGTCTGATTAGTTCGTGCAAATCTTCATCGTCAATTTCACGCCCGACATCAAACCGATTTTCAACCAAGGTTTGTGTGTCGAGCTTAATAACATATTCTCCGTCAAGGTATAATGCACTCATTCCCTTGCGGCGCGGTTCAATTGCAGTTATAAGCATCAGTCGTCAACAAGAACGTCAATTTTTGCGCTGCTCTTTGCAGGAGCTTTTTTTTGAGGAGCTTCTGCTGCCGAAGGGGCTGCCGCAGGAATTTCGGTAATCCTTGCCTTTGGCGCGGCAGGCTTGCGTTCGTAAAGCTTGTCAACATTAGCCCATACCTGCTCTTCAATTTCTTTTACAAGAGCCTCGTCAGTTCTGAAAAGCTCCTTTACCTTGTCACGTCCCTGTCCGAGTCTGTTGCCGTTGTAGCTGAACCATGCACCCGATTTCTGAACGATTTCCAGCTTTACTGCAATGTCAAGCAGCTCGCCGACTCTTGATATGCCTTCACCGTACATAATGTCAAATTCAGCTTCTCTGAATGGCGGTGCAATCTTGTTCTTGACAACCTTTGCCCTTGTACGAGAACCAATCATTTCTCCGTTTACTTTAATTGTTTCAATTCTTCTTATATCAATGCGGACGGAGCTGTAGAATTTGAGAGCACGACCGCCTGTGGTAACCTCCGGGTTTCCATAGATTACGCCAACTTTTTCACGAAGCTGGTTGATAAAAATAGCCACGCAGTTTGATTTGTTTATGGCACCTGCAAGTTTTCTGAGAGCCTGAGACATAAGTCTTGCATGCAGACCAACGTGGCTGTCACCCATTTCGCCCTCAATTTCAGCCTTTGGAACGAGAGCCGCGACAGAGTCGATTACAATTACGTCGATTGCGCCGCTTCGGATAAGCGCCTCGGCAATTTCAAGAGCGTCCTCACCTGTGTCAGGCTGAGATACAAGCAGAGAATCAACATCTACACCGAGCGCTGCTGCATATGTAGGGTCAAGTGCGTGCTCGACGTCAATAAAGGCAACGTTGCCGCCGTTTTTTTGACCTTCTGCAATACAGTGCAAAGAAAGTGTTGTCTTACCAGATGATTCGGGTCCGTAAATCTCAACAATTCTGCCTCGGGGAAGTCCGCCTATACCCAGAGCTATGTCAAGTGAAAGCGAGCCTGTTGAAATATGGTCAATGCTCATATGCTTATTCTCGCCAAGACGCATAACTGCACCTTTTCCGAATTGCTTTTCAATTTGTGTAAGTGCGGTTTCAAGCGCCTTATTCTTGTCAACTGCCATTATATATACCTCCGTAATTTTCGGAAAATCCGAATATTATTAACAAGGCTTGCTGTTTATAGTGCAGCGTAAGCGGCAGAAAGCCGCTTGCCCTAAGTTATTATCATAATTATAGAATATAAGCTGAAAAATTGCAATAGAAAAATCGAACAAATTTTCTATTATGGACTGAAGTACGATAAATTTCTCTTCAATTGTTTGCTATGGACGGTAAATACCGATTATAGCTCTTTTTATGCCGCCCAAATCGGCTGAAGTTTTAATTTCCGTAAATCCGTTTTGTTTCATCAGCTTTTCAACATAGTCAGCCTGACCTTCTCCAAGCTCAAATGCAAGAGCACCGCCGTTTTTTAGCTTGCAGCTCCAAAGTTTTATAATCCCTCTGTAGAAGTCGCAGCCGTCTGAACCGCCGTCAAGCGCCATTGTAGGCTCCTTTTGCACCTCAGCTTGAAGCGTAGGAAGTTCATCAGATTTTATGTATGGCGGATTTGAAACAATTAAGTCGTATTTATCACAAGCAAATTCGGTATAACATTCAAAAATATTGCCTTTAAATGCCTTTATTTCGGATTTGTTGTGTTCAATGTTTCTTATAAGGTAGGGGAATGCTTTGTCGCTAAGCTCAATTGCCGTAACGCAGGCATTTGCAAGGACAGAAAGTGCAACTGAAATTGCACCGCTTCCTGCGCACAAATCGATAACTTTTATGTTTTGTCTGCTTCCCGCAAAATCAAGACACAGATTCAGTACAACCTCGGTGTCGTCACGGGGAATGAGAACGCCTTCACCAACAAAAAGCTCAAAGCCGCAAAAGCTCCAGCTGCCCAGAATATATTGCAGCGGTTCGCGGCAAATTCTTCGTTCTGTAAGCGCGAAAAGCTCTTTGATTTTATCTTCACTAACGCAGTCTCTTCCGTGACAGATAAGTCCGCTTCTGTCAAGTCCGAGCACCTTTTCAATAAGGCAGCGCGCCTCAAAAGCAGGGTCGTCAATAGTTGATTTTGCAAGTCTGCTTTTACATTCCCTGAAAGCCTGTTCAGCATTCATCATTTGCCGCCAACGATGTCTGAGCCGTCATCCGGAATAACAGCCTTAATTGCTTCAATTGCAACCTCAATCATCTTATCGTCAGGATTTTTTGTTGTGATTCTTTGCGCCCACAGTCCGGGTGCCGCAATAATGCGGGTAAAAGGATTGTCGTGCTTACCGCAGATTTTGATAAGCTCATAGCCTACTGCGCATGATACAGGGAGGAGAAGAATTTTGAAAACAGGGCGCAGAAATCCGATGCCGAACGGAGCGACAGGAACAAAAAGTCCGATAACAATACCAACGATAAGCATAAGCACCATAAAGCTTGTGCCGCAGCGAGGGTGAAAGCGTGATTGCTTTTTTACGTTAGCAACGGTAAGCTCTTCGTCATTTTCATAACAGAAGATTGTTTTGTGCTCTGCGCCGTGGTACATAAATACACGCTTCATTTCGGTCATTTGTGAGCAGATAACAATATAAAGCAGAAACAGAACGATTTTGAGTACGCCTTCAAAAATTGATTTCCATAATACTGTAAGCTCACCTTCGCCCCTGAATGCCGGAACAACGTTGGAGCTCAGGTCAAAAAGGAAGGACGGAACAAAGAAGAATAGTCCAACCGCAAATGCAACTCCGATGATTGAGGCAAATACCATAAGAACCTTTACAAGTTTGTCGCCGAATTTTTCATCCAACCATTTTTCGAATTTTGAGGGTTCTTCCTCTTCAATCTCGCCTGCCTCAATTGCCTTGTCTGCGGACAGCATAAGAGATTTGTAGGAAAGGCGCATTGAGTCAATAAGACCTGCAATACCTCTGATAAAAGGAAGTTTGAATATTTTAAACCGTGAGCTGAGTGTTTTTACCTCAATATCCTCACTGTAGATTTCATTTTCCCCTGTCCGTACGCAAACAGTTGTGCGTTTGGGGCCTCTCATCATAATGCCTTCAATCAGGGCGCTGCCGCCTATTGAGGTGATTTTTTTAGTAGTATTTTTAGCCATTAAACAATCCTTTCTGTTTAGGTAACCAATGATAACAGGACGTTTTATATTTGAATAACATCTTGTTTGTATATTTATTGTCTTATTGCCCTAAACTTTGCATTTTTATATGTGAAAAAAGTTAGGACTTATTATGACAAAAATTTATATGTGCAATGTGCTAATCAATTTAATCATTGCTTACTAAAAACTTACAGCTTTATACGCTCCGGCATAGTATTTTCCTCGCCTTCCTTATAAATGGGGAAGGTGAGAGTAACCGTTGTGCCAACTCCCTCGCCGCTTTCAATATCCAGCGAGCCGTTGTGCAAATTCATTATTTCATCAGCAACTGCAAGCCCTATGCCTGAACCGCCCACAGTCTGATTTGCTTTGTAAAATTTTTCTTTAACCTTGGGCAGATCGTCGGCAGGAATACCGCAGCCTGAGTCTGTGATTACAATTTTGATTATATCAGGCTCGTCCTTTGAATAGATGACCTGAGCTGCAACCACACCGCCCTTTGGCGTATATTTGAGTGCATTGTCAAGAATATTAAGAAATACCTGCTTGAGTCTGTTTCTGTCGCCGAAAACCGCAGGGAATACAGTCTCGGGTTCATCATAAAGCAGATGTTTACCTTCCGTGACTGCACGTTCCTTGAGCATATATACGGTTTCATCAAACTCAGCAAGAATATCAAGCTTTTCGTTTATAAGGGTCATTCTTCCGCTTTGGATTCGGCTGAAATCCAAAAGTTCTTCAACAATGCTTGTGAGGCGTGAGCTTTCCTTGATGATTACCCCCATACCGCGGTCAAAGGTCCGTCTGTCAAGCTTTCCTTTTTCGGATAGTTGCATTGTTTCCGCCCAGCCCTTAATTGCTGTGAGCGGAGTTCTTAGTTCGTGGGAAACCCTGGAAATAAAGTCGTTTTTCATTTGCTCCGCGGTCTGCAAATCCTTTGCCATATCGCTTATAGCGTCGCACAGGTCGCCAATTTCGTCGTCATATTTATGCTCAATTTTTTCAGAAGCCGAAAAATCTCCATGTGCAATCCTGTCGGCAGTAACCGACAGGTTGCTGATAGGTTTTACAATTGAGCGTATGAACATAATTCCCGAAATAATTACAAGGGCAATGATTATGATGCCAAGCGCAATAATCAGCGCAGAAATAATAACGATTCTGTTATTGACGGGCTCCATTGATACAATATAGCGTATGCCGCCCACAACAATTCCGTCCGGATTTGTAATGATGCGGGTCTGGCTCATTGCACTTTCGCCCGACTCCAGCTTGCCGTTCCAGAAGGCAATGCCGTCTCCGTTCGATTGTGCTTCCTCAAAGTCGGAAATTTCGGTTTTTTCAGAGGGTACAAAGCCGGTTGAGGTCATGATTATTCTGCCTGAGGAATTGATGACCATAACCTCCATCTGTTCCTTAGCGTCAAAGTTTTCAACGTAATCACGTGCAGATGAGCTGAAGGCAGATGAGCTGTCGCTGGTATATCCGGAAAACACCAGAGATAGCTCGCTGCTGGTAGCAGTAAGACTTTGTTCAATGCTGCTCTGAAAAAGATATGTAACAATAAAAATAAGGCTGACAACAATAAGAATGATGATTGTCAGTATAACACTGAGTGTATTAAGCATCCATCTTTTGGTAATGCCTTTAAACATCTGCTGTTGTCCTCCTTATAATTGTTTATATCATCAGACGCCTGCATCCCATCTGTAGCCGAGACCCCAGACTGTTATAATATGCTTTGGATTTGAGGGCTCATCCTCAACCTTCATTCTCAGTCGTCTGATATTTACGTCAACAATTTTATCCTCGCCCACATATGCTTCACCCCATACGTGCTTGAGAATTTCAAGTCTGTCAAGAGGTTTTCCGGGATACGAGAAGAAATATTCCATTATCTGGAACTCAACCTGTGTAAGCTCAATCATCTTGCCGTTCTTTGTAAGAGCACGGTTGCGAAGATTGAGAACAAAATTGCCTGACTTAAGCTCCTCCTTAAAGTTGTTTTCGGAGCGCGCCTGTGCAAGGGCAACACGTCTGTACAGAGAGTCAACACGAGCAAGCAGTTCGCTTGGAGAGAAGGGCTTTGCAACATAGTCGTCTGCGCCAAGCATAAGACCTGTTACTTTGTCCATTTCCTGAGTTTTTGCCGACAGTATAATAATGCCTATACTGCCGTTTTTGTTTCTAAGCTCCTTACAAACCTGAAATCCATCAATGCCGGGCATCATAACATCAAGAATTGCTACGTCAAAATCGCCGTTGTATTCTTCGTATTTCTGAAGAGCCGTTTCGCCGCAGTCAGCTTCAACTACGTCATAGCCTGCACGAGTAAGGTTTATTACGACAAAGTCGCGGATTGCGGCTTCATCTTCACAAACAAGTATTCTTTTCATATCAAAACCTCCATATGTTTAATTATCAGGAAAAGCCTGATGTGTTGAATTATCAAATTCCAAAAAGTGTAATAGTCTGCTTTTTAACTTCAAAAGAGCGGCGGACTGTCGTCCACAAGTTATAATGTTGACTGAGTAAACTCATAAAATGCTGTTTTGATTTCATCGTCGCTCAGTGAATAAGCATTGCCTGTATTTTCATTTTTAAATGTGTAGGCAGTAGTATCGTTTTTTAAAATAAGAGTGTAGCTATCGCTGATTTTTCCCATATCCCAGTCTGAGACGCTGAATTCTTTTATCTCAAACAGCTTGTTACCGAGATTGCCTTCATTCCATTCATAAAATTCAATTGAGTCTCCGTCAGTTCCGTATAAAGCCGTTACGGAATTACTGTCCCAGCCTTCGGGAACAGTAAAGGCAAAATCCGTATTTTTGCCGGCAATCATTGTGCATTTGACAGAAGCCGTTTCATCATCGGCAGTGAAGCTGTACCAATCAATTTTATCGGCGGCATTTTCAGCCGATTCGTCCTTTGGATATGGCATTTTCTCGGTAGCGGGAATTTCAAGCTCCGAGTCGTCGTCAATATCTGTTGAAATTATATTAAGACTGCGCTGAGTGAAGCTTTTTGTCTTTTCGCGGTAAAGCGGATTTCTGAGGAGCGAAAGCTCCTTGTTGTAATAAATAATCTGTGTGTTGATTTCCTCACTAGAAAATGAACCGTCAACCACAATTCCGTTGATGTCTCCAAATTGAGCAACGGCTACGTTTTTATACTTTACCACATTTGGATCCATTGAAACAGTCGCTTTGGTATATAGAGAGATTTTATCCTTATTGTAGTCAAGCATTGAGGCGCTTGCTTCATTTTCGGTTGTAAAAAGCAGAAGCGTAATTATTTCGTCATCACCGTCGGAATTAAAATCACCGCAATAGAATGAAGAATAGCTTTGTCCTGCTGTAATATCGGTAGTTTTTCCCTCAGAATATGAATAACAAAAAATAAGATTGATATTCGGGGTGTATGTATTGTAGCCTGCCAGAATTTCAAGCTTGCCGTCGCCGTTGACATCAGCAAAGCTAATACAGTCAATGTCAGTTGTTTCGGTTACTTTGTCCGAAGAAAGTTCCCATTCACCGTTATCGGAGTACATAACAAGCATATGTATTTGTGTGAGATTGTCGCCCTCACGGTAGAAAGCAACAGCTTCGTCAGTTCCGTCACCGTCAAGGTCGGTCATTGTGATTGCGCTGCGATAGCTGCCGTTTTTGGGATATTTGAGGGTATATTTATTATTTGCCGAGTCAGCAATAAGCTGCTCAATTGCGGCTTCGTTTCCCATTGTTTTAGGGGGACGCAATAGGCTTTCGGTACCAAAATCCGTTATATTGCATCCGCAAAGAGCCGCAGTGGAAATTATGCCGATTAAAACGGCGGCAATAGCCTGCTTCAGCTTCAACCCATACGCCTCCTGTCAGTGGTTTTCATAAATATAAAATCAAGGCTTCTGCTTTGCGATGCAGTATTTGATTTTGATGCCTTCCTCAGAGAACATTTTCTCGTGCTCTGTTTCGATATTATCGGAAAGATTTTCCGAGTGCAGGTCACGTGTGAGATAGGTGATTTCATAACCGCTCTGTTCAAAATATTCAAGACTTTCATCAAACAGCTCGTCGTCATCAGTCTTGAAACGGATTTCACTGTCCTTTTTAAGAAAGGTTTTGTACATTTCAAGCTTTTTGTAGTATGTAAGTCTGCGTTTTTTGTGCTTGGGTCGCGGCCACGGATTACAGAAATTTATAAAAAGTCTGTCAATTTTGTCGTCTGATGTAATGATTGAGTCAAGTTTTTCAACATTGTAGTTTACAAGAAGCAGATTTGTTATATCATTCTGAGATTTGCCCGCTTCTTCAAAAAGCTTTACAATTGTGCGCCTGCCGACGCCCAGCATATCTATTTTGATGTCAAGAGCTATGATATTTTTGTCAGGATTATTCAGAGCAAGCTGACCTGCAAATCCGCCCTTACCGCAGCCGATTTCAAGATAAAGCGGCTGTTCCTTTGAAAAGGCTTTTTTCCATTTGCCGGCATACTCCTCGGGATTTTTTACAAAGAAGTCGCACACTGCAAGCTCCGGCTCTGCCCATTTCTTTTTGCGTATTCTCATAATACCTCATCAAAAAGCTATTTTGTGTTGTAACAAAACAGCATACTACCACATATAGTTATTTACCATATTATTATATCAAATTGTTACAAAGTATGCAATAAACAATTTGAAGAATTTCCTATAAATTTAAATAAATTTAATAAAATCGCTGTATGCTTTCGATTTTGTAAAACCAATTTCAGAAAAATTCTGCGCAAGTCTGTTGAGAAGCGGTAAAATTACAATATCTTCACTTTTGTAGTGACCAACGTCGATAATATCAAGTCCAAGTGCGTTTGCCGCATTTATCTCGTGGTGGTGAATTTCGCCTGTGACAAGCACATTTGCGCCTAGTTTTGCAGCCTCAAATACATTTGAACCGCCTGCTCCCGAAGAAACGGCAACGGTCTTTACTGTTTTTTTAATATCCGTATAACGCAGACCGTTGCAGTCAAGCGAGTTTTTTACACACCTTGCAAAGCTTTCAATGTCTGCGTCGTTATCAAGCGTGCCGATAAACAGACATTCTCCGATTTCTGCAAGCTGAGCATTTCTGACGTTTATTGCTTCAGCAAGGGCAATGTTTACACCAAACTCAGTTCCGAGATCAAGATTTGTGTGCATACACAACGCGGCAATTCCTTTGTTTGCAAGCAGATATGCAGCGTCTCTGGTTTTCATATTTTTTATAGGATTAAAGATTACAGGGTGATGACTGATTATCAGCTCGCAGCCGAGCTTTTCTGCTTCAAGCACGACATCGGCGGTTATGTCAAGCGTGAGAAGCACTTTGGTTATGGATGTATCCCTGTCACCGACAAGCAAGCCTGCATTATCAAAATCCATCTGAGCGTCCAGCGGGGCAAAGGTCTCAAAATAGTTCATTATATCGTTTATTGTAATCATAACAGCTTCCTTTTAATGGTTTTGTTTTATAATATCCTCAAGGCGCTTTGCAAGCACAGCAAAGCGCACATCTCCGTTTGCTTTTTTATTAAGCCTGCGGATGTGGCTTTGAACAAACAAAAGATGAGTTTCATTATTTTCGGGGTCAAGCTCTGCCAGATAGTAATAAAGTTCGTCCCTTGCAGATGCTTTTCCTGTATATTCAACAAGCAGAACAGTATAGCATTTTTTTGCGGCTATACAGCAGTCCTGCTTTATTATTTCATAACCGTTGTTGCATAACCATTCAATAAGCAGCTCGCTTTTTGTCATAGGCTGGAGTATAAAGTGCTTGGAGCTGTCTTTTGAAAAACTGCATTCGGAGATTATTTTTGAAATCAGCTCGCCGCCCATTCCTGCAATTACAATATCATCAGTTTCGTCTTGTTTTATGTTTTTGAGTCCGTCGCTGAGTCTTGTAGAGATAATATCGTCAAGACCTGCTTCAGATATAGTATTTGCGCCGTGCCTTAGAGGTTCGGGATTTATGTCGGCTGCAATTGCAGACGGGCACCTGCAAATACGGCACAGCCACACAGGTAGATATGCGTGGTCTGTGCCGATGTCTGCAAGTCTTGCTCCGTCTCGGACAAAATCCGCACAGAGCCTTAAACGATTGTCAAGCTGTGTATCTGAGCTTCTGCTCATTATGCAATTGCAGCGTTGAGTGCGTTGATAAGAGCGTCAGCATCTGCACCGTGCACCATACAAGCCTCTTCAATTGTTTCGCCTCTTGAAGCAGGACATCCGAGACAATGCATACCGATGCTGAAGAAAAGCTCTGCTGTGTTAGGATATTTGTCAAGCACGTCACCGATGATTGAATTTTTTGTTATTTCCATTATAAAAAACCTCCTTAGTATTAGGTATTATACCCAATTACAATATAGTATAACACATATGTTGTGCATTTGTCGATACCCTTTTTGAGTGTGCTGCCTGCTGTGCGTTTTTGGTGAATTGGCAGGCAGTTTGTTATTATAGAATGTTGACAAATATTCACGTAAGCGTTTATTAGAAAAATGTTGACAATTTTTTTGAGAAATATTTATAATAAAATTAAGGTGAATGTAGATAACTTTTTGCAAATAAGCGAGAGTATTATATAGAAAATGATAAATAGGCAGGTAATTCATGAGGGGGGCAACCTTTTGATATGCCGATATAATTACATTTTAAGGAGTGAATTTTATGAAAAAATTATTATGCTTAATACTTGCGGTCGTTCTGTTAATGGGCACGCTTTCAATCACGGCTTTTGCAGCTGAAGAAGTAATGGAAACCGGTGTGTATTATTATAACATTCCAAAAAGCCTCACTGAATATGGTGTAACTGTTCTTCCTTCGACTGTTGAAATTGATGCAGAGAGTGAGCTCAATGTTAAGGAGGCTTATGTTGAGCAAAGCTGTTTGCAGATGACGACAGATGATGTTTGAGGTTGATTACTATGGCTCTATTAGCAGCGGTGCATTACTTGTTGCCCCTGCTTTCTGGGGTGTTTCCTCTAATATTAAGACATATATGGTTATAGGCTCATACATTTATGTAATAAATGATAATTCAAATGAAGTTATGCTTTATAGCGATAATAAACTTTATCGTCTTTATGAAGCATATACTTCCGATATTGTTGATGATGAACTGCTGAGTGAAATTGCAGTAAAACTCAATCTGGCGGTATATCCTACACCAACCGGTGAGGTTGATTCTGAGCTTGTTGATGAACTTAAGGATTTGATTTCGGAATATGAA
Organism: uncultured Ruminococcus sp.; assembly: GCA_964421585.1. Lineage (GTDB taxonomy): Bacteria > Bacillota > Clostridia > Oscillospirales > Acutalibacteraceae > Ruminococcoides. The sequence continues at coordinate 32,261 of CAYQXN010000001.1, read as the reverse complement.
GTCAGGGAAGGTCTGTTGGGCGTTGCAAGACCATATTCTATGGAGACATTTGTAAGATTAAATGCTGCTTACCAGATTGCAGAAAGTGTTATAGCCGATATTTCTGCAACCAACGATGATTATCTGAATGCCATAAATAAGCTTTCAAGCGCTATGGATAATATTTGTATTGATGAGTATTTTGCAAAACAGACTTATGTTCTTTCGCTTGAAGAGAATAATGAAAACGGATTTTATGATGAAGCGAAATGGAGCGATTTTACAGCTAAACGTGACGAGCTAAGAGATTCATTCAAAACTAATGACGAAAAAACAATCAGCGATGCATACCTTGCACTTTATAATTCCTTTACCGATATGACAAGCGGATATTTATCGGGAGATGTGAATAATGACGGCACCGTTAATGTTGACGATGTTACGCTTATTCAAAAGTATCTTGCTGATATAACAACATTTACAGGTGTTCAGGTTGAGCTTGCTGCGTGCTACTGTACCGAAAATCAGTATGCAGACGGAAGATTCTATGACTACGGATTTGTTCCCACGATTACTGTTGATAATGCCACAGTATTGCAGAAATCAATGAATGATCCCGACAGTATGATTAACCGTGATTTACAGTATGGTGAAATAATGGTCGATTCCTACGGAATTGAGTATAATTCAAAAATTTGTCTTAGCAGTATGAGTTGGGACAGCAGAAGCGAGGCTGTTTGGGAAAAGATAGAAGAGCTTGAAGCTGAGGGTATAATTTAAGGATCTGCTTAATAAAAACACATAAATGCTGTTTGTACAACTTATCGACATATTTTCCGGATATATTGCAAAAAACATCTTCAGGTCGGTAAGCTGGTTTTGCAGCCGGTTATCGGTCAAATCAGACGGTGTAATTGAAGTTAATGGTTTAACAGGAGCTTTCTTAATAGTTATAAAATTTAAAGCCTGCTTTGCCGAAATGAAGTGCCCCAAATTGTGCGGACAGAATAAAAAAGACCTTTATGGTAGTAAAAATTAAAATTTAAGCAACAAACTGATTTCGTTTTTTTAACGGAGTCAGTTTTGTTTTTGGTTGTAATCTTTCGTGGTTGTAGATAGACGTACTCATCTATGAGGAGGCGAGCCTCCTCATAGGTTTTGAGTTTGGTTCGGTAAATACATTCTGTTTTGGGGATTGAAAAGAAAACAGGGTAACTCCAAATGAGTTTACCCTGTCGTTTTACGATATAAAAAAACTGATTAATCAAAGAATTTTGAGTGGATTGCACTTACTGCCTTGTCAGCGTCAGCAGCGTCAATGAGAACAGAAACCTTGATTTCACTTGTGCTGATCATCTGAATGTTAATCTGAGCGTCAAAAAGAGCCTCAAACATCTTTGTTGCAACACCTGCGTGGCTTTCCATACCTGCGCCAACAATTGATATTTTTGCTACAGTGTCATCATAAAGAACTTCGCTTGCACCGAGATTTTCCATATAATCCTTAAGGCACTCAACAGCCTCTTCGCCTCTGCTCTTTGAAACCGTAAAGCTGATGTCCTTTTTGCCGTCGTGACCTATTGACTGAAGAATAATGTCAACATTGATGTCCTTTGCCGAGAGCTTTGAAAACATCTTGAAAGCAAGACCCGGAACATTCGGAATGCCTGTAACTGAGATTCTTGCTACGTCTGTATCTTTAGCAACACTGCTGATTAACATTTTTTCCATTTTTGTTTTCTCCTTTACGATTGTACCCGAAGCCTTTGTCATACTTGAAAGCACTTCAAGCTCGATATTATATTTTTTAGCCATTTCAACTGAACGATTATTCAGCACCTGGGCGCCGAGTGTTGCAAGCTCAAGCATTTCATCATATGAAATTTCGCTGAGCTTTGAAGCATTCTTTACCTTTCTAGGGTCAGCCGTATAAACACCTTCAACATCAGTGAATATCTGACAAAGGTCTGCATGCATAGCTGCCGCAATTGCAACTGCGCTTGTGTCGGAACCGCCTCTGCCCAAAGTAGTGATGTCGCCGTACTTTGAAATGCCCTGGAAGCCTGCTACGATAACAATGTTTTTCTTGTCGATTTCACGCTTAATTCTTGAAGCTTCAACTCTTTTAATCCTTGCGCTTGTATGTGCTGAAGAGGTTTCAAAGCCTGCCTGCCAGCCAAGCAAAGAAACCGCATGGTAGCCAAGCTTTTCAATAGCCATTGCAAGAAGTGAAATTGAAATCTGTTCACCTGCGGCAAGCAGCATATCCTTTTCTCTTTTTGAGGCTCTCGGATTGATTTCGTTAGCCTTTTCAATAAGGTCGTCTGTTGTATCTCCCTGTGCGGAAACAACAACTACAACATCGTTTCCTTTAGCGTAGGTATCGGTTATGATTGACGCAACATTCATAACCCTTTCGGCATTGGCAACTGAGCTGCCGCCGAATTTCTGTACTATCAAACTCATGTGTACTATACTCCTCCGTAAAATTCAATAAGGGGTTGCCCCGTATTTAAAGCGTTAAGATAACCATAAAAAATTACAAATCACCTATGCGGATTGTTGAAAGAATTTTTACATCATCACTTTCAAGTGCAGTAATCTTGTCAGCAAATTCACCGCAAGAAATTTCTGATGTAACAAAAGCTGTCTCATTATCAGCAGTATCAGCTCTTTCAATAACAGTTACCGAGTCAAAGTGCTTTTCAGCCTTTGATAGAATGTCGCTGCCCTGTGCACGAACATACATTGCGCTGACAGACTCTTCAACAGGCAGTATATTTTTGCCGTCACCGTCAGTCCAGTAGAGATATTTTCTTGTTTTAAGATGTTTGCAGCAGTCAACAATATCTGCTACGACAGCGCTTGCTGTAGGAAGCTTGCCGGCTCCCTTACCATAGAACACAACGTCTCCTGTGCAGTCTCCTCTTACCATAATTCCGTTGAACTCATAGTCAATGTTAGCAAGCTGACTTTCATTAGGCACAAACATAGGTGCAACGATAATATCAATTCTGCCGTCGTCAAGTTTTTTAACCTTGCCTATCAGTTTGATCACACAACCGAATGATTCGGCATATTTTACATCTTCAAGAGTAATTTTTGTTATGCCCTCAGTATGTACTGCGTCAGGATAAACGTGTTTTCCGTAAGCCAGTGATGCAAGAATACAAATTTTGCGGCAGGCATCATGCCCTTCAATATCGGCAGCAGGGTTTCTTTCTGCGAAGCCAAGCTCCTGAGCAAGTTTTAATGCGTCCTCAAACTGCATACCGTCTGCAATCATCTTAGTCAGTATAAAGTTTGTTGTACCGTTTAAAATGCCTGCAATTTCGTCAACGTTGTTTGCAACAAGACATTGACTCATAGGGCGTATAATCGGAATGCCGCCGCCGACTGATGCTTCAAACAGGAAGTTTACATTTTCTTCCTTTGAAATTGCCAGAAGCTCTGCACCGTGTGCAGCAACAAGCTCCTTGTTTGAGGTAACAACGCTTTTGCCCGCCTTAAGACACCTTTTAACATAGTCATATGCAGGATTAAGTCCGCCCATAACCTCAATAACAACTCTGATTTCTATATCATTTAAAATATCATCAAAGTTTTTTGTGAATTTGTCCGCAAGAGGACTGTCGGGAAATTCTCTGAGGTCAAGAATTTTCTTTACATAAATTTCCTCTCCAAGACTTGCAAAAAGCTTTTTTTTGTGTGTTGTCAGAATTTCGGCTACGCCTGAGCCAACAACACCGTGACCCATTATTGCTACTGAAACCATATCTGTAACCTTACCTTTCAGATTTTATATTAAAGAAAAATAATTAACAATTAAAAAGTCATTAACAGAAGCTCCTACTCTTGCGCCAAGGAATCGCCGGCATCTCCGTCACCGCCGCCCTCATCGTCAGGAGTTTCATCATCGCCCGGTGATTCGTCTCCATCATCAGGAGGAACATCCGATTCTGTGTCGTCGTCACCGGAGCCGGATGATGAATTATCGTCTATATTACTTGAACCATCGTTATAATCAGAGCTGCTGCTGTCATCGTAATAGTAATCGCCGTTGCTGCTGTCCGAATCGCCGCCTGAGTCTGAGCTTATATAATCGCTGTCATCATATGCACCGCCGTAAGCAGGCATATTGTCCTCAGTATAATATCCTATATACTTTCCGGTTGGATTTTCAGTTGTTACAATCAAACCTGTATAGGGGTTGTATTGCGCCTCAATGATGTCAGTGGGGAAGGTATATTCCTTTTGCGCCTTGTCTTCAAGGTATTTGCCCATAATGTTTGCGAAGAAGCCGGCCGCAACTGTTCTGCCTGTGCCTGATATTGTATGAGGATCGTCAAATCCGCACCAAGTAGCCATAACGGCATACGGAGATGCTCCGCAATACCAAGAGTCTTTATCATTGTCTGTAGTACCTGTTTTGCCTATAATATCCCATCCGTCAATTCTTGCATAAGACGCGCTACCGTCGCTGAGTGTAGTATTCTGCATATTGTAATTGAGAAGTCTGTTCATAATTGCAGCTGTTTCAGCACTGTAGGCTTCCTTTGGAACCTGTGTGCGGTTGTCAAGAATTATATTGTCTTCCGAATCCGTTACATAATAATATGTGTATGGCTTATAATAGAGACCGCCGTTGCCGAGATAGGTGTAGGCAGCAGCCATTTCACGTACTGTCACACCGCCGTTCATACCGCCGATTGAAAGGGCGCCTGTATTTTGAGAGTCCTCTTCGGTGAGTGAGGCAAATCCCATCCTTGTAACCATCTGCTCATATGCAACAGACGGACCTACAAGCAGCATTGTCTGCGCTGCTGTTGCGTTTGAAGAGCATTGAATTGCATCAGGCAGAAGAATGTTGCCCTTATAATACAGGTAGGCATTTTCAGGACCGGAAACAAGCATACCTTTTTCTTCGTCATATCTGTAGTTTTCAATAGGTTCATCAAGGACGGTTGATGAAAAGTATATAAGCTTTTGTTCTATTGCGAGCGGATAAACTGCAACTGGTTTTATTGACGAACCGGGCTGTAGAGCTGACATTGTTGCACGATCCCATTGAAGCGCCTGAGTTTTTTTCTGTGAGCTGCCAACTGTGGCAATTACTCTTCCGTCATAGCCCATAAGCGTTGAGCCGATCTGCAAGCCATCGTCATAGCTGTCGTCAATATTCTGAGCAGCCTTTTCAATATACTCCTGCATTTCAAGATCCATTGCACAGTAAATCTTGAGTCCCTCGGTAAATAACTTCTCGGAAGCCGCTGCCTCGCTTATGCCGTAAAGCTCGGCAAGGTCGCTCTGAAGGTCAAACTGAAGCTCATCTAAGTACCAGTTCTGAACATATCCGTCATCGTCGTCATCGTCATCAGAAGAATTCTGAAAGCCGACAAAGGTCATATTTTCAGACTCCTCCATTGCAGCTTCATATTCTTCCTTTGTAATCTTTTCCTGGTCATACATAGCGTCAATTACAACTTCACGGCGCTGTTTGTTGTTTTCGGGATAAACCAAGGGATTCCATAAAGAGGGATTTTGCGTAATGCCTGCAATAGCTGCACATTCGGCAATTGAGCAGTCTGTAATACTCTTGTCAAAATACAGTTGTGCCGCAGCTTCAACACCCTGACAGTTGTTTCCGAAGTTTACTACATTGAGATATGCCTCAAGAATCTGATCCTTGGTGTATTCGTTTTCCAGCTTTAGAGCCTTGCATATCTCACGCAGCTTTCTTGTGAGAGAAACCTCATTGTCATCTGTGATGTTCTTGATAAGCTGCTGAGTAAGCGTTGAGCCGCCGTAGGTTTCATCTCCGGTAACAAGGTTCAAAACAGCGGAGGCTGTGCGCGTCCAGTCAACGCCCATATGTTCATAAAATCGTTTGTCTTCAATTGCGACAATTGCATCCTTCATTGCCTGCGGAATATCCTGATTACTGACCCATATGCGGTTTTCAGTGCTGTAAAGCTGCTGATACTCCTCAAATTCGCCCGTGTCAGTATTTTCAACCAGAATAAAACTTGTCTGATTAAGTGACTTTGCCTTTAGGTCAATTCCCGTAGGTTCTGAGGCAAGCGTAAAAATATAAATCGAGAGTGATATTCCTGCAATGAAAAAAGCTACAAAGCATACTGCAAAGGCAGTAAAACACACCTTGCCGAATCCTCTGAAAAAGTGCTTTACACCGCTTTCTCGTTTAGCTGACCCTATCGGCTCTGCAGCTTTGTCGGTATATCGACTGATGTCTGTTTCACGTTTGTTACGCATATTTACTCCTTTATAACGGCAAAATGCCTGTGAGACGGATTCAATCCGTAAAAATTAACGTCCTGATTGTATCTTTATAAAAAACATTATTCTTCATTATTATAGCACCTTAAAAAGAAAAAATAAATAATAATAAAATATTTTTTGTGAAAAAATAAGAGAATACAAGTGATTTTTTTTATGTAAAACCGTGAATAAAATAACAAATTCAGGTGAAACTATCACTAAATTATGATACTTTTGAAAAACGGTATGTAAAACAGCAAGGATGATAATAATGAAAAAACTGGTAGCGATTACGGGGATAATTCTTTTAGGCTGTCTGTTTGTGAGTGCGGCTGCAGCGCCTCAGGCAACAGCAGAGATGGCGCAGAGCAGTATTGTATATAATGAAAAAGGAACAATTGATAATTCGGAGACTGCAAAAGAAGTATATATTCTCAAGGCTGAAAATGGTAAGCTGGTTGTGTATATAAAAGGAGAAAGTGTGCCGTATTTCGTGACCGACACAACAATCACCTCGCTTCCCCGCGGGGATATTCTGCGTCTTGAAAAGGGCATTGAAATATCGGGATATGAAAATTTGAAGAAATCAATTGAGGATTATTGTAGCTAATGCCAAAAAATCACTTGTATATATTGACATTTTAAAATATTTGAGTTAGTATTAATCTAAAATGCCATAAGAATAAAATAAGATAGTTGCGGCTTGTTGTTTGGAAGCAATATGATGAAATCTTGCAAAACATAAAGCTGCAAATAACCGCATTATTCTGCAAAAAAGGAGAATGTACATATGATTTCTACCGTTATAGATCAAAGCCTTGGACTTGAATTTCCTATATTCCAAGGCGGTATGGCTTGGGTGGCAGACGCCTCCCTTGCGGCAGGTGTTGCAAATGCAGGAGGACTTGGACTTATCGCTGCAATGAACTCCAACGGAGAGCAGCTTCGCGCTGAAATCCGCAAATGTAAGGAGCTTACAGACAAGCCGTTTGGCGTAAACGTAATGCTTGCAAGTCCGTATGCCGAGAAAGCAGCTCAGGTTGTTATTGAGGAAGGCATAAAGGTTATCACTACCGGCGCGGGAAATCCGGGCAAGTATATGGCAAAGTGGCTTGAGGCAGGAATCAAGGTTATTCCCGTTGTAGCCAGCGTTGCGCTTGCAAGAAAGATGGAAAAGGACGGCGCTTTTGCTGTAATCGCGGAGGGCGGAGAGTCAGGCGGTCACGTCGGCGACCTCACAACAATGGCTCTTGTCCCACAGGTGGTTGACGCTGTTTCAATACCTGTTATTGCAGCAGGCGGAATTGCAGACGGACGCCAGATTGCAGCGGCATTTATGCTCGGCGCAGTAGGTGTACAGGTGGGTACACGCTTTCTTGTTGCAGAGGAGTGCACGATTGCTCAGGAATACAAGAACAAGATTATTAAGGCGAAAGATATTGATACAGTTGTCACAGGCAAGAGACTGGGGCACCCTGTACGTTCGATTCGCAATTCCTTCACACGTGAGTACCTTAAGAAGGAGTATAACGAGGCTGAATTTTCTGATGAAGCTCTTGAGCAGCTTGGCGTGGGTACAGTAAGAATGGCTGCCAGAGAAGGCGACGTTTCAAACGGAACTGTTCTTGCAGGTCAGGTTGCAGCTATGATTAAAAAGGAGCAGCCTGCCCGTGAAATGATAGAAGAAATGTTTGCACAGGCAGAGGAAGTATTGAACGGAGCGGCAAAATGGGTAAAATAGCATTTGTTTTTTCAGGTCAGGGCGCGCAATACAGCGGTATGGGCAAGGAGCTTTATAGCGCTTCTTCTGCTTCTAAGGCTGTGTATGATATGGCTGATTCAATAAGAGAAGGTACTTCCGGACAATGCTTTGAGGGAACAACCGAAGAGCTTTGCAAAACGGTAAATACTCAGCCCTGCATTTTTACGGCAGACCTTGCAGCTGCTTATGCATTGGCTGAAAAGGGCATTAAGCCCGATTGTGTTGCAGGTTTTTCGCTCGGTGAAATTGCTGCGCTTGCTTTTTCGGGAATGCTTTCCGATGAAGAAGCCTTTAAGCTTGTTTGCGCAAGAGGCGAGCTTATGGATAAGGCGGCAACTGAAAATCCGGGTGCGATGGTTGCTGTTATGAAAATTACTCCGCAGCAGGTTGAGGAAGTTTGCAGCGGCTTTGAAAAGACCTATCCTGTAAACTATAACTCCCCGGCACAGACTGTTGTGGCTACAACAAGCCAAAATACCGATAGCTTCTGCGAGGCTGTCAAGGCGGCCGGCGGCAGAGCAAAGCCACTTGCAGTGAGCGGCGCTTTTCACTCTCCGTTTATGGCTGACGCTGCCGAGGGACTTGGTAAATATATGGAAAACATCGAGTTTTCCGACCCTGAAATTACGATTTATTCAGACTATACAGCCCAACCCTATGAGGGCGATTACAAGGCGCTTGTAAGAGCGCAGGTAGAAAATCCCGTAAGGTGGCAGACTATAGTTGAAAATATGATAAATGACGGCGTTGATACATTTATTGAAGTTGGTGTTGGCAAGACGCTTACAGGTCTTATCAAGAGAATAAACGGCGATGTTAAAGCTTTTAAGGTTGAGACGCCTGCCGACATTGACGCACTTGAGTTATAATTTCTGTGCTTAAAAACACTCTTTTGGAGGTTAACTATGAATTTTGAAAATAAGACTGCCGTAGTAACAGGCGGTTCAAGAGGTATCGGACTTGCAATTGCAAAGAAGCTTGCGGCAAACGGCGCAAACATTGCCATTCTTTACGTGGGTGATGAGAGCGAGGGCGTTAATGCCAAAAATGAGCTTTTGCAGTACGGAACAAAGATTGAACAGTATTTCTGTGATGTTTCGGATTTTAACGCTTCACAGGAAGTTGTTGAAAAGGTTATTGAAGACTTTGGCGGTATTGATTTCCTCATTAACAATGCCGGCATTACGCGCGACAAGCTTGTTCTTAATATGGATGAAAAGGATTTTGACGCAGTAATCGGTGTAAACCTCAAGGGTACTTTCAATATGATTAAGCATACATACAAGCACTTTATGAAGAAGCGTTTCGGCAGAATTGTAAGCACTTCTTCAATTGTGGGTCTTACAGGCAACGCAGGACAGGCTAACTATTCTGCTTCAAAGGCCGGTATAATCGGACTTACAAAGTCAGTAGCCAAGGAGCTTGCAGGCAGAGGAGTTACAGCCAATGCGGTTGCTCCGGGATATATCGGAACAGATATGACGAACGTGCTTTCAGACAAGGTTAAGGACGCAATGAAGGCTCAGATCCCTGCAAAGCGTATAGGTACTCCTGAGGATGTAGCTAATGTGGTTGCATTCCTTTGCTCAGATGACGCAGCCTATGTAACAGGCGAGGTTATCAGAGTTGACGGCGGACTTGCAATGTAATTCGGAGGTATTTATGAGCAGAAGAGTAGTAGTAACAGGTATCGGTGCTATCAGCCCTGTAGGCAACAATGTTTCCGATATGTGGAACAGCCTTATAAACGGCGTTTGCGGCATTGAGACGATTACAGAATTTGATACGACAGATTTAAAGGTACATATTGCAGGTACCGTTAAAGATTTTGATCCCGAAAAATTCGGCATAGAGAAAAGAGAAGCAAGAAAGCTTGACCCTTACTGCCAGTATGCAATTGCAGCCGCACAGGAGGCTGTTGATGACAGCGGAATTTTGGGCAACATTGATGAAAACCGCTTTGGCGTTTATATAGGCGCAGGTATCGGCGGACTTCAGACATTTGTAAAGAATACTGTTGGTATGGAAAACGGCGGTGCAAAGAAGGTTTCTCCTTTCTTTATTCCTATGATGATAGGTAACATTGCAACGGGCAACGTTGCAATACGTTTTAATGCAAAGGGCGTTTCGCTTTCTGTTATGAGCGCTTGTGCAACAGGCACACACTCAATAGGCGAGGCTTATCACGCAATCAAGGACGGCTATGCTGACGCAATCATCGCAGGCGGTGCAGAGGCAGTTGTAGCTCCGCTTACAATTGCAGGCTTCCAGAATATGAAGGCTCTTTCAACAAACTCCTCTCCCAAAACGGCGTCCCGTCCGTTTGATAAGGATCGTGACGGCTTTGTTATGGGTGAGGGCGCAGGTATGATTATTCTTGAGGAATACGAGCATGCAAAGGCTAGAGGCGCCAAGATTTATGCTGAGTTCTGCGGATACGGCAACACATGCGACGCCCACCACATTACCGCTCCTGCTCCTGAGGGTGAGGGACTTGCAAGAGCAATCAAGCTTGCTTTTGAGGAAGCGGAGGTTGCTGATGATGCAGAAATTTATATCAATGCTCACGGTACAAGCACACACCTGAACGACCTTACGGAAACTCAGGCAATCAAAACTGCTCTCGGAGAAAAGGCATATGACGCCAATATCAGTTCAACAAAGTCCATGACGGGTCATATGCTCGGTGCAACGGGTGCAATTGAAGCAATTGTATCAATTATGACGCTTAAGGAAGGCGTAATCCCGCCTACAATCAATCTTGACGAGCCTGATGAGGGTCTTGACCTCAATTACACTCCAAAGACGGCTGTTAAGCGTGACGTAAGTGTTGCAGCGTCAACAAACCTTGGCTTTGGCGGTCACGACGCCTGCGTTGTATTCAAGAAAATCTGATAATAAAGGACGTTTGTTATGTATAGTATAGATGAAATCAAAGATTTGATTACTGTTTTGGAAGAGTCCTCGCTTGCTGTTCTTGAACTCCAGAAGGAGGACGGTTCAAAGGTTCGTCTTGAAAAAGCACAATCTGTTCAGCAGTTTGCAGCAGCACCTGCGCCTGCACCCTTGCAGCCGGCGCCCACTGCGCAGTCTCAGGCAGCTCAGCCCGCACCTGCTGCTGATAACGGCAAAGCTATAAAGGCACCGATTGTAGGCGTGTTCTATGTTGCTCCGTCACCTGACGCCGAGCCTTATGTTTCTGTAGGCAAGCAGGTTAGAAAGGGCGACACTGTCTGCATTATCGAAGCTATGAAGTGTATGAACGAAATTCAGGCAGAGGAAGACGGCGAAATTACTGAAATCCTTGCAAATGACGGAGACCTCGTTGAATACGGTCAGCCGTTGTTCAGGATAAGATAATCTGCGTATCTGTTTTAGCAAACAGTTTTGCTGCCGTAATAAATGCGGCATACAAACGTAGTAATGCGGCGCGCTGCGTCACTACATATTGTACATAAGAGAAATAATGAACCTCAAAAAAGATTTTTAGTTTTTTAGACATAATAAGTAATATTTATTAGGTAATTAAAGATAAAATCAGGGCAGCCCCTTATTGAACAGGAGAGAATTATGAATCAGGAAGAAATCAAGAAAATCTTACCACACCGCAATAATATGCTTCTTGTTGAAGAGGCGGAGAGCGTGGATGAAAATACAGCCAAGGGCAGATATACGATAAAGGGCGACGAGTTCTTTTTGAACGGACATTTTCCGGGTAACCCTGTTGTTCCGGGTGTAATTCTTTGCGAGATGATGGGTCAGGCAAGCTGTTGTCTGCTTGCAGACAAGGTAATGAACGGAACTCCGTACTTTACAAAAATGAACAACGTAAAGTTCAAAAATCCCGTTAAGCCGGGTGATACGCTTGAAACAGTGTGCACACTTACAAAGAGCAGAGGCGCTTTTTACTTTATTGATGCCAAAGGCTACGTTGACGGTAAGCTCTGCGTCAGCGGTGAGCTTTCTTTTGCTGTTGTTGAGAATAAATAATATTGTACTGCACTCTATAGCTGTGCAATATTGATTTGATAGTATTCAAAGAAGTGCTTGCCCATAGTTATTTGTGCATTTGAACATTAAATTTTTGGAAGTGAAAAGATGTTTTCTAAAATTCTCATTGCAAACCGCGGTGAAATTGCGGTAAGAATTATCCGCGCCTGTCGTGAGATGGGCATAAACACGGTTGCAATTTATTCAGAGGCAGACAAGGACGCTATGCATGTGCAGCTTGCTGATGAAAGCTACTGCGTAGGCGGAAACCGTGTCGCGGACAGCTACCTTAATATGCCCGCAATTCTTACGGTTGCGGTTGAAAGCGGCGCCCAGGCTATTCATCCGGGCTACGGTTTGCTTTCCGAAAATGCAAAGTTCGTTTCACTTTGTGAGCAATGCAATATAAAATTTATAGGACCGTCTTCAGAGATGATAAGACTTCTCGGAGACAAGGACAATGCCCGCAAGACTATGCGTGCGGCAGGTGTTCCCGTAACACCGGGCTGCGACATTGTTGATACTGTTGAGCAGGCTAAGGAGGAAGCTGAAAAAATCGGCTTTCCTCTGCTTATCAAAGCTCGTTCGGGCGGCGGCGGAAAGGGCATCCGCCGTGTTGACAGCATTGAGCAGTTTGAAGAGGCGTTTCTTTCCGCTTCAAGCGAGGCGCAGTCGGCATTCGGTGACGGAGCGTGTTATCTTGAACGTTTCATTCATCCCGTAAAGCATATTGAAATGCAGCTTCTCTGCGATAAATACGGCAATACAATCTGCCTTGGAGAGAGAGAATGTTCAGTTCAGCGCAAAAATCAAAAAATGATTGAAGAAAGCCCCAGCCCTGCGCTTGATGAAAAAACAAGAAAAAATATGATGATTGCTGCCGTAAAAGCAGCAAAGGCTGTTGATTATGATAATGCAGGCACAGTCGAGTTTTTGCTTGATATGGACAACAACTTCTATTTTATGGAGATGAATACACGCCTGCAGGTTGAGCACGGTGTAACTGAAATGGTAACCGGTCTTGATATTGTTCAATGGCAAATCAGAATTGCGGCAGGCGCAAAGCTTTCACGTACGCAGGACAGCATATTTACTCACGGCAACGTAATTGAGTGCCGCATAAATGCAGAAAATCCGGAAAAAGGTTTTCGTCCGAGCTGTGGAAGAATTACAAGACTTCATACGCCGGGCGGCTCATTTGTGCGTTTTGACACTGCAATTTATCAGGACTATTTTGTTCCTCCTTTTTATGATTCGATGATTGGCAAGCTTATTGTACAGGCTCGTACACGTGCTGAGGCAATCAGAAAAATGAAGATGGCTTTATCTGAGCTTTCGATTGACGGAATTGATATTAACCGTGACATTCTTGAAGAAATCCTTTCGGATGAGCAGTTTGTAAGCGGTGAATATACCACAGATTTTATGGCGGAGTTTGAGGAAAAGCGCAAGGCTTAAAAATACTTTATACTCCGATTGATACATAAGTCGGTTTTTAACCGAAGAAAAGGAAATTAATATGGATTTATTTTCTTTCAGAAAACCTAAAAATGAGCTTGAGACGCTTCCCGATGAACAGCTCAATACCCCGTTTGTGCCTGAGGAAATGTGGATAAAATGTCCAAAGTGCAATACAATGCTCCTCACAACAGATATGGAGGAAAATTATCACGTTTGCACAAAATGTAATCATCATTTCAGAATGAGCGCTAAGCAGAGGATTGATATGCTTGCCGATACAGACACCTTTGTTGAGCAGGACTCTGATTTGGAGAGCAGGAATATTCTCGACTTTCCGGGTTATGAAGCAAAGCTTGAAAAGGCAAGAGCAAAGGGACACAAGGAGTCTGTTATTTGCGGACAATGCAAAATCGGCGGGATTGACGCTGTGCTTTGCACAATGGACGCCGAATTTATGATGGGCTCAATGGGTACTGTTACGGGAGAGAAGATTACACGCGCATTTGAATATGCGACCGATAAGCGGTTGCCGATTATTATATGTACGGTTTCGGGCGGAGCCAGAATGCAGGAGGGAATTTTGTCTCTTATGCAGATGGCAAAGACTTCCGGTGCGGTAAAGCGCCACAGTGATGAAGGGCTTTTGTATATTACTGTGTTTACCGATCCAACAACTGGCGGTGTAACAGCTTCGTTTGCAATGGAGGGCGACATTATACTGGCAGAGCCCGATACCCTTATTGGCTTTGCAGGTCCGAGAGTAATTGAGCAGACAATTCGTCAAAAGCTCCCTAAAGACTTTCAGAGCTCGGAGTTCTTGCTGCAAAAGGGTTTTGTTGACGCGGTGGTAAGCCGAAGTAAATTGAAAAATACAGTAGCAAAGCTGCTTAAAATACACGGATATGGCAAGGAGGCGGAGTGATGACGGCTTATGAAAAGGTTATGGCGGCTAGAGACTCAAATAAGCTGACTTCCGTTGATTATATTGCTAATCTTTTCGGCGACAGCTTTATTGAGCTTCACGGTGACCGCAGATATTCGGATGACAAGGCTGTTATTTCGGGACTTGCAATGCTTTATGATATGCCTGTTACCGTAATCGGTCTTGAAAAGGGCAGAAATACCAAAGAGCGTATGGAGCGCAACTTTGGTCAGGCACATCCCGAGGGTTATCGCAAGGCGCTCAGACTTATGAAACAAGCTGAGAAGTTTCACAGACCTGTGCTCTGCTTTGTTGATACAAGCGGCGCATATCCGGGTATTGGCGCCGAGGAACGCGGTCAGGGTCAGGCTATTGCCGAGAATCTTATGGAAATGATGACTCTGAAAACCCCCATCCTCACAATCCTCATTGGTGAGGGCGGCAGCGGCGGTGCGCTTGCACTTGCAGTTGCAGACGAGGTATGGATGATGGAAAACTCGGTATATTCTGTAATTTCTCCTGAGGGTTGCGCGTCTATATTGTGGAAGGACAGCACAAAGGCTCCTCAGGCTGCCGAGGCGCTCAAGCTGACAGCGCAGGATTTATTTAATCTGGGCGTAATTGAACGTATTATTCGACAGCCTCAAAAGGGTGATGACAAAGCGATTTTCGAGAGCTTGAAAATGCTCATCAGCCGTACGTTTGAAAAGAATCTTGCACTAAGCGGGGAAGAGCTTACAGAAGCACGATATGAACGTTTCCGCAAAATTGGCAGACCTGAGTAAATATTATTGTAAATCTAAAACGCATTGGTTCAAAAGAATCAATGCGTTTTTTATGAATTATTCTGTTGTGTCGGTGTCGTCGTTATCAGTTAAATACTCAGTGTAGAACTTAAATTCATAGACTTTATAATCATCGTTCACATTTTCAAAGTATAAATTCATATAGATGTGTTCAGGTGAATCAAGCTCGGATATGTCATCAAACGTATATAATTTTGTTGTTTCATCTGAATCCTCATACTCTAAGATTTTGCCGTCCTCATCTTTAATTTGTGACATAATAGTTTCAGGTATATCACTTTTATCGTCATAAAAACTATCGTTGGGACAACAGATAAGATTTTTTGTAATTGTGAGAACCGAGTGAGCAGGAATTTCAACGTTACCTCTTTTATTAGTTTCAGTTAAATCCCCATCATTATCCTGATACAAATAATAATTCTGAGAATATGATAGGCTTTGCGATGAAAGATACGAATAGGCTGCGTTTATGTAATTAAATATTTGGGGCAGAGAAAACTCCATATCATCATCCGTATGATTTTCTATTGTAAATTCAATAGGATAAACCATATTTATTTCGTAATACGTCTCGCTCACAGGTGTAGTGTCATCAAGAGTGAGACCATCGGCGGCAAGACTGTATTCATCATAGTAACCGACTAGATCTTTAGTCATATAGCAGGTTACATTATATTCCCGCAATTCACCAATAGGTTCCTGTTTATTGGTCATAGTTATGCTAAAGCCGTCACAGTTAATTTTCTGACCTATTGTGTGATAATAGAGCTTGTCGTCGGGCTTTGTAAGAAATGAATATATTCCTATTGACGCTGTCGAAACGAATGTTGTGCCGAACAAAACAGAAAATGCACAAATTAAAATTTTCTTAATGCTCAACTTGTGTTTTGACGGCTGTTCTGTAGTTGTTTCAGGCATTGTTAAATCAGATGTTTCATATTCTGATTTGTTATCCTTTTTTTCGTTGGCCTGAGGTATCTCAATTCCGCAAATTAGGCAGAAATTATTTTCGCTTTCAAGACCGCAGTTTGGGCATTTCATCAAATCACTTCCAAATATTAATAATTAATAATATCTGAATATCTGTTAATATCATAACCTATATAAAAAATATTGTCAATAAACGCTTTGCCTGCAATCAGCAGGCAAAATTTGCAGTTGAATTAGTAAAAAAACTATTGTATAATCAAGAAGTAGAGTGTATGATTTCAATAATAATGAAAGGGGGTAATATTTTTGAGAGGTATATATTCTTCAAAAGCAAAAATTCGTCATCAGATTTTTACTGAGGTTGCAAGACTTGCTTATGAGGGAGGCGATTATTCTAAATTTGAGAGCCTGCCGTATAAGATTATTCCGGGTGAAATTTCCACTTATCGTGAGAGTATTTTTCTTGAGCGTGCCATCGTTGGTGAGCGGCTTCGTCTTGCAATGGGGCTTTCGTTGCTTCCTGTTGACAGACAGGCGCCTATCTCAACAGGTGTTGAGGATAGTATGATTGACGAAAAGGTCTATGATCCGCCTCTTGTAAATATTATCAAGTTTGCGTGTCACAGCTGTCCCGAAAAACGCGTGTTTGTCAGCGACGGCTGTCAGGGCTGCCTTGAACATCCGTGCACAGAGGTGTGCGGCAAGAAGGCAATTTCAATTGTTCACGGTAAATCCTATATTGATCAGGATAACTGTGTGAAGTGCGGCAAGTGTCAGGGAGCGTGCCCGTACAATGCTATTATAAAGCAGGAGCGTCCGTGCGCTGCTGCTTGCGGTATGAAGGCTATCAAAAATGACGAATATGGCAGAGCAGATATTGATTATGACAAATGCGTTTCCTGCGGTATGTGCCTTGTAAGCTGTCCGTTTGGCGCAATTGTAGATAAGAGCCAGATTTTCCAGACAGTCAAGGCTATTAACAGCGACACTCCTGTTTATGCTATTCTTGCTCCCGCTGTTGCAGGTCAGTTCAAAGGACTTCCTTCAAATAAAATGCGCAATGCGTTTAAGGCTCTTGGTTTTACAAACGTTATTGAGGTTGCCGCCGGTGCTGATCTTTGTACTATTGAAGAGGCAAAGGACTTTATGGAAGAGGTACCTGCCAAGCAGCCGTTTATGGCTACCTCCTGTTGTCCTGCTTGGAGCGTTATGGCAAAGAAGAACTTTCCAAGCATTGCTCCGTACATATCAATGGCGTTAACTCCAATGGTTCTTACGGGCAGACTTACAAAAGAGATGTTCCCGGGCTGCAAGGTTGTATTTATCGGACCGTGCGCCGCTAAAAAGCTTGAAGCAAGCCGCAGAAGCATCAGAAGCGACGTTGACTTTGTGCTTACCTTTGAAGAGGTTGCAGGTATGTTTGACGCAAAGAACATAGACTTTGCTTCTTTGGAGGTTGATAATTATCCTCTCAATCTTTCGAGTGCAGACGGCAGAGGCTTTGCAGTAAGCGGAGGTGTTGCCAAGGCAGTGGTAAATGCAATTTCAAAAATGGACCCTACAAGGGAGGTTAAGGTTTCAAGCGCTCAGGGACTTGATGAGTGTGCTAAGCTGCTTAGAATGGCAAAGGCAGGCAAGTATAACGGCTATCTGCTTGAAGGTATGGCATGTCCGGGAGGATGTGTGGCAGGAGCAGGTACAATCAATGTGCCCGAAAAGTCTGCA
This sequence comes from uncultured Ruminococcus sp., assembly GCA_964421585.1. Lineage (GTDB taxonomy): Bacteria > Bacillota > Clostridia > Oscillospirales > Acutalibacteraceae > Ruminococcoides. The sequence goes on along the minus strand of CAYQXN010000001.1, from coordinate 14,407 downwards.
ATGGAAGTGCTCAAGAGCAAAAAAGAAACTAATTTTGAAAACTCGCTTGATACTCCTTTTATTGAAGAGCTGTCAACGCTTGAGAATATGTATCACGAGTTTGATTACAGCGGCGAACAGATGTAATTTAAAAGTAATACTAATATCCAATAAATATATCAAAAGTGCTGACCATTTTGCAGGTCAGCACTTTTGATTTACAGGTTTAATCAGCTTTTACAGTGGTTGAGGGGATAGTGTTGGATGTAACACTTTCATCAATAATTATATTTTTAAAAGCTTCCTCCTTATTGTTGTGAATCAAGTCAATTATATAATCATCAGCATTTGTGATTACATAGCAGTCATTTTTTAATTCACTTTTTTTAGCCGAGTCGTTGGTTTCAAATGTTACGGTTATGGTCTTTTTGCTGTCGTCAACTTTAACGTCAGAGCTGATAACATTGTATTTGTTGAATACAATTGTAAGGCTGTTGTTGTCCTGAACCGAATACACGCCTTTTTCTGTAATCTTGCTTGTGTATTCCTTTGAAATGGCGCTTTCCGAAACGGTCTTTACCTCAGCTTTGGCTTCGGCTTGAGCAGTTTCTGCCTGTGTAGTTTCTTCAGTTTTGCTTTCAGCAGGGGAGATATTCAGTCTGCCGCTTACAGCATTGAAATTAATTTCAGTATAGCCGTTACCGTAAATGTATTGGTCTGAGTACTGTTTGCCGCTAAATTTGCTGTTAAAGTTGCCGCTAAGACTTGTAGTTTCAATTGTAAAGCCGCTGTAATCCTCAGGAAATATCAGATTAACGTTGCCGCTTACCGAGCTTACGTTAATTGATTCTACGTTGTAGTTTGATACAGCTTCAAAATTTATATCTGCCGATACGCTGTTTGCTTCCAGATAATCAACCTGTCCGCTGATGCTCACATCGCCCGAAACAGTGTTTATTTCAACGTCATTTGTGGTGACATTACTAAGTTCTGAATCACCGTTTGCAGTGTTGACATATATAGTAGAGCTATCAAGATTATCTGCTGTAATGCTTCCTGAAAATGTATTAAGATTTATGGTGTTATAATATGCAGTGTTGATGATAATTTCCATATCTGCACTTGCGGTTGCAATTGTCAGATAATCAAAATACTCATTCCTCGGAACAGATATAACAAGTGTTTTTTCTTCGCTTGTACCGTCATATGAGATGAATGAGTCAATGCCGTTTTCAATGATTGCTTCAAGGTCAATATCAGAGTATGAACTGATGATGTCAAGTCTCATATCGTTCTCATCAAATCTGTAGAGCATATCGCTCAATTCGTCATTTGTAGATTCTGAATACTCTCTTATTTTGATTTCATCTTCATCGTTTTCTTCAATAACAACCTTTCCCGCTGCCCAGCAAATATCAAGACAGCTTATTTCATCTGCGTCAAATGATGTGCCTGTGCCGTATATGAAATTGTCATTATCGTCATATTCACGGGTGGTATCATAGAAAATATTGTCAGTATATTCCTGATTTATGCCGGACCCGATGATAATTCCAATGAATAGCACAAAGATAAGGAGCACGCTTGTAACCGACCAGATGATTATTCTGTTAAGAGCTGAGCTTTTCATCTTTTCACCTCCGTATAATCAAAAATAGCCTTCAAAAGCTGTTGCAAAGCAACTGCTAGTAGGAAGATAATCCAGCTTACGGCAACAATAGCAGTACTGACAGTAATAATTAAGTAAAGAATTGAAATTACTGTCCACAGGATTGCAACGAATATTTTGTAAAGCGCACTTGTAGGCTTTTTTTGACTGTTCCATTCTTTATAGTTTAGCACCATTGCTTCATCAGTCAAAATGTCTGTTTTGTTCTTGTGTCCATAAATAATGAGAACGGTTGCTGCCGCCAAGATTACGGGTACAAAAAACACTGAAAAGCCTCCGATAAAGCTGCCTAAAGCCAAACATGGAGTACAACAGGATATGTACATTCCTATAGCGACAGCCTTAATAACAGCATCGTGTTTGATTTTGTTTATTACAGCAAAATCCTTTATTGCAGGAGTAAATTTTGTTATGTGACTGAAAATAAGAAGTCCCGTTGCAACGGAAACTATCCATAACGCAACTGCTGTTCCAAAGGGAGCCATATTATGACCAAATAAGTATAATTGGTTGAATATCACGAGAGGAGTAATGCAGAGCAGATAAAGAGCAAATGCAATGCTTTTGAAAAAAGTTGTTCTGCTTTTGATTTCTGAAAACAGATTGGGAGTATTGGCGTTATTCTCTTCAGTTGTTTCTGCGCCAAGAACTTCCAGCAGCTCTCCGACATCACCGATTCCCTCAATTGCGGAATTGAAGGCGTCTGCTTCTGTTTTGCCGTCTGCAATCGAGTCATGATAACGTTCAATAGTGTTGCGTATAATTTCTTCCTTAAGCTCGTAGGTCTGCTTTGTGCGAGGAGCAGTTACGAACAGATTTTCAATATATTCTCTGAGTTTCGGTTCCATATTTATCCCTCCGTATCAAGTAATGTATCAATCAGCTGTCGGGCTTCGAGCCATTCAATCCGTTTTTGTTCAAATATCTGACGGCCGTTTTCCGTGATCGTATAATATTTTCTGCGCGCACCCGTTGACTGGTCTCCCCAGTAAGACGAAATGTATCCGGCGTCTTCAAGCCGTTTAAATGCAGTGTAGAGCGTTGCTTCCTTAAGCTCATACATCTGCCCCGACGCATTATAGACTGCTTTGTTGATTTCATATCCATAGCTGTCCCTTTCGATTAATTTTGCAAGTATGATTGTGTCTGTGTGACCTCTTATGAGGTCGGCAGTAATTGACATATTTTCACCCCGGTTTTCTGTTTATTTGAATAAAGCCAATATGTATTCAAACCATTTTACATTGAATAAAGCCAGCAAACGATCCGCAAGCAGCAGTGCTCCGCAGACGGCAGGGATAAGCTTAGTAAATGAAAATTCCTTATATACTACAAAAACAACAGTGCAGTAGGTTATAAGCAATGTCAAAAGAAGACTGCTTACTACCATATTGATAATATTGGTTAATGTCATTGCTTTCACTTCCTTGGATTATCTTTTGATTTTGGTTTGCAGCTTTATTCATTGTTGTTATAATATCATAAAGTACCTCATCTGTCAAGGTACATTTTTAAATTAAGTATATATTTTTTTGAAATAAGTTGAAAAATGAGGATTTGGCAAGGAATTTGCAATGAACAAGACAAAAAATAACGCAGACTGTTACAGTCTGCGAAGCAGGAGCTTTCATTATTATAATAGTATTCAGCGCCCGTATATAAAATCACAGTATTGCGATAAATTGACTTTATTTCTCGTGTAGTGTAGAAATATGAATTTATTTGTGGTATGATTTATAATACAAACTAAGGAGGTAAATATGTTCAGATTTATTCTTAATATTATACGTACGATATTTGCGATAATATCAATAATTTTTATAATATATTTTGGCTTTTCAATAGCTTGCGGATTGCTCAATATCGGCAGTCTCGCCGGCTTGCTTCTAAGCTTGTGGGTGATGTGCGTATGCATAAAGCCGTTTCACAGGGGTATCAGGAGATTTTGTAAAAAGCACCTGCTTACACATATTTTATTCAGATTTGTAAACGTATGCTTTATAATTTTTGCGGTTTACGGTGCTGTAGTTACAGGAGCAATGGTATATTGTGCAAATCTCACTCCCGCCGAGAATTCAACAGCCGTTGTGCTTGGCGCTCAGGTTAAAAGCTGGGGTCCTTCAACCATGTTGGCAGGCAGAATAGACGCCGCAGAAAATTATCTTGCTCAAAATCCCGATTCCTGCGCTGTGCTGACCGGCGGTCGGGGTGATGATGAGCCTATGAGCGAGGCTCAGTCAATGTATGATAATCTTGTATCCGACGGCATAGAGCATAGCAGGCTCTATATGGAGGACAAGGCAACTAATACAACCGAAAACATTGAGTATTCCCTCAAAATTATTGATGATAATAACTTAAATGAGGATATCGCCGTCGTTACCGACGGATTTCATCAGCTTAGAGTGCAAATTATAGCAAAACAGCTAGGATTAAAACAAAATGTCGGCGCAGTAAGCGCCGACACCTCAATCAGATATCTGCCTGTCTTTGCTGTCCGTGAATGGTTTGCTCTGCCGTATCAGGTAATATTTCGGTAGTAACAACCTCGGTAATGCTTTCCGGAGTATAGTGAACTCCGCTTTCACTGCGATTATTCTGATATGGTGAGCTGAAATCCATGGGAAAGATTTCATTTTCCACTACATCAACAATCGGTGAGTGCCTTGGCTTATCGTCACGTGACGGAAACTCAAGGGGATATTGTTCGTCTTTCTTTTCAGACTTTTTGTTCATAAAAATAACCACCTTTAACTTATTGTAGAGGTGGTTATATTTTTTGCAATAATATAATAGTTATACGCTCAATAGATTATTTTTTCAAGGTTTTTGCTATTGTATCAATTATGTCAAGTAAAAGGGCAAATAAAATTACTCCCATAAAGAAAAAGTGAAAGTTTTCAAATATAGAAATAGTAAATTTATCGCTTCCGTCAAATATAACAGTTATAGCCGAAATAAATTTTTGATTGATTATATTGTCGTAAGTTAACCACAATATAGTAAGAATTGCAGATGCTGTATCGGCAATTATAGTAGTTATCATAACCTTTTTGTTGTATCTGCCTTCAATAAGTTTAATTATCTCTCTTATTATCCCTGCTATGCTGAACAACACAATTATATACCAGGTTTCTCTTATTGTTTCAGTGTTAAAAATCGGTATGATTTTGCCTTCAGATGTGAATGCACAGAAAATCTGGGGCGCAATTAAAAATACGCATAAAAACAAAATTGTAATTCCAATACCGATGATAGGCTTAATTCTTGAGATTTTCTGCCTTTTTTTGCGGATTAGGAGGCAAATTGTCTAAGTTTTCTGAAGAGTCAATTTTTATGTCTTTATGGTAGAAAAAAGCAAACAAAAGGGTAATGAAAGCAAATACCCAAATTAGTGCGGAAGGAAGTGAAATAAGTAAATCTTTAAAGAGGTCTATCCAGAAATCTGGTGATGACAATGTTAAAGTATATGAATAAGTTTGGTAATTTTCAGGAATAGTCATAACCTTGGATATTACTGTGGAAATAGTTATGCCTATACCGACGCATATAAGTATTATTTTAAGAACATATTTATAGTTTGAAAAATACGGTGAGCCTATAAGACAATTTTTCGTGTCGGGATTATACTTTTCATACAATTCATTTGGTGTTCCAAGCTCAGTCAGCACTATCTTTATGTCCTTATCCTGAGGGGTAACATTCTCGCAGCGTTCAGACAGCATATCATCAATAAGTGCTCTCAATTCCTCAGATACATCATCCTTAATTTTATCAGGAAGTCTTTTAGTGGCTGCATAAATATATCTTTCAATTAAATCATTTGTCATTTGCATTATTCTCCAGTAATTTATCAACATTTTTTGAAAAGTTTTTCCAATGATTTACGATTTTTTCAAAAACTATCAGTCCGTCTTCTGTGATTTTATAGTATTTTCTCGGCTTTGATTCGCTTGTTTCCCATTCGCTTTTGAGTAAGCCTTGGGACTCCAGACGCCTCATTAATGGATAAAGTGTGTTAGCTTCAATCGGAATGCCGTTGTCGTGAAGCTTTTTAACGAGATTATATCCGTACATAGATTCTTTAAGCTGACTTAACACCAAAATAATCAGAGTGCCGCGACGAAGTTCAAGGATTAATCCCGAGACAATCTCATCATGATTCATATTCTCATCTCCCACACTATGTTGTGTGTATAATTATACAGTGTGACACACACTATGTCAATAGAATTTTAAAAGATTTTTTAAAAATTTGAAATAATAAGTAAAAAATAAGGAACGGCAATAAACCGTTCCTTAAAGTATGAAGTTATATTACATTGAATCATTTTTTTCTTTTAATGTGCTGTTCAAGCGAAGTGCGTATATCATTTAGATATTCGTCAAGAGGATGTTCGGAATGCAGCGGAAACAGGAAGTGGTGTTTTTGTTTTTGCTTATCCTGAATACTGCGAATATGAACTTTGAGATGCTCATATTTGACTATTACGTCATTATCATTTGCGAATTTTTTGATTTTTGTGATAAGCTGCGCCGAGTATATAGCGTCAATTATAAATACGCCGAAGAATAAGCCTATCACAAAGGAAAATGCAAGATTTTGCGAAAGCCAGTTTAGCGCGTCAATAATGTAGGGATGAATAAAAAGGTAATATACAGAGCCAAGCAATGCCCAGGCAAGCGAAAATTTAGGACAGATAATTCCTTGAATATTTCCCCGCTCACTGCTGTAATCCCACAGCCGAACCTTCATTATTTTCAGACAAAGAATTCCTGCAATATATTCAACGGCGGTCATACAAATTATCATTGCCGGAAATAAAACCGCAATGTTCAGGCAGCGATTATCAAAAACATTCAGCTTATCCAATGAACATATTAGGTACATAATGCACAGTCCGCACCCGTACAGGGGAAGATAGGGACCTATGCAAAAGCCCGGATTAATCCATTTGCGTTCCGGATTAGAGGACGAAACAAACCGACGAAACAGCAACTCTAATATCCAGCCGAATACAGAGCCTAAAAAGAATAGGAATGCTAAAATCAAAAATAAGTTCATAGCTGATTACCCGATAAAATTCTGATATACAGTATATGGAATATCGTTATATCTGCAAAAATTATTTTACTTTATGCAAAGCAGAATGTTACAATATTACATTGACTCAGGGCAGGTTATGCTGAACATTGTGAGCACATTTTTTATAACGCTCTTTACTGCACAGCAGAGTGCAAGCCTTGCCTGAACAAGTCCTTCTTTCTCGCCTTTAACACGGCAGGCATTGTAGAACTTGTGGAACAGTGTTGCAAGCTGAGTAACATAGCGTGTAATCTTTGTTGGGTCATAATCCTTTGCGGCATTTATAATCTCGCTTGTGTAGGCTGCAAGATGATTGATAAGCTCACGCTCTTCCTGAGCTGTAAGAAGTGCAAGCTCCTCATTTGTGCACTCTCTCGGAGTAATGCCGTCGTTTGCAAGCGATTTCAAAATGCTGCAAATTCTTGCATGAGCATACTGAACGTAGTAAACAGGATTCTGGTTATCCTGAGTTACGGCAAGGTCGAGGTCAAAGTCCATTTGAGTGTTTGCCTCACGTGTGTTGAACAGGAAACGTGCGCTGTCAACGGGAACTTCGTCAAGCAGGTCGCCGAGCTGAATAGCCTTGCCCGTACGCTTGCTCATTTTTACTAGCTCGCCGCCCTTAACAAGCTTTACAAGCTGCATAAGTACAACATTTAGCTTATCACCGTCATAGCCGATAGCGTCCATTGCTCCCTTCATACGCATAACGTGACCGTGATGGTCGGCGCCCCAAACATCGATGAGCGTGTTATAACCTCTGTCGAACTTATTTTTATGATATGCAATATCTGCCGTGAAGTAGGTAGGATTGCCGTTTTTGCGGATTAGAACATCGTCCTTCAGCTCGAGATTGTCAATATATTTTTGAGTTTTGCCCTCTTTGAGAAGTTTTTCCGTAAGAATCTCTTTGTTTTTATACCAGATTGCCCCGTCGTTTTCATAGGTAAGTCCCTTTTCTTTGAGCAAATCAACAACTGCCTTTACGGCGCCGCTGTCGTGAAGCTCGCTTTCAAAAAACCATTTGTCATAGCTGATTTTATATTTAGCCATATCAGACTGCATTTTGCTTATGTTTTTCGGAAGCGCATAACCTACGAGAACCGCTTTCCTTTCTTCGCTTGATACATTTACAAGCTTGTCACCGTTTTCATCGGCATATGCCTGTGCAAGCTCGGTTATATCGGTGCCCTGATAGCCGTCCTCGGGAAATTCGATCTCGCTTCCCTTGAAAATCTGAAGATAGCGTGCCTCAAGAGAACAGCCGAATTTTTCAATCTGATTTCCCGCGTCATTTACATAAAATTCACGCCATACGTCATAACCGGCTTTGTCAAGAACAGCAGCCAAACAGTCTCCCAGAGCGCCGCCTCTTGCGTTGCCCATATGCATAGGTCCTGTAGGATTTGCAGATACAAACTCTACCATAACCTTTTCACCTTTGCCAAAGTCCGAGGAGCCGTAGTTTTCGGGATTTGCAAGCACATCGCGAACTACGTTTGAATAATATTCTGTACCGAGAAAAAAGTTGATAAAGCCGGGTCCGGCAGTTTCAAAGCGTTCACACATTGTGTTTTCAAGGTTAAGGTTTGATGTAATAGCCTGCGCAATCTTGAAAGGAGGCATTCTGAAGGCCTTTGCGCCTGCCATTGCTGCATTTGTGGCAAAGTCGCCGTGACTTCTGTCGGCAGGGGTTTCAATAATAAACTGAGGAAGCTCGGCTTTTGGAAGCTCGTTGTTTTCAATTGCTTTGTTCATTGCGTCTGTAATTGCTTTTCTGAGCATTTTGACCGCTGTTGCATATGTATCCATTTATATTACCTCTTTACGAATTTTGTTTTTGTTCTACAGTTATTTTGAAGCTGTTTTCACTCATAAGGTCTGTGTTGAAGTCAAGCGTATAGCTGACCTCAAGCGTGCCGCCCTTTTCATTGAGCGTACTTCTCAGTGTTTTGGTATATACGCCTATTATCAGATTGCCTGCGTCTGTTTGATAAATGCACTGATGTCGTCTGCCTTTTTCAAGCATAAGCTGGGATTTCATCGGACCCTTGCGAGTGATAGTTACCATATTATCCTCAACCTTTATGAGATTATCATAATAATCAGTCGAGCCGGTTTGATCATATTCCTTATATCCGATGTAGGAATGACCGTTTTTCATTATATAATTTCCGCCTGTGAGCACCTCAATTTTGTCGCTCTCACCGTCAAGCCTTTGCTCGCCGATTATGGAAATCAGATACTTTTCGTTGTTACTTTCCTTCATAGCGTTTCCTTATATATCAGTATTTGTCAATATCTATTTGCGTGACCTTGTGCTCCATATCACGTCCGAGGAACAGTCCTGCAACATTTTTGAAATCGTCGGGTGTATCGCTTACATAGAATTCAGGCTGCTTTACTGCGCTGCCGTCGTTCAGAAGCTTTTGTTCTCTGAGAATTTTTGCTGAATAGAGTGCGGTTTCATAGCCTGAGTCCACCAGAGCCACACTATCACCCATAAAATCTTGGATTGCGTCTCTGAGCAGAGGATAATGTGTGCAGCCGAGTATGAGAGTGTCAATGCCCTGCTCCTTCAGCTCAGAAAGGTATCGCTTTACTACAAGACGGGCAATCTGGTCGTCACGCCTTATAATGCCGTTTTCAACAAGGGGAACAAACAGCGGACAAGCCTGTTCATACACCCTGAAATGGTCATTCAGCTTTTCAAGTCTGAGCTTGTAGCTGTGGCTTCCGATTGTGGCAGCTGTGCCTATGATACCGATTTTGCTGTTCTTTGTTTTGTGTGCAGCCGCAAATGCCGTAGGATTTACAACTCCCGTATAGGGGACAGGAAGCTGCGTTTTCAGTTCGTCGCCTGCAACGGAGCTTACTGTTCCGCAGGCGGCAACAATCATTTTTACATTATTTTCAAGCAGGAACCGTGTGTCCTGAAATGCATATTTGCTTATGGTGCTTCGGCTTCGGTTGCCATACGGAACTCTGCCTGTGTCGCCGAAATATACAATCTTTTCATTAGGAAGTATGTGCAGAAATTCCTTTACTGCACTCAGTCCGCCAAGACCTGAGTCAAAAACTCCTATGGCGTCTTGTGATGACATACTAAAACCTTCTTTTACGTATAAATACAGTATTTAGTAAAAATAATAACATAATAATTAAGATGTTGCAAGTCAAAACCTTTGACAAATCATATATTTAATTGTATAATGGCAATTAACAGACTGTGTATATAATTGATTAGGTTTATCGAGAGGAAGATAAAGTTGGAATTTGGATTCAAGAAGGCTTTCGATTTAATTGTCGGCAAGGTAGAAGAAGAGCTTGCAAAATCAGGCTATCAAAAGCAGAAGGTTGCCGCAGAAAATGACAACGAGCTTGTTTCACTTTTTACAAGTGAAAATCTTGCTTATTCAGTTGTTTATTATAAGGATAAAATGCAAATGGTGCTCCGCTCCTGCACAATGACGGAGGACGGTCCCGATAATGAGTGGAAAACGCTTGCAACCTGGCTCTATGATGAGGAAATTGCCGGTCAAAAAGATGCAGAAAGCATTGCAAATGACTTTATAGAGGGCGTTTCGGGTACGGTTGCCATAAAGCGCGCAAAGCAGGTAAAGCAGAAGAAGAGAAAAGACGACGACGGTACAGCAACGCCAAAATTTCTTGCAAAGCGTTTTGTTGCATTTTTCCCTGAGCTTAAGGACGAGATAAAGAACGAAGAGGATTGCTATTTTCCGTTTAGGGGCGCAACCTTTGCAAAGGAGCATATTTCCGATAAAGTCAAAACCTATGTCAGACGTGCCACAAAGCCTGAGTTTGAAAAGCTTGCAGGCGTGTTCAATCTTCAGTATAACAACGGCGATGTTGACACGCGTTCAATCATCACTATAGTGCTTATCAATTCACTTGATGATGAGGAGTACAAGGCGCTTTCGGTCTGTTTTGATGACGAGCTCAAAAAAGCGGCGTCAGCGGCAAGAAAGTACAAGGAAAAAACCGTAAAGCCTGAAAAGCCAAAGAAAAGAAATATGAGCAAAGCCAATACGCTTGCTAAATGATAAATAACTGAAAAGATAAAAGACAATAAATTAAAATAGTAAAAACGTAAAAAAACTATTGACTTATTGACTTTGGTATGATAAAATAGTTGTACCTCTGAAAGGGGCTTATTTTTTTGTGCCCTGTTGAGGGAGGCTAAAATATTCCGAAATAACCGGGAGGTGCCGTTATGAGAGTTAAAATCACATTGGCCTGCACAGAGTGCAAACAGCGTAATTACAACACAATGAAGAACAAGAAAAACAGTCCTGACAGACTTGAAATGAACAAGTACTGCCGTTTCTGTAAGAAACACACTCTTCACAAGGAAACAAAATAATGGAGGTACATCATGGCTGACAATAAGGCAGACGTAAAAAAGGCAGACGTAAAAAAGCCTGCCAAGAAAAATAAAAAGCCTAATGCGTTCAAAAGGCTTTTAAAGTACCTTGTAGCTTGTAAGGGTGAACTAAAGAAGATAACATGGCCGTCAGCAAAGCAGACAACAAAGAATTTCGGCATTGTAATTGCCGTAATTGTTGTTATGGGTATATTCCTTTTTGCTCTTGACCAGGGCTTATATGCTCTGCTTGGTCTGGTTATGGACACTTCTGCCTGATTTCTGTGTTATTACTTAAACTCATTGAAAGGGGAAAGTTTTAATGGCAGAAGCAAAATGGTATGTTATACATACCTATTCGGGTTATGAAAACAAGGTTGCAGCTGACCTTATGACTACCGCCGAAAACAGAAATCTCAAGGATATGATTGTTGATGTCAAGATTCCTACAGAGATTGTTACTGAAACTGACGGTGAAAAAACAAAAGAGGTTGAAGTAAAGCTGTATCCTGCATATGTTTTTGTAAAAATGGTTTATACTGATGAAACCTGGTATGTAGTTCGAAATATCCGCGGATGTACAGGCTTTGTCGGACCCGGATCGAAACCCGTCCCTCTTACGGATGATGAAGTGTACAGAATGGGCGTAGAAGTGCGTTCTGTTAAGGTTTCATATTCTGTGGGCGACTCGGTGCGTATCATTGACAGCGCTTTTTCAGACAGCGTTGGCATTGTAAAGGATATTGACGTTGACAAGAACAGCGTCACGGTTATCGTATCCTTCCTCGGACGTGAAACTCCGGTTGAGTTTGAGCTCAGTCAGGTGGAGTCAATCGAGGATTAAGGATAATCAATTAATTAACAAATAATCAGCCGATTGGCTTTTTATTGGGAACTCGGTTCCCTGTGGGAGGGACCCTACATAGTGGCGTCCCGCAATTTACCACGAATTTTGGAGGTGCAAACACAATGGCTCAGAAGGTTGTAGGTTTAATTAAACTGCAGATTCCTGCCGGAAAGGCTACTCCGGCACCACCTGTCGGACCGGCTCTCGGTCAGCACGGTGTAAACATTGTTGCGTTCACAAAGGATTTTAATGAGCGTACAAAGAATGACATAGGTCTTATTATTCCTGTTGTAATTACAGTGTATGCAGACCGTTCATTCACATTCGTTACAAAGACTCCGCCTGCTGCTGTTCTTCTCAAGAAGGCTTGCGGTATCGAAAGCGGCTCCGGCGTACCGAATAAGACTAAGGTTGCTCAGATTACCCGTGAGCAGATTAATAAGATTGCAGAGCAGAAAATGCCTGATCTCAATGCAGGTTCAATTGAAGCTGCTGCAAGTATGATTGCGGGTACGGCCAGAAGTATGGGTATAACAGTAGTTGACTAATAATCCGGGTGGGAGGATATTTCCGATTGACCACCTAACAATGGAGGAAAACTGATGAAACACGGTAAGAAATATGTTGACGCTGCCAAGCTCGTTGACAGAACTAAATTATATGATTCAGCTGAAGCTCTTGAAACAGTAATCAAAACAGCTACCGCAAAGTTTGATGAAACAGTTGAGCTTCACGTAAAGCTCGGTGTTGACAGCCGTCATGCTGATCAGCAGGTAAGAGGTGCTGTTGTTCTTCCTAACGGCACAGGTAAAAAGGTTAGAGTTCTTGCAATCTGCAAGGGTGCTAACGAAGATTTGGCTAAGGAAGCAGGCGCTGACTATGTTGGTGCTGAGGATATGACGCAGAAGATTCAGCAGGAAAACTGGATGGACTTTGATGTGCTTATTACAACTCCTGATTGTATGGGTCTTGTAGGTCGTCTTGGTAGAATCCTCGGTCCTCGCGGTCTTATGCCGAACCCCAAGGCAGGTACTGTTACTCCTGACATTGCTAAGGCTATCAAAGAAGCTAAGGCCGGTAAGATTGAGTACCGTCTTGACAAAACAAACATTATTCACTGCCCAATAGGCAAGGTTAGCTTCGGCGCAGCAAAGCTCGGCGAAAACCTTGACACTCTTATGGACGCTGTTGTTAAGGCTAAGCCGGCGGCTTCAAAGGGTCAGTATATCCGCTCAGTTGCCGTTACTTCAACAATGGGTCCGAGCGTAAGAATTAACCCGGTGAAGTTTAGCGTATAATTTCATAACCTGATTATTTACACTTTTGTGTGAATATATAAATTCGCTGTTCTAAAGACAGCAGGTGCATTAGCATAAAGGGAAATCCCGCCTGCCGAGGAAGATGCAAATTATACTTGTTTTGTATTTTTGCAGCCGTCCGAGGTTCGGACGGCTGTTTTTTGAACTGCGTAAAACTAATATCCGATAAATGCGTCTATAAATCATTATAGTATTTTATCGGCTGTTAGTATAAATTATTTTGGAGGTGAATTTAATCTTGCCAAGTCAAAGTGTTTTAGAGCAGAAAAAAACAATTGTTGCTGAGCTTGCAAAGAGACTTAAGGGTTCTATAACAGGCGTAGTTGTATGCTACGAGGGTATCAATACCGAGGATGACACAAAGCTCAGAAAGGAGCTTCGTGAGAACAACGTTAAATATACTGTTGTTAAGAATACTCTTCTCTCACGTGCTTGTGATGAGGTTGGTCTTGAGGGCATAAAGCCTGTTCTTGAAGGAACAACAGCTATTGCCACAAGCGACAGTGAATATGCAGCAGCAGCAAGAATTCTTTGCGGCTATGCAAAGGAGCACGATAACTTCAAAGTTAAGTCAGGTTATCTTGACGGCGCTGTAGTTGATATAGATACAATCACAGCTCTTTCAAAGCTCCCGACAAGAGAAGTTCTTCTTGCAAACGTGCTTGGTGCATTCCAGGCGCCAATCGCTTCTTTCGCACGTGCCGTACAGGCTGTTGTTGATAAGGGCGGAGTAGAAGCTTGTACAGCCGAAAAGGCTGAGGAGGCTCCTGCGGAAACAGCAGACGCTCCCGCTGAGGAAGCTCCTGCAGCAGAGTAATCTGCAAATTGAATTTTAAAATTAACTTATTTATATCGGAGGTAAATTAAAATGGCATCAGAAAAAATTACTGCTATTATTGAAGAATTAAAAGGCCTCACAGTTCTTGAGCTTTCAGAGCTTGTACATGCTGTAGAGGATGAGTTTGGTGTATCAGCTGCTGCTGCAGTTGCTGTTGCAGGTCCTGCTGCTGATGCAGGCGCTGCTGCTGCTGAGCAGACAGAGTTTGATGTAATCCTTAAGTCTGCTGGCGGCAACAAGATTGCTGTTATCAAGGCAGTTCGTGAGGTTACAGGTCTTGGTCTT